>NZ_JAMYTH010000046.1:0-35119 GCF_040322415.1 Mesorhizobium sp. M0152
AAAGCGGGCTGCTGAGCGCCGGCGCCATCGCTATCCGTTGCCAGCCCAAGATCTACCCACCCTGGGCCGCGCAGTCGCAACCGAGCAGTACGGGATTGTCGTCTTTGTAGAATTTGCCGGTGAACTTGTTGAGCCATCGGACGCAGCCGCATTCTATCCCCATGCAATGCCTGCAAACGGCGACTTCATTTGGGGCAAGTGGCGTTCGGCTACGCTGGCCGAACTTGTGAGCACATGGCCCGCTCGGGTAACCGCCGGTCCGACCGAACGCTTCAGAGGCTGGTGGAGGCCAACACTTGCCGAACTTAGAGTTGCCCGTCGAAAAGCCCGCAGCAGTGAGCGGAGGCGGCGAAGTCTACGGGAGACCGTTCGGTAGAGAGTAGAGAATTGGGCAGGTTTACTGCTGCACGATGACTGCGTTGGACCCCATCCTGTGTGGAAACTCCGACAGACCCACCGTGGCCCGCAGATGCAGCCGGTTTCGCGCAGTGCCCACGCCAACCGAACATGGCGCCTGCGGGACCCCAACCCACCGAAAAGCGCAACTCCAGGCGGCGATATTTTGACTGGCAGGACGTTGCCACGGCACACTGTGGCATGTGCAATCTCTACATCACGACGTCGCAAGAAGCCGTGCGCCAATGGACTGGTCCTGATCTTGCGGAACCGCCTGATGCTGGCACTACATTCCCAGCTTCGCTTGCCAGAGCCCTTCCGACCGAAAACTGAACGGCGGGCCTGTTCCGGGCGGTGAGGTGTGTCGCGCCCAGCTGATGCGTGCGCCGACAAGGCCACAAATGCGACAAAAGTCCCGGGTCCCGCTGCAAAGGTCCGATGTGTGAAACCATTCATCACGGTTGCCCATTTGCGTATGTCGACTGTCGATTATCTGTCCCTTCATCGTCAGTCGAATGAGTGCCCGCCATCTCCCTGCGATGTGGCGGGTGTCGGGGTCGAAGAGGGTTGTATGCGGCTTGGCGAGATCATCGTGAATACCTGCGCGACGCTTCTGTTGATAAGCATCGTTGCAACCTTGTTCCTGCTTTTTGGAGAACCGCTTTGGCCAGAACGAACGGCCCGGATGGTGATAATCTTGCCCGTTGATAGGAGCACGACGGCGGCCATCAAGAACACGCATCAGCCGCTGCCCGCCAGCTTTGATGTGAACATGGTGCCGGCGAGACCGGCTAACCAATGACGGGTGGGTCATCCATCTACGGCCGGGTAGCACTGAACGCCTGACCCGCTGTGACGACATTCTTAGCCGGATTGAACGGCTGTAGCCGCGACGCCGGCCGCCGACCAGGTTGTCAGCGCCCATCAACAGGCCGCCGGTCGCGCGGTCGGAGGCGGCGGCATTCCAGAACTGCGCTGGCCGGCCAAGCCTCCTTGCGGGTCCGCCAGCGAGCTGCAAGCTACCGCTTTCGGCTGAGATCGCGCCACCGCCATCGAGTACGGAATTGTTGCGTCGACCACGACCAAGAAATTCCCTTCGTCGAGGGCACGGTTTCCCTGTCGGACCGGTCTGGCGAGATGATTTCCTGATACTGTTCGCGAACTCCACGCTGAAGAAAGTCCAGCGCTTCGGCACGCACGCACCATCAGGCATGCATTAGATTTCCCTAATATTGACAATCGCGCGCGCTGCCCCAGAATCGTGCAATGGCCAGGGGAATAAAAGTCGGCGACGAAGTGGCGATCATGGCCACGGTTCTGAAGCGCGTGACAGACGACCGAGTCAGCGTTTCGATTCCAGGCTATAACTTCCCCCACTCTATCGTAGACAGCGCGACGAAGGTGACGAAGGGGCAGCAAATCGAGTTGATCGGCGATATCGTCAGGATCGACGAGGCAAAGGTGACCGTGAGCCTTGGTACCCACGTCACGGTCGATGCCGCCAAGGTGCGCCTGGTGCAGAGCTACGTCCCACCGAAGCCAAAGAAGTCGCTCGTCGATACCCCGGATTGATGTCTCCCGCCAGTCACGCGATTGCAGACCAGGAGGTGGCTGTCATCGATTTCCTCGCCCATCGGCTCGTCGTTGCTTGCGTTGGCGGAACCTCTACATCGTACGACCGTTTTTTTCGGATGAAACAAAGGAGGAACCGTCATGGACTGGAACCGAGTCGAGGGAAACTGGAAGCAAGTCAAAGGTAAGGTCAAGGAACAGTGGGGCAAGCTCACTGATGATGATCTCGACCGTATCGCCGGCAATCGCGATCAGCTCGAAGGCAAAATCCAGGAACGCTACGGCATCGAGAAAGATCGAGTGCGCCAAGACGTCGACGACTGGTATGGTCGGCAAGGCTGGTAGGACTGAACTGGTCACAGCACAAGGGCGGTCACGGCTGGCGGTTTGCAGGTTGGTGCGGGCCACAGGCGCGCTGCTCGGGCTGGTTCCCTGAGCGTCGGCGCCTGTTCTTGCGTGTTGGCCAACTGTCGTGTCTGCCCTGCGTCGCCTTGGAGCGTTGCTGGTGACACAGCGCTAGACCCTCCCCCGGCGGATCTCGGTCAGCCTTGAGAAGGTGCGGCGAAAATCTTTCCTATCGCAAAGGCACTTTGCTCAGCCGTTCTCCGGCCCGCCGCGCCGATCGAGGTCTCTTCGCCGCGGGAACACTCTGCCGAACCCGACGTTAGTAGATATGCCAGAGACACATCACCTCCTGGGCGTTGCGACCACCGCCAAGATTGGCCGTCATCCAATCCATCCGATGTTGATTCCTTTCCCAATCGCGTTGCTGGTCTCGGTCTTCCTTTCGGATGTGATGTTCTGGTCGACCGGCAATGCGTTCTGGGCCGAGGCTTCCTTCTGGCTGCTCGGCTTTGCCCTGTTAATGAGCGCTGCCGCGGCGTTGGCCGGCTTTGCCGACTTCCTCGGAAATGCTGCCGTGCGCTCGATAGGCGCGGCATGGCACCATATGATCGGCAATGTGACGGCGGTGGTGCTCGCGCTCGCCAGCTTCCTCTTGCGCCGGAGCGCCGGAGCTGCCGAGGGCGCTTTGCCGTGGGGCCTGGCTCTGTCGACAATCATCGTTCTGCTCCTTCTCTATACCGGCTGGAAGGGCGGAACGCTCGTCTATGAACACAGGGTCGGCGTGCAACCCGAAGAGGGTGAGGACCTCACCTCGCGCCCGAGGCTATCGCGAAAGGCCTGACATTGTCTGGCCCCCATCCAAGGTCTGTCTCCGCGGGGGTCGTTATCCAGCAACCACCATGAGCACTCGCGGTGCCGACTTTTTATACAAATGGATTTCCGAACATATGCCGGAAGGGCCAATCGACGACCCGGGCCGGCTTGTGACTGATATGGCAGACAAGGCCCTGCGGGCGGCTGCCGCCGAAGGCATCCCAATTCAGGAGATCGATGAAGAGATCGGTAGTGTTTATGAAGCGATCATTCATGCCGTCGAACATCGCGAAGGCGGGCTCGCGGACTAACGACTTTGTGGCTGTTGCCTAAGGCGGTTCGCGGTCGCATCGATCCGGCAGATTATGAACTAATTGCGCTTTGAGCAGGTGCCAGCAGCGCGCCTATCTTCCCCTTCGGATTCGGCGTTATCTAAAATTTTCTAAATTAGCTATACCTTATGGAACTTTGATGCGGGCGTTTCATTTTCATCCGCATGCGAGCCTCTGTGATCCAAAGCATCGGGACGGGAGTGAACGCGTCGCCGCGCTACTCGCTGGTCCTGCCCATTTACAATGAAGAACAAGTCCTACCGCGACTGGTCGAACGGATCAGGTCACTGATCTGCCGGCTGGACGGAGAGACCGAAGCGATTTTTGTTGATGACGGTAGCCATGACGGCAGCGTCCAATACCTTCGGCGTGTGGTCACCGCCGAGCCTCGCTTTCGGCTTATCGAGCTTTCCCGCAATTTCGGACACCAGATTGCGATCACTGCTGGCATGGATGCTGCCGCGGGTGATGCTGTCATCGTTATGGATGCCGACCTGCAAGATCCACCGGAGGTCGTTCTCGATCTCGTGGCGAAGTGGAAGGACGGCTTCGAGATCGTCTATGCCCGCCGTGTCAAGCGCGAGGGCGAATCCTGGTTCAAGCGTCTAACCGCCGATCTCTTCTACCGTTTCCTGGAGAAGATGACGCCGGTCAACATCCCGCGCAATGTCGGGGATTTCCGTCTGGTCGGCCGCCATGCGCTGGAGGTCTTCAAACATATGCCTGAACACGACCGCTTCGTCAGGGGCATGTTCGGCTGGATGGGATTCAAGCAAACGGCAGTGCCGTTCGAACGCCCCCCGAGGACCATCGGCCAGACCAAATACCCTTTCTGGAAAATGGTGCACCTTGCCGTCCACGCCATTGTCAGCTTCTCGGAAAAGCCGCTCCACTTTGCGCTTTGGGGCGGATCGGCCATTTCCGCACTTGCGCTGGCCTTTGGTGCCTATGCCGTGTTCGCCTGGATTTTTGAAACCGGCGTCATTGCCGGCTGGACTTCCACCGTGGTGATCGTATCGCTCCTGTGCGGCATCAATCTTTTCATGACCGGCGTGGTTGGTCTCTATGTCGGTAGCATCCACGCCGAGGTGAAACGCCGCCCTCTTTATGTGATCGATCGTCTTACCGGCTTCGACGAGCCGGTGCGTGCCGTCGCTGGTGGGAGCCGGAGATCGTTTCGCAAGCCCAAGAACGGAGTCGCTCCCAGTGCCCGAACTCTTCGACAGTTATAGATCCAGCTATGGAGAGACGATCGATGGGTCGATCCGGTTTTCCGGACTCAAGCACGAATTCTTTTTGGTCGCTAAAGCCGACCTGCTGCGGCGCCTGGTCGCCGAGCGAGGCCTTCGTCGACGGGGAGCCATGCTGCGGGCGCTTGATGTGGGCTGCGGTGTTGGTTCGCTCCATCCTTATCTAGACGGCGCTTTCGAGCGCCTGGATGGCTGCGACGTCTCGCAAGAATCGATCCAGCGCGCCAGCGAGGACAATCCGGGCGTCGTCTATAGGACATGCACCACGACGAGCCTGCCTTATGACGACTGCGTGTTCGACCTGGCTTTTGCCAGTTGTGTTGTTCATCATGTTTCGCCCGCATCCTGGCTCGATTTTTTTTGCGAGCTGCGACGCGTCGTGCGGCACGGCGGCGTCGCCTGCGTCATCGAGCACAATCCCTATAATCCGCTGACGCGCCTCGCGGTGTTGCGGTGTCCGTTCGACCAAGACGCGGTCCTGCTCAACGCCGTCAAAGCAGCGGCCCTCTTTCGACAAGCAGGCTTCAGGGACGTTCGATCCGAGCACTTCCTGCTTCTCCCGTCGGCCGGCGGGTTCGCCAGGAACGTCGAGCGTGCCCTCGCGCCGCTGCCACTTGGAGCCCAGTATGCGTGTAGCGCGCGTGTCTGAATATCGGTCTGCCGGCGCCGTCCTAAAGCTTCTGGCGCGCTTCGGCATGGTCGGCATCGCCGCCACAATCCTGTATGCCGCCTTGGCGGCCGCCTTTGTCAAATCGGAACGGCTCGGCTTCAGCCCCGTCGAGGCGTCCCTTGCAGCTTACGCAGCCGCAGCCTTGTTTTCCTATCTCGCGCACAGGTCAAAAACCTTCATGTCGAGCGGCCCGCATAGATCAGAGGCTCCGCGTTTTCTCGTGCTGGCGGCGATCGGTTTGGCCATCGCCTGTGGCGCGCCGGCGCTTTTGACGGCGAAGCTGGGCCTGCCGCTCATCTTTCCCATTGTGATTACCTGCTTGCTTGTGCCCGCAATCAATTTCGTCGTGCTCGACCGATGGGTTTTTGCACAACGCATTCCCGATCAGTCCGGCGACGGCTGACGCGTGCTCCCGCCAGAAGATTGGCGTTCTGGTCTAGCCGGCGTCCAGCCGGAACGATACCAACTTGATGGCGCGTTTGTAGATGTTGCTCGCGGCTGAGCTTGGCGGAATCCCGTCGCGATAGTCGAAGGTCATTTCGAGGACCTTTGCGCTGGCGAATGCTGGGTGCGGGATCGCGAACGAGATCGTCTTCGGGTCTTTGCTCGACAGTGTTACCTCGTGTACCCGAACTCCGTTCACCGAGATCATAACCCTTTGTGTGATCTGTGGCGGACGAATGACAGCGGACATTTGCAGCGTTGCCGTAAGGCCGTCCCGAAGCAAAGGTATTTCCAGCCTGAGCCGAGAGGTCTCGCCCAGCGAATGGGTTCCGTCGGCTACCGGGCCCGACCAACCACAGACCATCATGCCAGCTGCTTGTTTGGCGCCGTCAGACCGGAACGACACCGTCTGGCCGGGAGTGTAGTTACCGACCGCATCGCGGTTGAGGCACGTCGTTGTGCGA
Organism: Mesorhizobium sp. M0152; assembly: GCF_040322415.1. Classification (NCBI taxonomy): domain Bacteria; kingdom Pseudomonadati; phylum Pseudomonadota; class Alphaproteobacteria; order Hyphomicrobiales; family Phyllobacteriaceae; genus Mesorhizobium; species Mesorhizobium sp. M0152. The sequence continues at coordinate 6,287 of NZ_JAMYTH010000046.1, forward strand.
TCAATATAAAAGGCTCGATAGTCATCGTTGACATTTGGGTTGAGAGCGAGCGCGAGGGTGATGATTTCGGACGCGGCCAGAACCGCCGCCAGCGCATAGCCGCCAATCGAGGCAGCACGTCCATAGGGTCCCTGGGTTTCAGACCAGGGCAAGATAGCCTCCGATCCACGCCACAGTCATGAAATAACATGCGCTCAGGAAAAGCGCCAAAGTCACGAGATAGGTCAGCTTCGATACCGACAGCAGCTCGGCAATCAACATCATCAGCGGCGCAAGCCCAATGACGTATCTGACCATGGAAGCCAGGTTCGTGATCAGCGGCAGGATGATGCTGATCGCGCAGAAGAGCGCAGCACCATATTGCCTGCGAGCCGCCAGAACGACCGATAGGGTCAGCCCTACGATCGCCGCGAGCGCGCTCCATTGCGGCGCCGTTGGCAGCCAGCCTTTTGTCGGAACAGCGGAAAGACCGTCCCATAGAAAAAGGAGCGGATCGCCAGCCACCCGCCCAAACGCGCGCTGGACGTGCAAGAAGGCAAACCCGTCCCCGACGGTGAGATACAAAAAGAGCATGTAAGCAAACAAGCCGGTGGGCGAGATGAAGATAGCTACGAGCATATCCGGACGACCAAGCACCCATCGCGGGAAAGACATCGCCGACCCGCCCTGCTGGCGGTGCTGCTCGAACATTTGAATGACGGTCGCCAAGACAGCAAGAACCCCGACAAGCCTTGTTGCCGATAGCAAAGCGGATGAGACGCCGGCGGTGAGATAGCTGGAGCGCTTGAGTGCCAAAAAGACGCACGAAGTCAGCAGCACGAAAAGAGGTTCGGTAAGGAAGGTGGTGAAGTGGAACGAGAACGGGCCGCTAAGCAGGAAAGCGCAATACAGCACATAAGGACGCATGTTCTTCTCCAGCAGTGGCCATGCCACAAGGCAGGCGGCGTAGCTGCATGCAATCGAGGTGATCGTCGCGATCAGAATCGTCGGGAAGGGGAAAACAAACCGAAGAGTAGCCACGAGCATGGGATACAATGGAAAGAAGCCCCAGCGTCCGACGTTGCTTTGGCCTGGAATGGGAAAACGCTCGTAGCCATGTTCGGAAATGTCCACATACCACGCGCAGTCCCACCGGCAGAGCGCACGCGCATAGGCTTCGAAGCCTGGTTCCGCCGATACTGAAGCGAATGCAGCATACCGAATGACAAGCCCGCTGATCATGAACAGGAGCGGAACCGCAGCGGCGATGACCCACAGGCGACCGCCAGCGTTTGCGCGGGCCGTATCTCCAAGCGCCGGTTGTGCCTCCACAGGTGATGGCGCCACACGTTGCGATGGCGAGCCTGCCTTCGCCGGCTCGAGGGCGCTGCGAGCCATGAAAATCGGTCCATCGGAAGCATCAAGATCATCAGCCAGACTCCGTCTGCAACTCGATCTGATGATTCCGTAAGGATCAACGATGCTGCGCGGCTTCGGTTCCTTCTGCAGCGGGAGGTCGTCGGGGTCAGGTCGATCGGTCACACCAGCCGAAGAAGGGAGCCGCTTCAACGGCACCGTTTCCTCGCATTAGTAGCGTCAGCGCCTTTTCCACATTCTCCGCCGCGATTACCCAGACCAGGAACTGCGGAAAATACATCGCCCCAATCCGTTATCCATTCCGGGCGAGAGTCTCATTGCTTTGGCGATCGCGTGAGTACAGCCTTTGGCCGGCAGTGTCTCAGTTTGAAATTTGACGGAATGCAATGCATTCACATATTCCCCCGACCTCCTATATGCTTAGCGCAAAAGCACGGGAGAAAGGCGTGTCCCGACAGCGTGACGTGCGTATGTGGCGCGAGGCCGGGAAACTTGCGGAATCCGGCGACTATGAAGGATGGCAAGCCATCGAAAGGGAGCTTCGTAGCAGAGGATTCCCACGCGCCAAGCTACTGCTCGATAACGATCGGGTCCGCGACAAATTGGATGAGCTGTGTGAGAGCGCACAGGAGCAACGCTCGTGCCTACCGGACCTAAAGGCCAGAAGCGCACCGCCGACGTGATCGGCAATGCCGTGCGTGTTATGCGAATTGCGACGGGCGAGGAAGTCGACACTGGGATTGACAACGGCAAAGAGCCCGCCGCGAAAGGGTTGGCGCAAAGAGCGGAAGAGGCGCGTCGAAAACATGACCAGAGCGGCGCGCGGCTAGTTCCTCGAGGAGGCTGACGGGCCTTTCCGCGCTATCCTGCACGCTGCGCTCATAGGCAACGTGCAGGAACACCGGCTAATCGTCCGCTTATCGGCACAGCCTAACTACGTTGGCTCGAATTCGGATTTTGACGATCCTCAGTGATGACGGCGCCCTTTGAGGCCTTCGAACCACCTCCCCATTTCTGGGCGTTTTGAGCTTGGTCGCCGCTTCCTGCCGGACGCTTTGACTTATCGCTTCCGTCGGCCTTTTTGCGGGAGATGGGCTGATGGGTGGAGCCTTTCGTTTGCCTGTTCATAATCGCCTCCTTGCGTTGAGCGAACGAATGAATGTGACGACAGTTCCACTCCGCGTGGCGCCTGCAGGACAAAAATTGTCAGGTGCTCCTCCTCCAGAAGCCAACGAAGAAGATCGACACGAAACGTTCGCTGCCTTCGCGTTCATCAATTCCAAGCTAGGGACAGGCCGAAAGCCGCCGAACCGCAGGCAGAACGGACGGAACAAGGAAGCGATTGCATAACGAGCTTGAACGGGCACAGCCGGCCCATGCAAAAGGGTCGCGATCGCAGTCGCGGTCGCGCGCTGCGCGTTGGGTGGGAGCCGTGGCTGCGGCCGGGCCGTGGCGGGCGACATGTGCTAATGCCCTGTTCCTGCACCCTTTTGCCGACGAGACCTGACCGTCTCCAGCAGTTCGCGCTCGCTGGTGTGAACATTTCGAAAAATGGCCACAACCATCACCGCCAGGATTTCAGCGTCCGGGTCCAAAGGGTCTAGATTCTCCTCCGCGCAGACCTGATCGAACACGCGTTCGCAAATAGCCAGATCGGGAGGACCCAGGCAGGTGCGATTGAGATGGCGACGCAGCATCTGTGCGAACCTTTCAGGGCCCGCCGCGCGGGCGTTGCGGCGGGCTTTTTACTGATGAACCGCTGACGCGATGGATGCATAATTCACAGTATCGTCGACAGTGTACTTGAAATAAGACTAGCTACTGACCGATGATTGTTCTGTTAAAAGCCCCAATATCAGGGCGCACTCACGAGCTTTATATTGCCCGGCAGTCATAAGTTGATAGTAATCTTGGCGCTTATGTTCCGGGACGTGAAATCCGCGCCGAAACTCCGCCGCTTCTGCCGGGGTTCGAGTGCAGCCGAGTTTACTTGCTGTAACTTTCAAACTCGCCAGTGAGCATCCGACCTTTGCCGCAATGTCTTTCAATGGCTCGTTGTTGTCGTAGCCATCGAGAATTACCCTGCGACGAGCGTCGCCGTTGAGCTTGGTGTTCATTTCTGTGGCCTCCTCACCTATTTGACGATGCCAGATTCTATACGCATCAGATTGAAGAGAGTCGTTATCTTCACATCCAGAAACTTATCTCGGAATGCATTTCGTACTGCAATCGAGCGTGATCGCAGTTTCGGCCGACTCGATCTCCGCAGTCTTGCCAGATGCCGAGCCACACCACATGATTGAGAAGGGCATGGGCATAGCCGATTCGGATATGGCACCACGCGATGGACACTAAGAGGCAAGATGGGGTCCCTGCGAGGCTGCCGCGTGATCGACGTCGGTGGCCGCGAGACGGTCAACCCAACGATGAGGCCGCTCCGTCGCTCGCGCCAGCGCTGGAGCCTCTGTCTTTTTCAACGTTCGAACTGGCTCCAGAGCATCAGTTCGCTGCTTGGCAAGCGCAGATTGCGCCGCTTGTCGAGGCCAGGTTGCCGGACGACAAGTCGCTGAGCGATGGCTTTCGCGCCGACCACACGACTTGGAATCTCGGCGGCATGCTGATCGTTCAACAGCGTGCGCCGGCTCACAGCTACATTCGGTCCCCCGCGAAGCTCCGATCGAGTTCGATCGATCACTGGTACATCGTCTTGCCACGCTCTGGCCAGTCGTGGACGGAGGTCGACCGCCGCGTTGTGGAAAACCAGCCGGGCAAATTGGAAATCAGATCTCTCGGCTACCCGTTTCGCGGGAGGGTAACGGACTCGGAAAGTCTCTGTCTCTATCTGCCGCGTGATTTGTTCTCTGATGCGGCCTCAACCCTCGACGCAAAGAACAATTCAATTCTGTCCGGCAACTTTGCCAACCTTTTGATCAACTACGTCAGCAGCATCGAAGCAGGACTGCGCAGCCTCACGGCTGAAGATCTGCCTCGCATCGTACACGCAACGCGCAGCATGATCATTGCCTGTCTCGCGCATCCGGCGGAACATGCCGCGGCCGCTGACCAATTGGCGAGTGTCGCGCTGATGGAGCGAGCGCGTCGATACGTCCAAAACAATCTGGATACGCCTCATCTGACGCCGGATTCAATGTGCCGAGCACTCGGCGTATCGCGCTCTCGCCTCTATCAATTGTTCGAGCCGAGCGGTGGTGTTCTTCATTATATCCAAAGTCGCCGACTTCTGGGAGCCCATGTTGCGCTTAGCGATCCGGCGGACAGCCGGCGGATTGTCGATATCGCTGAGGCGTTCGGGTTTAGTTCAGCGGCTAATTTCAGCCGGGCATTCAGCAAGGAATTCGGTTACAGCCCACGCGAGGGCCGCGCCACTGTGGTGTTGCCGCGCCCCGCCCACTCTGTTTCGCTTGCTGAACGCGAGAAGGCTTCTTCCTTTGAAGGTTGGCTCAAAGCGCTTGGAAGCTGAGTACAGGGTCCGCGGTGGCGAGAGGGGTGGGCTCAAACAGGCTTCGCAGGGCGGGGAAGATCACGCCGCCTGATGGACCAGAATATTTCGTGGCGCGTCCGCCGCGCCATCAATCATACAGCCAGTTCCCGATTGGTTAACCAACTGTGAATGTTCATCTTTAACACCGCCAATCACGGCGGAGCATGCTTTGCAACTCCGCCACATGCGGCACTTCTTCAGACTGCGTGTTAAAATTTTGCCAAGCTTGGCGGTTATGCTATTTCTGAACTGGGCGATGTGGATTCGCACCGCCTATGGAGGTGGCTCTTGCATCCAGAGGCATCAGACGTCGGCACGGAACGTGAGGGGCCTTCCTCAAGCAATGTTCTACGTCCAGGCGAAGCGCTTCTCGCTGACCTTTTGGCGAACACGACCGAACTCTTGTCGTTCTACGACCGCGACTTCTGCCTGACGCACTACGCAACCAAGTTCCGCGTTGCGTACGGAGGCGCGGTGGCGCCGGGTGCCGCCCTTTGGGAGATCTATCCGAGCTTCCTCGATGCAAGGTATCGCGACGAATTTCGTCGTGTGTTCCACGGCGGCTCACCGGCAAGCATCGATTTGCCGCCGTCATCGGGCGAAGAGCAGCGGTCCGTTTTCGTTTTCGCCACTGCAAATGGTGTGGGGATCATCGAATCAAGGGAGCGCGATGGGCGCAGCGTAGCGGACGAGCAAGAACACGTAATTCTGCTCCATCAGGCGACGCACGACGTGCTGACCGGCCTGCAGAACCGGCGGCGATTTGGGGAGCGGCTGCAGCAAGCACTGGCGGCCGTTGGCGCACTGAAGCCGAAAACCGCCCTGCTGCAGATCGACCTTGACGATTTCAAAGCGGTCAATGACACGCTGGGCCATGGAGCAGGCGATACGCTTCTTCAGCTCGCCGCGGGTCGTATCCGCGACGCGCTGCAGGACGGCGAATCCGCGTACAGGTATGCCGGCGATGAGTTCGCTGTCATCCAATTGGGAAAGGAGCAGCCGGCAGAAGCTGAGCGCCTCGCCGGATCGCTGGTCGACGCGTTCAAGCATCCGTTCATCATCAACGGCATTCCCGTCTTCGTCGGCTCGAGTGTCGGAATTGCTTTCGGGCCGGAACACGGGACCGATGGTGAGCAACTGATGAAAGCCGCTGACATTGCACTTTACGCAGCCAAGACAGATGGACGCGGTTGCGCTCGAATATTTAACCGTTCGATGCTGCTCTTGCTCGAGCAGCGCGAGAATCTGAGGCGCAGCTTTCGAACAGCGCTTGAACGGGGCGAGCTTTATCTGGAGTATCAGCCGCTCATTCGGCCTCCCTCGTCGGTGATCGGTTTCGAAGCGCTACTGCGATGGCGGCACCCCGAGATCGGAATCATTCCACCCAGCGTGTTCATACCTATCGCCGAGGCCGACGGTCTGATGGACGAGATTGGACGATGGGTGCTCGAGGAAGCTTGTCGCCAGGCCTTGACCTGGCCCTCCTCGCTGACAGTCGCGGTGAACCTGTCGCCGGCGCAGTTCCTTGGCGGTTCGCTGACGGACACGGTCGCGCAGGTCATTGATGCAGTTGGAATTCGGGCCGAGCGACTTGAACTCGAGATAACCGAGACGGTTCTTCTCGAGAAGACGATCGACAATATCGACACATTAAATACCCTGAACGTCTTGGGCATACGAATATCACTCGACGATTTTGGAACGTACTATTCGTCGTTGAGCTACCTAAAGAACTTTCCCTTCGACACATTGAAGATAGATCAGTACTTCATTGCGGACCTGGAGACCGATCTCAAAAGCCAAACGATCGTGCGATCGATCATAAATCTCGCACACGGCCTTGGAATAAGTGTCACTGCCGAGGGGGTCGAGACGTCGGCACAGGCACAGTGGCTGATCAAGGAAAATTGCGATAGCCTGCAAGGTAATTTCCTGGGACGGCCGCTCGGAGCCGAGGCAACCAACGCTTTCATCAGGCGGTCCCCGCTGAGGGTGGTACGAGCGATGGAGGAATCAAATCGGGCGGTTTAACGCCTTGAACCGTTTGTTAACGGTGAAATGGAGATTTGTAGAAGCAATCGAGGCAGATATCGCGCAAATTCATCGAGGCGGTGCGAGAGTGGCTCGTCACGGGGCGCGGTGAGATTTCGTCGCGGGGCCATCACCGCCCGAGGGCAATACTGATGGAACAAGGGAGGATGCCGATGGGACCCGTTCATCACGAGTTGGCTGGCAAGCCGACTTTTGCGCCCATGATCCAGATCGACATGGAAATCAAAGCCTTCGTCTCCGCCTGGAGACACTGCGATTATGTCTCGACATACATGGCTCGGATGATCAGTCAAAACAGATCGGACTCGGTCCGGCATGCAAATCTCTTTTCCTCTGCCTTTAACGAATTGCTGGAAGTCGCGTTTCGCACTCGCCATGCCGACGGCGAACTGGGATGCAGGGTGTCCCGCCATGGCGGGACGGACAGGATCGAGCTGACATTCCCCTGCGTGCCGGAGGAGCGCCAATTCTACGAAGAAGCCGCGTCGCAACTCGCAGGAACAGAGGCCAGGGAGCGATACGTCAATTCGGTGTCTGGGGATCTAGCGCCCAGCCGGGAGGTCGTACTCCTGGAACTGGCAGTCGACTACAACGCGACACTCAGGGTCGAGGAAACCGACGGCGATGCGATCAGGCTCGTCGTCGATCTTCCGCTTGAGAGCCTGCAGCATTGAGCCCTTACGACCTTCTCCCACGCTTCAAGGCGCAATACGACGCCAACAACCAGGAGTTCTCCATCGCCGGGGTGGTTCGGCCTCAGGCGATCGATGAGCTTGGACCCAGCATCGCATTGCTTCGTGACGCGATCGGCCGCGTGCGGGGCGTTCTCTACGTCAATGTCAGACGCCTGACGCAGATGAACAACGCCGCATTTCACGCCTTTTCGAGGATCATTATCGACGCCTGTCGCGCTCGTCCCGATCTCAAATTCGTCGTCATCACATCAAGCGTCGTCGGATGGACCTCGCGAAAATTCGGTCGCTTGAGCGCCATCGAACCGAATATCACGGTCCAGGAGTATGACAGCGAATTCTATCCGGGCCAGGGCTTCCTCGAGGCGGGCGGGTTCGTACCTATCCTGCGCTCACAGACGAAAATGACCTGGCGTCACGAGCGCGCAATCTTGCCGCGACACGGCATGAGGCGGGGGATCGTCATGGCCGACATCTGTTGCGGGATCGGCGATTTCGCCGTGCTTGTGCAGAAGGAGTTCCAGCCATCGCGGATCGTTGCCCTCGACCATTCCACGTCGAGCCTGAACTATGCTCGACAGGTGCTGCAGGAGTTCGATATCCGGGGCATCGAATACACCTACGGCGATGCGTCGGAGATGCTGCTCGACGAAGCGCAGTTCGACCTGGTGACCTGCCGGCATTCCCTTCAGATCTTCAATCGGCCTGAACTCATCCTCAAGGAGCTCTACCGCATATGCAAGCCGGGGGGGCGAGTCTACATCACCAACGAGAAGAATTCGCATTGCCTCGGCGAGCCCCGCGCCGAAAGCATTCGCTGGACCTACGGCGAGGTGGCGAAGCTGTTCGAGCATTTCGAGATGGATGTCGAGCTTGGGCCTAAGAGCAGGCGGTATCTGATGGAAGCCGGCTTCGAAGACATACGTGTCGAGACCTTCATGGTGACTAACCTGGACGACGATCCGCAGGATTTCGCGGATGTCATTGCGGCTTGGGCGGATGTCTATGCGGGCGAGATGGCGACCAGACGCGGCGATGGACCGGAGTTCGTCGCACGGTTCCGGCAGGGCTTCCAGGACCACATTTTCGCTGCGCTCCACCCCAAGGGCTACGCGGGCTGGCCGATCTGGGTCGCATCGGGACGACGCCCGCAATGAAAGCCGACAATGAGTCTGCACCGCGCTTCGGCTTGCGCTCCTTTCGAGCGAAATTCGTATTGGTCGTTGGCGGCGCCGTGCTGTTCGACCTCCTGCTGAGCGGTGGTTTGGCGCTTTGGAACGTTCAGAAGCTGTCGCGCGATGCCACTTCGGAAGTCGGTGAGGGCCTGGCGACCGCAAACCAGGAATACATTCGTTCCTATGCCCAATCGACGGCGTTGAGCGTCGACCTGCTGCTCGACCGGGTTCATGGCGACGTCAAGGCACTGGCCGGCGTGCTGCAGGCCCAGATCGACGATCCAAGCAGGCAGCAACAGGTAGGAGCGACGCTTTCGCATGAGGCGCCCGGCTCCGTGGAGGTCGTCTACGACACGCGGGGCGATTGGGCGCAGAATCTGCCGGGCGGCCCTTCGGTGGTAAGTGTTTGGGGCTACCTGCTGGGTGCCGACCACACTCCGCTGCCGAGCGTTCAGAAGGAAATCGAAGACAGCACCGTCATCGATCTCGTCGCGCCGACTCTCATGGCCAGCGGGTCGTCCAAATTGCAGATGTATTATATTGGCCCGAAAGAACGGCCGATCTTCCGGACTGTACCGTATACGGACCAGGCACAGACCTTCGACAAGCTTTATCCGGGCCACAACAAGGCGGAGTTCTGGGAGTTCTTCTTTCCGGGTATCTATGGTTCATGGCAGCAATGGGCCAGGGATCCAGCCTCTCGTCCCGTCCCTGACGACATTACCCAGACGGCGCCTTACACCGATGCAATCACGGGAAAGCTGATCGTCAGCTTTTTCCACCCGCTGTGGACGCGCGATCGCACCGGCATCGCGGGTACGGCGGGGGCAGACATCACTCTCGACCAGCTCGCGGAAGTCGTCGAACGTGTGAAGATCGCAGAAACCGGGTTCGGCTTCCTCACGATGTCGACTGGTAACGTGGTCGCGATCAATCCGTCGGGCCAGGCGATCATCGGCCTGACTTCATCAAGTGATGCGAGCACACAAGGCGTCACGGGCCTGGAGAGGTCCATGCGGGCAAGTGTGCAGCCGGCAATCGCATCGCTGCCTCTTGACCAGAACAACGATGGTGTCATTCAGCATATCATGCTCGTCAGCAAGGGCGAGCGGGTACCCTACATCGTCGTCCTCAAGAGATTGAAGCCGACCAATCTGTGGAGTTCGGGACCGATCAAGTCCGAAACGATGTCGGTCGGGATCGTCGTTCCCGAACGGGAGATCTATGCCTCCCTGTTCGCCGCGCAGGAGAGTATTTCTCGCGCAACCAATCGTATCCTGCTCTTTCAGATCGGTGCGATCATCGTTTCGCTTCTGATTGTTTTCGCGGCCGTGCTCGGAATTTCGAAGCGGATCACCGCAGGCCTCCGGGCGCTTGCCAGCGCCGCCCAACGGCTCCAGACCAAGGACTATTCAGTCCGTGTGAGTATTCCGACGCGCGACGAGGTTGGAGCGGCAGGGATCGCCTTCAACCGGATGGCTGAGCAGATCAGCTTTCACACCGAAAACCTCGAGCAACTCGTCGACGAACGAACCAGGGAGCTCGGGGACGCCAATCAGCAGATTTCCGCACTCAACGAAAAGCTACGGGACGAGAACGTCCGCCTTGGTGCCGAGCTGGCGGTTGCCAGGCAGATCCAGCTGATGGTCCTGCCGAAACCATTCGAACTCGAAGCGATTCCGGGGCTGGAGATCGCAGCCTACATGCGGCCGGCCGACGAGGTCGGCGGTGACTACTACGACGTCCTGCAGAACGGGTCCCGGATCAAGATCGGCATCGGCGACGTGACCGGTCATGGTCTCGAGAGCGGCGTGCTGATGCTGATGGTCCAATCCGTTGCACGCGCGTTGCAGGAGACCAACGAGGGGGATCCGCACCAGTTTCTGGACCGGCTGAACAGAGCGATCTACAAGAACATCGAGCGGACGAACACCGGCAAGCATCTCTCGCTGGCCTTTCTTGACTTTGAGGATGAGCGGGTAACGTTATCGGGGCAGCATGAGGACGTTCTCGTCGTACGTGCGGACGGGGAAGTCGAACGCATCGATACGCTTGATCTGGGCATGCCGGTTGGTCTGGAGAATGACATCTCGAAGTTCATCGACACGCGTGACATCCTGTTCGGCAGTGGCGACGTGATCGTGCTGCACACCGACGGTGTGACGGAGGCGGAGGATCAGGACAAAAGGCTATTCGGTTTCGAGCGCCTCTGCCAGAGCGCAAAAAAACGTCAAGGCGGCAGCGCCGAGGAAATCAAGACCGGGATCATCGAGGATCTGATGGCCCACATCGGAGTCCAGAAGATCCACGACGACATTACCCTCGTGATCATAAGGCACACATAGCAATGACAACGCTGTTCGGGACCCCTGACATCGCAATCGGGATGAAGGAGAGCGTCAGTCGGGTGCGGCTGTTCGACGGACCTCTCGACTTAAGTTGGCGTCATTGTGCCACCACCTCGGACTTCATCGCCGATCTTTTCGCGTTGCGCTTCCGATCGTCCCGCAATGACTACATCGAAGTGCGGCACAGCATCGGATATCTGGTCAACGAGCTCATCGAGAACGCCGTCAAGTTTCGCGCACCGGGTGAGATCGTTATCGAGGCGTCGATGGATTCGGAGTACTTCAAGCTCAAGGTATCGAATGACGTCGATGGTGAAACCGCGTCTGAGTTCCAAAGTCTCCTGGCGGACATCACGGTTGGCGATCCCATGGACCTGCTGATACAGCGAATTGAAGCCAATGCCGCGAACCCCGACGTAGGAGGCTCCGGACTTGGATTGCTGACTTTGATGAGCGACTATGGCGCACGTCTGGCCTGGATTTTCAGCTCGGCCGAAGAAGGCGATCGGATTTGCCTGGAGACATATGCCTCCATTCCGATCTCGCAAACGCACAACTAGAAGAAACGAAGCCGGGCCATGGAAATCAAGACGGACGACTACCGCGTGTGGAATGAAGGAAGCGATATTTTCTTCGACGGCGCCATGCGGCTTGCCAGTTCCGAGGCCGGTGCGCCCATCACGGCTTTGGCGATCAGCGTTCTTGCCTCAAATCCCGCTTCCCTCACGCTCAACTTAAAGGACCTTCACTTTCTCAATTCTTCCGGCATCAACCTGCTGGCGAAATTTACCATCGAGGTGCGCAAGCATCCAGAGGTTCGACTCGTCGTGCGTGGAACGCCCGACATACCCTGGCAATCGAAATCATTGCCGAATCTGAAGAAGCTGCATCCCGCTCTTGTGCTTCTGATGGACTGAACAGGTTGCTCAAAATTGGCCCAAGGGCTGCGTGGTGCAAGAGCGCCGCAACGAGCGAGATATGTACGCCGAGATAAGTATTCGGATGCGAAGCTAACGACAATCCGGCCACGTGCGCAGATGGTCGCTATGCCCGGCGGGGGCTCGGCACAGGCGGCGGACGTCCAAGTTGGGGGGATGTCGGGCTGCCTGTGCCGATCAGCCGCCGTTGCGCGATTTAAGGTGGCGTCATTGCGTAAGCGAGCCAAACTGAACGGCGGCCGGCTGGAGTTCATTCCGCCGCAGATCCCGACTCGGGTCAAGGAGCCGCCCGAAGATGAGGGATGGGTTCACGAGGTCAATCTTGACGGCTACCGAACACAGATCGTCATCGATAAGGGTGGCGTGCGCCTTTACAGCAAGAACGGCCGTGACTGGACCATGAAATACTGGCCCATCGCGCTGGCTGTCGAGTTGCCATGCCGGGCTGCCATTATCGATGGCGAGGTCATTGTGCCAGGCGAGCAGGGCGCTGCCGATTGGCCTGCGCTGGAAGCCGCTATCTGGAACGAACCGAGCCGGCTGGTGTTCGTCGCGGTCGACATCCTCCATCTCGACGGTCGCAATCTGACCTCCTTGCCCCTGCTGCAGCGCAAGCAGGCGCTGTGGCGACTGGTTGAGCACGGTCTCGGCAAGATCCAGTACAGCGAGCATTTCGAGGGCAGTGCGCCAGCGATCTTTCGCGCCATCGAGAAAGTGGGGATCGAGAGCATCATCTCTAAGCGAGCCGACAGCCGCTACAGGAGTGGACCGTCCACCACATGGCTGAAGACCAGATATTTGGATAAAACCGACTTCTGACCATCGACGACGCTTCTGGCCTAAGGAGGTTCATGGACCGACGCCCTACTACGCATTCCAAGATGATTGCGTGCTAAAGTCGTCGCGGCGGATCTCGGTTCGTCCTTGCGGCGGGGGCAACGAAAGTTCTTTCCCGCAGCTAAGGTGCTTTGCCCGGCCGATCACCCGTTCAGCCGCCGCGACGATAGCTTCTTGGCACACTCTGCTGAGGCCGAAGTGTTTGGAGAGGTGCCCACAGATATTCATCCCGCTTTAGTGCCCTGACGCTCACCAGCGCGATCTGACTATACAGGCATCACAACATGGCAGTGTCGGTAGCTCCCGCGGTCGTGGCGCCATTGCTGCCAGTAGACCCACCACCTTCCGCGATCACGCCATAGGCGTCAACAGCGTCCCTGTTACCTTATCCGAGCGGCGGGCCCGAATTCCGCCTGGCCGGCGCTCCCCAAAGGCCACCGCAACGCTCGGCGCCGGCCCTCTTCATCCCTCAGCCGGCCCTTGCCGAAAGGTGTGCAATACAATGTTCGGTCGCGTGACGCAGGTCTCCCCCGGCACCATAGGTGGTCTAAGGCTGGGCCTGAAACTTTCAGGCCGTCGGAGTGCCGTTGTGAATCCCGGCATGCACGCAAGCTGCGCGGCGCCGGCAGCCGCGCTGCTCGCCCTCCTGGCAAATGAGAAGCGGCTGTTGGCCCTAGACCTTCTCACCCAGAGTGAAATGTCGGTCGGCGAGTTGGCGAAGCTGGTCGGGTTGAGCGCTTCCGCGCTCTCCCAACATCTGAGCAAGCTTCGGCAGCTCGGATTGGTTACGACAAGGCGCCACCAACAGACCATCTACTACTCGTGCGCGTCTGAGCCTGTTCGAGCAATCATCAGTCTGCTGCTGCGAGAGTTCGGAAAATCCAGACGCTCATGACGCGGCCGTCTGCCGAACGACTAATCTTGGCGATCGGGAGCGCCGCCCCACAATCTTGCAATCGCTCGGGGAATAAAAGTTGACGACGAAGTGGCGATCGCAACGGTTCTGAATCGCGTGGCTGACGACCACGTCTGGCGTACCGAGGCGGCACGCGAAATGATCGTGTCACGTGGCCGTCCAGGAGCGGCTGCGGCGTCCCGGCAGGCATAGAGTGCATCGGCGCCGCAAGCCCCGCATTTCAGGTATCCTCCCCTCTTGGCTTGGCCTGACTTTGCTCCCTCGGGGACCGCCCTGTGCGCGCTGTTTTGCTGTGTGACATCCGAGAGCCGCGACTCCGGTTCGGACAAGATCCGCCGGTCGGAATGGCTGCCAGCGAAATGGCCCATTTCATATAGGCGACCAGAGAAAAGGTTCGCCGGCCACCGATGGCAGTGGGTGAGGTTGCACAAACGTTCATGGGCTTGATCCGGGACCTAAGTCCGCAGTTCGATGCTATCAGGGCTAGCCGCGGAACGTTTGAAAGGTTTCTCACGTTCATTATCCGAGGGTTCTTCTAAGGTGAAAAGGAGAACGTCATGGCTGACCGCCCAACTGTCGTTAAAACGGGCGGGGGTGGCAATGCAGTCCTCGCCATCGTTCTGGCTGTTGTGACCATATTTATTCTGCTGTTGGTTGCAGGTGTCATCGACGGCGGTGGCGGCAAGGACGTCAATGTGAAGGTTGACGCGCCTGCCATCGAAACACCTGCCGCGCCCGCCACCCCGGCTGCAAAAGCCCCGGCGCCTGCAGAACCTGCTCCAGCGACGCCGGCTCCAGCGCCTGCACCCGCTGCACCGGCCCCGACCAATGGTGGTTAGTTCAACACACCGTTCTAGGTGGCGGCAAGAAACAACGGCCCATCGGCATCACAGAAGATGGGTATGCCTTGCGCCATCCAAATGTTGGTCTCGGCAGGGTCGTTAGATCGAGCCAACCGCCCATGAGCACCCGCGGTGCCGACTTCCCTGGTGGACGCTCATGGTTTCTTCTCCTGATCATCGCTGACCATGAATGGGCGGCTTACCAGAAACACCTGCACCGCTCTCGGTCAGAGTTTCCGGCTGGCCAGAAGCCGTGTAAGCCAATCCGGATCCATTTCAGGCACGGATAAAAGAAGCCTTTCCGTATAAGCTGCATGCGGGGGCGCAAGAATTTCGCTCTTCAAACCCTGCTCAATGACTTTCCCCTGATGCATGACGACAATTTCGTCGGCTATCGCCCGTACGGTGGCAATGTCGTGAGTGATGAAGATGTAGCTCACGCCAAGTTCACGCTGCAGGCGCATTAGAAGCTTTAGGATTTCTTCCTGCACAATCTGGTCGAGCGCGGACGTGATCTCATCGCAAATGATGAGTTCCGGATCGGCGGCCAATGCCCGGGCAATGCAAACGCGCTGTTTTTGGCCGCCCGACAGTTCGGCCGGCAGACGGTCTAGATACGTTTCGCTCATTTCGACCATATGCATGAGCTCGCCGATGCGGCGATCGCGCCGCGCGCCCTTGAGGCCAAGGTAGAATTCAAGAGGGCGCGCTATGATGTCTTCAACCGTCTGACGAGGATTTAAGGCATTGTCAGGCATTTGATAAATCATCTGTATGCGGCGCAGGATCTCTCGGGGTCGCATCTTCAGGGTGTTGGAAAGGCGCTTGCCGTCAAAAGAAATGGACCCCGACAGCGCAGGCAAAAGGCCCGTAACGACGCGCGCGAGCGTCGATTTCCCGGAACCGGATTCGCCGACCACCGCCACCGTTCTTCCACGGGGGACCTTTATGGAGACATCCTGGAGCACCTTGATGCTGCCAGCGTAGGCCGCAGTGACATTGTCGATTGTCAGCAGATACTCATCGGCCGGAACTTCGGGCTTAACAAGTTTGCGCACGGCCCAGAGCGTCTTTGTATATTCCTGGCTCGGCGAGGCGAGCATTTGGCGCGTCTGAGCCTCCTCCACCGTAAGACCGTGGCGCAGAACCATGATGCGGTCGGCCATTTGCGCCACCACTGCCAGGTCATGCGTCACGTAAATTGCGGCGGTGTTGAACTCCTCCACTATGTTGCGAATGGAGGCGAGAACCTCGACCTGAGTGGTCACATCGAGCGCCGTCGTGGGCTCGTCAAATACGATGAGGTCGGGACGGCAAATCATCGCCATCGCAGTCATTGCCCGCTGCAATTGTCCGCCGGAGACCTGATGGGGATAGCGGAAGCCGATGGTCTCCGGATCTGGAAGTTGAAGACGCCGATAAAGATCGATGGCGCTGCGGTTCGCTTTCTCGCGCCTTGCAATGCCATGCGCCACAACAGTTTCGACAGTCTGGTCGAGGAGCCGGTGGGCGGGGTTGAAAGAGGCCGCCGCGCTTTGCGCGACATAGGCGATGCGGGAGCCTCTGAGGCGGCGACGCCCTGTTTCGCTGAGTGCCAGAAGATCAATCCCCTCGAACAGGACCGATCCCTGCGTGATCCGGCAGCCTGGCTTGGCGTATCCCATTGCAGCAAGCCCAATGGTGGACTTGCCTGCACCGGACTCGCCGATCAGGCCAAGAACCTCACCCCGCTTCAGCGTCAGACCGACCCCGCGGACGATGGGATGCCACCGCTCATCCGAAAAACCCTCAACATGCAGGTCGCGGACCTCGAGCAGATCCTTTCCTCTTTCATGCGAAACGTGTCCGCTATTTTTCATCGCGCAACCCGCTTGTTACGTGCAGGAACCAGTCGACGACGAAATTCACGGACACCGTAAGGAGTGCGATCGCGCCGGCCGGCAGTAGCGGCGTGACGTCGCCATAGGTGATTAACGTCGCGTTCTCGCGCACCATCGATCCCCAGTCGGCCGTAGGCGGCTGAATGCCGACGCCGAGGAAGGACAACGCTGCAATGGTGAGGAAAACGAAGCAAAATCGCAGACCGAACTCCGCGATCAGCGGCGGCATCACGTTGGGAAGGATTTCCTCGACGATGATCCACTTTGGACCTTCGCCGCGCAATCGGGCAACCTCGACGTATTCCATGACAGTCACGTTCAGTCCGACGGCCCGTGACAGCCGAAAGACGCGCGTCGAATCGAGAAGCGCAATGATAAAAATCAAGCTTGGGATCGAAGAGCCGAAGATCGAGAGCAGCACGAGAGCGAAGATCAGGCTCGGGATGGACATCAGGACGTCCACGGCACGCGATAGTATCTGGTCGAGCCACCCTCTGTATAACGCCGCGACTAGGCCAAGCGAGACGCCGGCCGCGAAGGACAGTGACGTGGTGGCGATCGCGATACCGATGGTGTTGCGCGCCCCGTAAATCAGCCTCGTGAGCATGTCGCGCCCGAGTTGGTCCGTTCCAAGCACAAAGTCCCGGCTCCAAGGTGCGAAGGCTTCGTTGAAGACCCGCGTTTCGCCGTACGGTGCTATCCAAGGCGCGAAAACGGCTACAACAACATAGCCGAGGATCATCAGCATGCCGAACCACGCGCTGAACGGCGCCTTGGTGAGCGCAATCTTGGCCCGGGTGGCGCGCGAGCGCCTCAGTCTCAGAACCGCTACCGTGGGTTCGGAACTGGTCATCGTGGGTGCAAGAGCCTGGGATTGGTGACAATGGAAATGATATCGGCGGTCAGGTTGAGCAGGATGTAGGCCGCAGCGAAGATCAGAGCGCAGGCCTGGACCACCGGAACATCCCTCGATCTCACCGCATCGACCATCAGCTGTCCAATGCCTGGATAGACGAACACGACCTCGACCACGACCACCCCGACGATCAGGTAGGCGAGATTGAACGCCACCACTGTGACGATGGGAGCCCAGGCATTCGGGAGGGCATGCCTGAGTACGATGGTCATTGGCGACATTCCCTTGAGACGCGCCATATCGATGTAGGGGCTGGCCAGCATGTTGATGATCGCCGCTCGCGTCATGCGCATCATGTGGGCCACGATCACCAGTGTAAGCGTGATCGCCGGCAGCGCCACTCTCCAGGCATGCTCCCAGAACGGCGTCACATCATTCACATTCGACAATGTCGGGAACTTGGGAACCGCATTGAGCGTCCGGTCCACGGAAACCGCGAGCCAGTGCGGCAGGCTTTGGGCAAATTCGGACCCGATGAACGTGTCACGCGAAATGACGACATAAACGAGCAGGTAGGCGACGAAAAACTCCGGAAAGGAAATGGCAGTCAACGTCACAGCATTCACCAACCGGTCGAACCAGCCGTTGCGGTACAGCGCAGCGAGGATGCCAAGGCCTAGGGCCAGCGGAACTGCCATTAGCGCGGTCATCGAGGCAAGAAACAGCGTGTTATAAAGCCGTGGCGCAATGATCTCGGCCACAGAGCGCCGATCGCCGGTGCGGCTTGCGAACGAAGAGCCGAAATCACCGTGAAGCATTTGCGTGATCCAGGCGAAGTAACGCTCCACCGGCGGGCGGTCGATTCCGATTTCGCGCTGAAACGCGGCGACAGTTTCGGGTGTCGCCGATTGCCCGAGCGTGGACTTGGCGAAGTCGCCGGGAAGCATTGCGATCGCCGAGAAGATGATGATCGACACGATGAACAGCGTGACCAGGCCGAGGCCCAGGCGCTGCAGAACCGTTCTTGCTACGGGGTTCATCGGCATGCGTTTCCGTTGCTGCCCCTGTCACACCAGCCAAGGCACGTCGAGCCGAGCCGGACTGCCGCAATCATCACGCGTCCGGCTCGCGGCGCTCACACGCTGGCGATCCACCAGCGCTCAGCCATCTTCAGTCCGTCGTTCTCCCAGTTCGGCGCGACCTCGCCATGTGCGAGCTTGTTGGAGCTGGCGCTGACGAAGTTGTTGAATACCAGCACGATGCTGCCGCCATCGTCATGTGTCAGTTGCTGCATCTCGCCATACATCGCCGCTCGCTTGGCTTCGTCTGTCTCCGCGCGCGCCTGGACAAGCAACTCGTTGAAACGGGGATTTTTCCAGAACGACTCGTTCCAACTGGAGTCCGCGGCAAAGGCCTGCGTAAACATCCAGTCGGCGGTCGCGCGGCCGCTCCAATAGGAAGCGCACCAAGGTTTCTTGAGCCAAACATTGTCCCAGTAGGCGTCCTCGGCCTCGCGCACGACGTTCACGTCGATACCGCATTGGGCAGCCGTCTCGCGAATGAGCGCAGCAGCGTCCACCGCTCCCGCAAAGGCAGCATCGGCGACCGAGAGATCGACCTTCAGGTTTTGCAGTCCTGCTTTCTTCAGATAGTGCTTGGCCTTTTCGGGATCAAAGCTGTGCTGCGGCTGCGGATTCATGGCGAATTTGATCGCCGGGGCGATCGGGTTGTCGTTTGCCACAGCCGCGTGACCAAGGAAGATCTTGTCGGCGATCTCCTGACGATTGATGGCATACTTCAAGGCCTGTCGTACGTCTGCATTGTCGAACGGCGCCATGGTGACATTCATCGGCAAAGTGTAGTGCCCGTAGCCGGTGACCTCGATGATTTCGATTTTCGGATTGCGCTTGAGCATGCCGAGGGTCTTCAGGTCGGCGCGGCCGATATAGTCCACCTCCCCCGTGGACAACGCGGCCATGCGAGCGGTCAGATCGGTGATGGACAGGAACTCCACCTCGTCCAGATAGGGCTTGCCGTTCTTAAAATAGTTCGGGTTGCGCTTGAGTTTGGCCGAAACGCCCGGCTGGAAGTTCTCGAGCACGAATGCGCCGGTGCGTACGCCCGAAGCCCAATCGGCCTTCCCGTCCTTGGTCGGCATGATGACCAGATGGTAGTCGCTCATGATGTAAGGGAAATCGGCGTTGCCGCTCTTGAGCGTGAAAACGACCGTTTCCGGGCCGTCCGCCTTAATGTCGGCGACGGAATCGAGCAGCGACTTAGCGGCCGATTTGGTGTCCTTTCCCATGTGATAGCGCAGCGATGTCACCACGTCGTCCGCCGTCACATTCTTGCCGTTGTGGAAGGTAGCGCCCTTGCGCAGCTTGAAGGCCCATTTCTTGGCACCGTCCGAAGGTTCGAAGCTCTCGGCAAGATCCGGTTGGACGCTGCCCTTGGCGTCGACCTCGGTAAGGCTGTTGGACATCGAGCCCGAGAACGCCGTTTGCGTAAACGTGTCGGGGTATCCGGCGGGATCGATCGAATCCGTCGTTGCGCCATGCGCCATCCCTAGTTTGGCAAAGCCACCCTGGAGGGGGGCGGCGCGCGCCGAGCTGTCAAAAAGTTTGTCGGCGGCGACGGCGGTCAGGCCGGCAGCCAAGCCGAGATGAATGAAATCGCGACGAGATATCTTGCCGCGACCGATTAGATTTTGTGCGATACTGAGTTTGTGTACAGAGTCTGACATCTTAGCTCTCCCATTGCGGAATTCTCCGCGTTATTGTTCGTCAAAGCACCCGTGAACAAATCTGCTAGTCAGTTGCGGTCACCTTTCCTTCGAAGCTCGTGCGAATGGTTGTACCCAGTCAGGCTGTCACATAGATCTTGTCGGCCTCAACGGTGACTGGAAACGTGCGCGCACGTACGGAAGGGTCGACCAGTGCCGCGCCCGACCTTATGTCGAACTCCCAGCCATGCCAGGCGCACCGCACGATCTCGTTCTCGCGATGGTAGATGAATTGCGCTTCGTCGACCGGGGCGGTTGTTCCGCATTGAGGTCCTTCACAAAGGGGAGCGCCGCGATGTGGGCACACGTTCAGCAGCGCATGGAAGGAGTCTCCGACCCGGAAAACGCCGACCGAGAGGCTGCGGATCTTGGCGATGAAGGGATATCCAGCCTCGATCTCGTCGACCCGGCAAATGTATATTTTTTCGGCCATCGTCTTCCCTCGTCAGGCCGCGTTCGCCGCTTGCGCGGGAGAGATGCGTTTATAAACTTCGAGCGCATTCAATCCCATAATCTTGCTCCTCCACGAGGGTGGGATGTGCAGGGTGTTGGCGTCGTCGTAGTCCCAGTGCGGATAGTCCGAGGCAAACATCAGCGTGTTTTCGCCGTCCATCGCTTCGAGCGTGGACCAGAGGTGCTGGATGTTTGCCGGCTGCTCCAGCGGCTGTGTGGAAAAACGGATGTTGCGCCGGCAATATTCGGATGGGAGCATCTTCAGCCAGGGCGTCTCCTTGCGTAGCGCTTTGTAGTCGGCGTCCAGGCGCCACAATACCGATGGCACCCAAGCGACGCCGCACTCGATGATCACGAAGTAGAGATCCGGCCATTTTTCGAAAACGCCGTGCGCTATCATGCTGGCCACATGCGACATCGCCGACATGTGCAAGACGGCATGCGTCTCCCAGAAAAATGTCGTCGGCGACGGTGCGATGGCGCTCGAATTCACACCCCCGTGACCGCCCAGATGTATGGCAAAGGGCAGTCCTACTTCCGCGCAAGCTTCATAGATCGGATGGTAAAAGGGGTCGCCATAGGGCTTCACGGAGCCCTGGGAAGCGAGAACCTGAACCATCCGCTGATGATTGCCCAAGCGGCGTATCTCGGCGGCCGCGAGCTTGGGGTCCTGCGGCGCGATAATGATCGAGCCCATGAACCGCTTGTCCTTCGGCAACCATTGCTCGATCTGATAGTCGTTGTAGGCACTGACGAGAGCACTGGCGTAGTAAGGGTTGGCGAGCGTTGAGGCCTCTATCGGCTCGTCGCCGGTCAGGATCGCCACGCCGATGTTGTATTTGTCGAGGTGCTTTTCTTTCATGATGAGATAGTTGTCGTCCTCCGTCTTCGGACGCACGTCCTTGCGGGAGAAGTCCTGCGGATGAAACCAGGGACGATGACCATGTGGGAATGCGCCGACCGGCCCTGTTTTCTCGCCCTCGACGAACATGTCTTTCCACAAGCCGGAAAGGTAAGGCTCCAGCACCGTGGCGCTTGACCAATAATTGTGACAATCGCAGTCAACGATGAACACGCTGCTCAGCTCCATAGCCCGGCCTCGGCCGACGTTTGCCAGCCAATCTCTTCAATGCAGCTTCTGCCTTGAGTATTGTTTGATCAAGCATATGATGCAGCGTAATATGATCGAGTTTTTCGATTGGAAAAATCGTGCAGCTGGACCACATCGAAACCTTTCTCGACATCATCGAGTCGCGAAACTTCAATCGCACAGCCGAGCGGCTGGGACTGACCCAGTCGACGATCAGCACCCGCATCAAGAATCTGGAGAGCGCGATTGGGTCCGAACTCTTCCAGCGCGGGCGCGCCGGCGCCGAGCCGACGGCGGCGGGGCGTCGGTTTGAAGCCTACGCAAGATCCCTGCTCTCGACCTGGTCGCAGGCACGCCACGACGTGCGGGCCTTCAACCGCTTCGAGGGGACCTTGCGCGTCGCCGCGCAGGTAGGCATGACACGCTCAGTACTGCCGGGTTGGGTCGAGACACTGTGCCAGGTCCTTCCGAAATCCTCAATCCATGTGGAATCGGACTATTCGAACCAGATGGTGAGCGATTTAAGCATGGGAAATCTCGATATCGCAGTGCTTTACGCGCCCCGCTATCTCCCCGAGATAACCTATGACCAGTTGATGATCGAAGAATATGTGATGGTTTCGACCGCGGCGCGAACTCTCGCTGAAGTGGACCCGGAAACCTACATTCGCCCGGGCTACACGGTTGTGCTGGAGAAAGCCCATGCGGAGCTGCTAGCTGATCTCGCGATCTGTCGACTTTCGATGGGATCGGAAACTCTGGCAGAGATGATGCTCCGGCGCACGGGCGGCACCTGCTATATGCGCTCTGACGATGCGCACAGATTCACCGTTGAGCGCCCATCGTTTATCGTTGAAGGAGCTCCAACGCTGCATCAGCCGGTACACACGGCCGTACTGGCACGTCGCAAGCACGAGCCGATCATCCGTAAGGGAATCCGAGCCCTCCATGTCGCTGTGATGTCGCTCGATGTTTAATCGAAATAGCCGATCATAACGCCAGGAATTGCTTCTGTTTTAAGGGGCTTCAAACTGGCATCTTGGCTCGACCTCAAAGCCTGAGCCCCATGATGAATGCACACGCTTGTCTCAACGCCTCCGAGTTCCTGCCCGCTATGCGTGGGCGGCAATGGGCACCAACCACACGGCAAGCTGTCCACTGCCTGCGCGTAATCGACGAGACGGACGATGTGAAAACATTCGTTTTCACCTCGCCGATGGATCGGATGTTCTGCTTCAGCGCGGGACAGTATGTGCTTGTGCACCTTAACATCAACGCTCACGCGGTGACGCGATCCTACTCTGTTTCGTCACCGCCAACGCGGCCGCTCGACCTGCAGATCACGGTCAAACGAACGCTGGGCGGGTTCGTTTCGAATTGGCTCCATGATAATTTGAGTGTGGGCGACGAGATCGAGATCGAAGGGCCGCTTGGTTCGTTCAATCTGGAGGACCTGCAATATGAAAGGCCCCTTTTCCTGTCAGGCGGCAGCGGGATAACACCCGTCATGTCTATGCTGCGCGCGCTCACCGACCGCGCAGACGACCGGGAGATCCGTTTCATTCACAGTGCGAAAACGCCGGCCGATATCATTTTTCGATCGGAGTTGGATGCGCTTGCCGCTCGCTTTCCCAACGTGCAGGTGACCTGCGTTTGTAGTCAGGCAGATATCGCTTGGACCGGCCCAACAGGCCGAATAGATAGTGAGATGCTCCTGAGCCTGGTTCCCGATCTCCAAAAGCGCGTCGTTTTTGCCTGTGGGCCCGAAACGTACATGAAAGCCGCACGTGCCTGCCTGGACGCGATTGGCCTCGCCCCATCGCAGTATCACCAAGAGAGCTTCGGAGGCAGCAGTCCGCGGGTGGAGCTGACTTCAACGATTACATCTTCGGTCCGTTTCGTCCGCTCCGGCATATCCCATATCTGCTCGACCGGAGAGACACTGCTGGACGCGGCGCGCCAATCTGGTGTCTACGTACCCACCGCATGCCAGCAGGGAGTCTGCGGCACGTGCCGCATCGCCAAGCTTTCCGGCGAAGTCGCTATGGATGACCTTGGCGGGCTGACACCTGAGGAGAAGTCGGCCAACTATGTCCTTGCATGTTGCAGCCGCCCAAAAGGCGCCGTTTTGCTCGACCTTTAATCTCGCGCCTGTTTTTGATCATTGACGCCCGGACATACCTTAGCGTCTCGCGTTCACCAGTCCGACGAGACGAGTGTTACCACAGTAGGGGTCCGTCAAAAGCAGTCGGAGTTCGACGTGGCATCGGCAAACCCAGCTACCCGCGATTACCGCAAGCAGGGCCGTCCTCCAATGACTACGAAAATGCTGAATGACGCGCAGCTCAGATGAGGTGTCTGCGCACATTCAAATGAGTTACTGCTGTCAACAGGATGGCACCAGCCATGAAGTAGATTGCCGCAATGACGTGGCCGTGGTGAAATGAAGCACAGCGCAAGGAAAGCAGTGACGCGCGAGAAGTCATCGAACATGGGGCGATCTTTGGAGGTGGGTTGGCTGTCCTAAGACCTGCTGGATGCTCAATAATCGATTTCCAGATTTCTGCAATCCAGCCGTTCCACGCCCTCTTTTGTGCGGCAAACGAACGGCACAACCGGCTCCAGCGGCTCATCGACGCTGATGCCTGCCTTCCACCAGCGCCTGCAGGTCGGACCTGCTGCCATGGCGCACCGAATAGGCCCGTGTAAACTCGGCTCCGAGCAAGAATATTTCTGACGAATAGTAAACCCAAAGCAGCACAACGAGCAACGCGCCCGCAGCGCCATAGGACGACGCGATCGCACTGGTTGCGATGTACCAGCCGATCAAGGACTTGCCGATAGTGAACAGGAATGCCGTGACCACCGCTCCAATGGCGACATCGCGCCAACCCAGCCTTCGGTCCGGCAAGATCTTGTAGATCGCGGCGAAGAGTATGGAGAGCAGGATGAACGAGACGATCTCATTGGTAGTGCCTAGGATAACAGCACCAAATGGCAGGTAGGCATTGATCACCTGGTTGAGTGCCGAAATTGCAGCACTCGCCACCAGCGAGACAAGCAGCAGGAATCCCAGTGCAGCGACAAGACCCAGGCTTGCGGCCCGTGCGCGCACCAGTCGCGACAAAGTTGTGCCGGTAGGCGCTATCTTCCAGATTTGATTGAGCGAAAGCTGCATTTCGCCGAACACGCCGGAGGCCGTCATCAGCAATGTGACGATGCCCAGGATTGTGGCCAAAGTGCCTGCGGTTTTTTGCGATGCACCTTCGATGGTGATCCGCAGGAGTTCGGCGCTTTGCGAGCCCATCACGCCTGCGATCTCTGCTGACAACCCCAGTTGCGCGGCCTCATGACCAAAGACCAGGCCGGCAATTGCCACGACGATCAGCAGGATGGGGGCCAACGACGTCACGGCATAAAATGCCATCGCGGCACCATGGCTGAACGCGCCATCATTGATGAAGCCGAGCACGGTTTGCTTCAACAACTCCCAAGCTTCCCGCATGACGCGCCGCATTTTCCGTATACCCGTCGACTCCCACGGATCGACCTCTTTCGCGACAATTTAGTGCGGCTAGACATAGAAGCCAGCGAATGGGTTCTGCGGGGGTCCTCTCTCCTGAAGCTGATTGCGATCGCGAGCAGAACACCTGGTCACGATGGATGAGTGGCTCAGGGAACAGGCTGCCCCGCGGGCGGAACGATCTGCATGACGAGCCGCATCAGTTCAGCCTGACGGGAGACGCCGGTCTTCTCGAAGATATTGTCGAGGTGCGTCTTGGTGGTTGCGTTGGCAATGCGCAGGCTGGCCGCGGTTTCGGCCAAGGTGTGCCCGGCGAGAAGGCTGGCGAGCACGCGGGTTTCGGCCAACGTAAGGCCAAAGGCTGTCGCCAGCATGTCGGCGGCGTCATGCTCGTCCGGTGCATTGCCGATGAACACCGCGGCAACCGCCGCGGGCTCCAGACTCGCGCGCAGATCGCCGCTGACCATCGGCAGCACGCGAGCGAAGATGGGCGGCAGGTCGGGTTCGGTGAGGCGGATGGCAAGCCCTGTGTTGCCGATGCTCCCCTCATCCCCGGCAGCAAGGATGATGGCGTTGTGAAGCTCCTTGGAAGCCGATGGGATCTTCGCCTGCAGAATGCCATGGACATCCTGGATCGGGCCGCCGCTCAGCAGCATGTGCCTGGCCGAGCGGTTGGCGTGCAGGATGGCGCCACGCTCATTTGCGAGGACCACGGCGCATGTGAGCGCATCGAGCGCCTCCGCCATCCGTGCCCGCTCGATCGTGCTGATGTCGAGCATGTTGCTGATCATCAGCGATCGGCGCACATGCGGCAGCAACAATTTGCCAAGCGCGATTTCACGCTCGGTGATGATGCCTTGCCGTTCATGCCGGGCAACGGCGAAGCCGACAAGCCGGGTAGGAGTGTGCATCAGGAAGAACGACATGACATCGACCAAGCCTTGGGGCTTCAGGCACTCCTGAAAATATCGGGAGGTCTCCAGATAGGTTTGAGAGACATTGCGCGAGAGTACATGCGGCACTTCGAGCGAGGGCCATGTCAAGAGATCCTCGATCAGCCGGGCGTGGATCTCGCGGATATGTTTCGCCTGCTGCTCCAGCCAGTATGGCTCTATTCCCACGGTCCTGTACATCAGCAGCCGGTCTTGGCTGAGATCGTTCAGGTGCAGGACCGCTGTCTGGGCATCGAGCGCATCCCTGATCCCGGTAAGCGCGTATTCCCATCGGCCCGGGTCGAGCGCACAATCATAGATACTGCCGATCAGCTTCGACAGCTTGTGACGCGACGATGCCTCGGCCATAGTCGAACGCCCCCCGCACCTCAAGCGGATCTGATACGGTAAACTGCGCGCTTCCGGAGATGCTCTCGCTTCGGCGGATTACGCGCCGACAGTCGATCGGCGAGGCGGCGGAACTGCGCCCTAACCCTCCAAATTTTAGCGATCGCTTATTTTCGACTATCTCCCCCAAACAGGGGATGCACAAGCAACCGGGAGGTGAAATGCTTGCTGCCTAAAGAAAAGGTCGCGCTTGATTGTGACGACCAGTGGGTTCAGCGCGTTCCCGGCTCGCGGGCCTTCGCCGATGTGATGAAGCCGGGGGGCATATCACCAATTTTTCCTTGTGCGCCGACTGTTACGGCGCGCGACTGTCTATTGGCAAAACTTTGTGCCGGGCTCGACCCGGACATTCGAGAGGGAGTGGCATAATGTACAGGTACATTGCTCTTGCGGCACTTTGCATCGCGGCGATGCCCGCGCATGCCGGCGAGCTTGGAGCCATGAAGGCCGAAAGCATCGATCTCGGCAGCTTCCTTGGCGCCGTCTATTACACGCCCGAGGAGGACGGTTATCGGGTGGTCACCACAATCGCGCAAGGCGAGGCGGGCTTGCCCGTGCGTTTCGTGGCGATACTGACCGAGAACCAGACAGTCGCAGTTTCGGTGCCAGGTAAGCTGGGAGAGTCGGACCAAATCATCGAGATATCGCGTGTCGGCGGCAAGCTTTTCGTCAGCCCGCGGCCAGACGTGGACGGCATCTTGACTGCTTCTCCGGCGGCCGCCGTCGAGTGATCCAGGGCGTGCGCGTTGCGGCAGTGCTGCCTACAACGTGGGCAACAGACGATGTCTCCATGGCTGCAACTCGTCCTTCCGTCTGTCGTCGTCTTTAGTGCCGGCGGCGGCTTCGGCGCGTCTTCGCAAGATGACCTGACCACCGGCAAGTTCTACAAGCTCGTCAACGGCAAGGTCGACGCGAGAACCTACAACGGCTTCCGTCGCTACAATGGCAGTTGCAGCCACTGCCATGGTCCCGACGGCGTAGGCTCGACCTTCGCCTCGGCCCTTGTTGACCGACTGCCCGGCATCGAGGCATTTCGGCGCGACGTTCGCGAGGGCCAACGCAGCGGCCCTTCAGTTATGAAGGGCTTCGCCGACGACCCTAACGTCGCTCCTTACATCGACGACATCTACGCCTATCTGCAGGCCCGCGCTGACGGCGCGCTCGGCCGAGGCCGGCCCGAGAGGCTTGAACCTTAGCACCGCTGGCTGATCGACGGAGTCGATCATCGCCAACAAGCTGAACCAGTGCCAGTCCGACATCCTGATCCGCCCCGTGGTATCCAATTACCGCATGCTCGATTTTCTTGAAGATTGACGCCCTGCTGGCCGAGACAGCCGACATCAAGGACGAGCTGAAGCGGGAGGTGGAGAGGCCCAACCTCGGCGACCGATGGTTGCGACTGGCGCTCGATCTTGCCCGCCAGCTCATGGGCGCGCCGCGTCACCTTTCCCAGCATCCGGGAGGATTCGTGCTCACGCACGACCGCCTCGACGACCTCGTCCCGATCGAGCCTGCCGCCATGGCGGAGACACCTGCCCGCTGCGGCAAGACCGGCGTGCACCTGCTTGAGGGTCCTGACAGCGATCATGAAGGACGCCCATGGCCCGGGGTCTGCCGAGCCAGCGCACCTTGACGGACATGAGGCCTTTATGGCGGCAACGACGGCTGCTGTCCTTGGGGTCTGCCACGGCGCCCTGGGCGCCGGTTTCCGGAAGCCGCGAAGGAACAACTGCCGAGCAGCATTGTTAAAGCTGAGCGTGTCGCTCGATTCGCATTCCTCGATTGTCGGAGATGAAGATGGCCACGAAGAAGAGTTCCCAAAGCAATGCCAAAGGTCTTGAAGACCTGTTCTATGACGGACTGAAGGATATATACTACGCCGAACGCAAGATCCTGACTGCGTTGAAGAAGATGGCGAAGGGGGCCGAATCGTCGGAGTTGACAGCCGCATTTGAAAAGCACCGCGAGGAGACCGAAGACCAGGTCGAACGGCTGCAGCAGGTCTTCGAGATTTTCGGTAAGCGGGCGCAGGGAAAGACGTGCCCCGCCATCGACGGCATCATCGAGGAGGGCCAGGAGATACTGGAGGAGTTCGAAGAGGCGCCGGCGTTGGACGCTGGGCTCGTCGCTGCTGCCCAAGCCGTCGAGCACTATGAGATCGCCCGCTACGGGACACTGGTCACCTGGGCTGGGCTCCTCGGTCTGAAGGATGCGATTCCTCTGCTTGAGCAGACGCTCGAGGAAGAAAAGG
>NZ_JAMYTH010000047.1:0-32997 GCF_040322415.1 Mesorhizobium sp. M0152
TGCTCAAGGTAAGTCTTTGTCGCAGAAGCATTTTCCTTGATTCGGAGCCCCGATGCACTTCAACTGTGTGAGATATCCGGGCTAGCCGTTGAGTTTCAGGCGTTGACAGCCGCATCCGACTTATTTGTTGCGGCCTCGCGCAGCAAGCGTCCTCAACCGCAGCGCGTTGAGGCGGATGAAGCCGGCGGCATCCTTCTGGTCGTAGGCGCCGCGATCGTCCTCGAAGGTGACCAGCGCGTCGGAATAGAGCGTCTTCTTCGACTTGCGGCCGGTCACCATGACATTGCCCTTGTAGAGCTTGAGGCGCACCGTGCCCTCGACGTCTTCCTGGCTCTTGTCGATCATCGCCTGCAGCATCAGCCGCTCGGGCGCGAACCAGAAGCCGTTGTAGATCAGCTCGGCATAGCGCGGCATGAACTCATCCTTGAGGTGCGCGGCACCGCGGTCGAGCGTGATCGATTCGATGGCGCGGTGCGCCGATATCAGGATGGTGCCGCCGGGCGTCTCGTAGACACCGCGCGATTTCATGCCGACGAAGCGGTTCTCGACCAGGTCGAGCCGGCCGATGCCGTTGTCGCGGCCGAGATCGTTGAGCGCCGCCAGCATGGTTGCCGGCGACAGCTTCTTGCCGTCGAGCGCGATCGGGTCGCCCTTGAGGAATTCGATCTCGATCTCGGTGACCTTGTCGGGCGCGTCCATCGGCGAGACGGTGCGCTGATGGACGAATTCCGGCGGCTCGCTCCACGGGTCTTCCAGCACCTTGCCCTCGGAAGACGAATGCAGAAGATTGGCGTCGACCGAGAACGGCGCGTCGCCCTTCTTGTCCTTCGGCACCGGAATCTGGTGCTGTTCGGCGAATTTGATCAGGTCCGTGCGCGACTTGAACGACCAGTCGCGCCATGGCGCGATGACCTTGATGTCGGGGTTTAGCGCATAGGCCGAAAGCTCGAAGCGAACCTGATCGTTGCCCTTGCCGGTGGCGCCATGCGCGATCGCGTCGGCACCGGTTTCCCTGGCGATCTCGACGAGGTGCTTCGAGATCAGCGGCCGCGCGATCGAGGTGCCGAGCAGGTAGGTGCCTTCATAGACGGCGTTGGCGCGGAACATCGGGAAGACGAAGTCGGCGACGAATTCCTCGCGCACGTCGACGACGCGGATGTCCTTGATGCCCATCATCTCGGCCTTGCGTCGGGCCGGCTCGAGTTCGCCACCCTGGCCGAGATCGGCGGTGAAGGTGACGACTTCGGCGCCGAGTTCGGTCTGCAGCCATTTCAGGATGATGGATGTGTCGAGGCCGCCGGAATAAGCGAGCACGACCTTCTTGACGTCTTTGGCTTTTGACATTTTGGCTGTTCCGCGACAGGAGTTCTCGGCGGGCGAGGTATCACGCCGTTTCCGGCTAACGCAAGAGATGAACGCGGCTCGGCCCAACGAGACGGTGGCGTGACAGACGATTGAGGAGAGCTGGATCAGTCCTCTTGTCGCCCGATGCTGGCAAGGATGGGCGGCATCGTCTATAGGCGGGTGTTCCCGAGCCAAAAGGCCTGCCATGTCCTTCATCCCAGACGCCACCACGCTGATCCAGTTCGCCATCGCCACAGTTATCCTGGCGATCACGCCTGGCCCCGACATGACGCTGTTCGTCTCGCGCACGCTGAGCCAGGGCCGCGCCGCCGGCTTCGCCTCGATGGCGGGCGCGCTGTGCGGCACGCTGATCCACACCACGCTGGTGGTGGTCGGCGTCTCGGCGCTGATCGTCGCCTCGCCGATGGCCTTCCTCGTGCTGAAGATCTTCGGCGCCGGCTATCTCGTCTTCCTGGCCTTGCAGGCGATCGCCAAGGGCTCGGCTTTTTCGCCTGAGAAAAAGATGGGACCCCGGATTTCGCTTCTGCGCAGCTGGGCGGCGGGGCTAGGCGTCAATCTGCTGAACCCGAAGATCATCCTGTTCTTCATGACCTTCCTGCCGCAATTCGTCTCCGCGCATGACCCGAACGCGCCGGGAAAACTGTTTTTCCTTGGGGGCATGTTCATCGTACTGGCGATCCCGGTGACGGCACCGATGGTGCTGGCGGCGGAAAAGTTCTCGGCGGCGATGAAGGCCAGCCCGCGCGTCACGCGGGCGGTCGACTATCTCTTTGCCGGCGTGTTTTCGGCCTTCGCGCTCAAGATCCTGACGGCCCAGGCGAAATAGGAGCCTTCCCGTCCCACCAGCTTCCGGCCCAGCGCCCGGCGCTGAGCCAATAGAAGATTCCGCCGATCATGCCGCCGCCGATCACCGCCATCATGGCGCTGGTGTCCCTGACCGCGAAGGTGGAGTCGCCGGCGTGGTCGACAAGGCCGAGGAAAACGGCCGCGACCACCGCGCCGGCCAGTGCATAGAACAGCCAGTCGCGCCGGCCGAGCAGCTCGGCGACCAGGATGACGATCGTCGCCGGCATGAAGGCGGAATAGGCGACGAACAGAGCGACGAAGGGAACCGAGAAATACAGCGAAGCCGTCGCGGCCGGATGCGCGTTCTGCGGCATGTAGCCGAGCGAGGCCAGGAATAGGACGTTTAGGAAAGCACTCGCCGCCAGCGAGGCGACGGCATAGCCGAGCAGGATGACTGCAAGGCGGATGAGATAGGCGACGAGGCGGTTCATTGCCGATCCCGGCGCGTGAGATGGCCGGAATTGCGTCCGGCCAGAAGCCAGTAGACCGAACCGGCGGCAATGCCGGCCGTCGCCAGAAAACCGAGAAAGCCCGGATTGAAAATAAACCCTCCGGCCGAGCGCGGGCTGGAGACACCAAATGCGGTGGATGTGATCGCACCCGTCACCGCGAAATAAAACCATTTTCGAAGCGACAACCGCTCGGCGAGAAAGATCGCCGGGCCGACGATCAACAGCGCGCAGACCGCCACGGTCAACACGGCGAGCGGGAAGGAAACCAGCCAGTCGAATTCGAAGACCATGGACCAGCCCCCGCCTTCGATCCCTTCCAGAAGGACGATAAGCAACACAGGGACCAGGACCGAGGTAAGCACGGCGGCGATATAGCCGATGGCTATGATGGCAAGCCGCTTCGGCCAGGCCAGGAGGCGCTTCACGCCTCGCCGTGCCCCGCGATCATCATCGCTTCCAGCGCCAGCCGGTCGACCTTGCGCATGCGTTCCGATTCCGACTTGAGCTGGCCGCAGGCGGCGAGAATGTCGCGGCCGCGCGGCGTGCGGATCGGCGAGGCATAGCCGGCATTGTTGATGTAGTCGGCGAATTTCTCGATCGTTTCCCAGTCCGAGCACTGGTAGTTGGTGCCCGGCCACGGGTTGAACGGGATCAGGTTGATCTTGGCCGGAACGCCCTTGAGCAGCTTGATCAGCGCCTTGGCGTCCTCGATCGAATCGTTGACGTCCTTCAGCATCACATATTCGAAGGTGATGCGCTTGGCGTTCGACAGGCCGGGATAGGCGCGGCAGGCGGCGATCAGTTCCTTCAGCGGATACTTCTTGTTGATCGGCACCAAAAGGTCGCGCAGATCGTCATTGGTGGCGTGCAGCGAGATCGCCAGCATGACGCCGATCTCCTCGCCGGTGCGGAAGATCTCGGGCACGACGCCCGAGGTCGACAGCGTGATGCGGCGCTTCGACAGGGAAAGACCATCGCCGTCGGAGGCGATCAGCAGTGCCTTCTTCACCGCCTCGAAATTGTAGAGCGGTTCGCCCATGCCCATCATGACGATGTTGGAAACCTTGCGGCCCTCGGCCGGCACGATGGCGCCGTCGGGCGTATCGCGGGCGGGAAAGTCGCCGAGCCGGTCGCGGGCAGTGAGCAACTGCGCGAGGATCTCCTCCGCCGTCAGATTGCGCACAAGCTTCTGCGTGCCGGTATGGCAGAACGAGCAAGTCAGCGTGCAGCCGACCTGCGAGGAGATGCAGAGCGTGCCGCGGCCTTCCTCGGGAATATAGACGGTCTCGATCTCGACCGGCCTGCCGGCGCCGCGCGGCGGAAAGCGAAACAGCCACTTTCGCGTGCCGTCGGCGGAAATCTGTTCCTCGACGACCTCGGGCCTGGCGACGGTGAAATGCTTGTCCAGTTCGACGCGCAGATCCTTGGAGATGTTGAGCATGCCGGCGAAGTCGGAGACGCCGCGCACATACATCCAGTGCCAGAGCTGCTGGGCGCGCATCCTGGCCTGGCGCTCCGGTACGATACCCGAGGCGACAAGGGCCTCGCCAAGCTCGGCCCGCGTCAGGCCGATCAGCGACGGCTTTTCGGGCGCAGCACGGGCGCGCAACGCGTCACGGGCACCATCGGCGGTGAGATCGAAGGAAAGGGTCATGGTTGCACAGATATAAGCCGTTTGCGGCCGATTTCATCGATCGTGCCGGTTATGAAGTGCGGCGCATAGCACAGCTTGCGGGTAGAGTCATGCCGGTGGGACCACAACCCCCATACGCCGGGCCTGTGTGCCGGCAACGCATTGATCGCGAATGTTCTGGTCGACGGACGGTCTCGGCGGTCGAACGGAGCCGTTCCCGGACCCGCTTGTTTGCCGCACCAGAACAGCCCGCTACGACAGCTGGCAGCCACGCGCCCTGTCTTCCCGCCGCGTAGATCCGATCACATAGTCGTGTTGTCGTAACAATTCCCATTCCTGCTTCGAAGTCTGAATGGGGCGACCATGCCCTTACAAAATGGGAGTACGCAGAATGAATTCGATCAAGCTCGCCGTCATCGCCGGCGTCGTCGCCCTTTCCGCCTCGCAGGCATTTGCCGAAGACACAATGGGCACAATGACCATGATGAAAGGTGGGGAGGTGACGGCGATCATGCCGGACGGACATATGGGCACCATGAAGCCGGACGCGAAGATGAGCGCCGAGATGATGAAGATGGCCAAGCCGATCAAGCACTGCATGATGATGATGACCGACGCCAAGGGCAAAGCCTATATGATCGACACGTCGACCAAGAAGGCCCAGGCCGAGTGCGAAAAAATGGCTATGTGAGAAGCTGAGCCTCCCGCCGGCTGAGAAGCCGGCGGGAACATCCTGAGCGCAAACTTTGCCGGCGAGGCGACCTGGCGGCGTCGGGCGGAAGCCGCGCCGGAACCAGACCAGGGCTGAAAACAAAAGGCCGGGCTTTGCGGCCCGGCCTGTCAGTCAAGACGAAGTTTCGCCTATTTGCACTTGGCGATCGACGTCAGCGCCGCCGAAATGCCCTTCAGCGAGAAAACATAGGAGGTGGGGTTGCCGCGGCCGGACTTCGCGGAAACCTTCATGTCGCTGCCGGTCTTCATGGCGGCGATCAGCACCGGCTCCTCGGCGGCGTTCTCGACCCAGGCCGACTTGCCGCGGGTGAACATCGAGAACGTCTTCTTGTCGATGGTGACGGTGGCCTTGGAGCCTTCCTGGAAGTTGTAGCCGGCGATGAACTGAGGCTCGTAGGAGACCTGCTGGCCTGGCCGCTGGCTGACGAAGAAGAACATGTCGCCGTGGTCGAGCGTCGGCGGCTGCTTGTCGGTCGGCACGGTCAGGACATAGCAGACCTTGCCGCCCGAGGCCTGGTAGCTGTAGGTGCCCCAGGCATTGTGCTGGCCGATCTTGGTCGCCGACTGCGCCAGCGCCGGCGCCGCCGCGGCCATCAGGGCCAGGCTCGAAACTATAGCAATCAATCCGCGCATCGCTTTTCCCGTATTCCAAAGGTGCGGAGGCGGGCCGCCTTGCGTCCTGCCCGTCGCTTCATTTTGATTTAATCTGGGTTACCAAACGGTGAATTTCCTTTGAGAAAAGGACCTGCACCCCAGGAAACCGCCACCATTCCCGCGCCGCCGCCTTGCAAGCGGCTGGCGCGACGTCCCTTCGGCGACTTGGAGGCCACGAAAGCGGCAAGAGTTTGACTTTTCAACCGTGCCCCGCGGCCATCCTAACTTCCGAGACACGTGACGAATTTCCCTCCAGGCGGTAGGATGCCCATGTTCGTATCCAAGGCACTTCCAAGGCGTCCAGCCTGGGCAGCCTCATCGGCAGCGTATGGGAGATTGGGTCATGGCCATTTCCGAGACGGTCCTGATACTGGCGGGCAGCGTTGTCGTCCTGTCGATCGCGTTCGGCATTCGTGTTGCCATGCGGGCAGCGGCCGCCGGTGCTGCGGCGATGCCGCGACTGGATGATGGGGAGAGCGGATCGCGCGCACCGGATGTGGCCGGGGTCATTGCGCTGCCGCCTTTGATCTTTCTCGGCTTCCTGGTGGTGGCAGTGGTTCTAGAGACGGTCATTCCGCTCCCGGTCCTGGCTGCACAGGCGCCCGCCCGCTATCTGGGCGGGGCCGTGCTCGCGGCGTGCGGGTTTGTCATCATCTTCATGGCGGCGGGGCGCTTTCACGCCGCCGGCACCAATATCCCACCGACCCTGCCGACGACGGCGCTGGTTGTCGACGGCATCTACCGCCGAACCAGGAATCCGTTTTACCTGGGGGCGACCCTTGTCTATTTGGGATTGGGCGTCGCGGCCGGAAGTTTTTGGGCCATCGTGTTGGTCGTCCCGCTGCTGTGGGTGATCAATGCCGGCGTCATCGCGCGGGAAGAGCACTATCTGGAGCGGAAATTCGGCGATGCTTATCATGCCTATAAGGCCCGGGTGCGGCGGTGGGTCTGAACGGCAGAGCTGAGCCCTCGTCCAATCCTTCCACCGCACCGGCTCAGCCCTTGTCGGCAATGGCGTTCCTGGCAGCCTCCCGATGCGCCGGCGTAATGTGAGCGCGGACGGCCGTGATCGCGGCGGTCAGCACAGCGATATCGTCGGTGAAGCCAAGTCCCAACACGAAGTCGGGGATGAGGTCCACCGGCAGGACGAAATAGCCGAGCGCCGCCACCAGGATGCCCTTCGCGCGCAGCGGCGTGTTCTTGTCCATGGCGCAGTAATAGGCGGCGACGACGTCTTCCATGAACGGAATCTGCCGCGCGGCCCTTTTGGCGGTGCGCCAGAACTTCTCGCGCACTTCGCTCTCCCCGCCCAGCCTGTCGCCAAAGCCGAAGAAATCGAACCCGGGTCTTTGCGCCATCAACCTCTCCTCGCGCGGCTCAAGCGCCTCCTGGCGCACGCCCGCGAGGCAAAATGTGGTGAAAGCACCGCTCCCCTACAAGATGCGAGCCGTTCTCGGCCC
The DNA here is from genome assembly GCF_040322415.1 of Mesorhizobium sp. M0152. Classification (NCBI taxonomy): domain Bacteria; kingdom Pseudomonadati; phylum Pseudomonadota; class Alphaproteobacteria; order Hyphomicrobiales; family Phyllobacteriaceae; genus Mesorhizobium; species Mesorhizobium sp. M0152. Next base: position 7,143 of record NZ_JAMYTH010000047.1, read on the forward strand.
GGAAAAATCGGACCAGTTTGCTTCACTAACCCATGGCGGAGCCAAGACCATCCGTGTCGCCGCACGTCAGTCGGATGCCGCTAGCGCCTTCTCGATTTGCGGCAGCAGCAGCGTCCGCGCCGAGTCCGGCGTCAGCGGGCCGACATGTTTGTAGGCGATCTTGCCGTCCTTGCCGATGACGAAAGTTTCCGGCACGCCGTAGACGCCCCAGTCGATCGCCACGCGGCCGGCTTCATCGACGCCGATTGCCTGGAAGGGATTGCCGAGATCGCCCAGGAAGCGCCGGGCGTTTTCCGGCTGGTCCTTGTAGTTCAACGCCGCCATCACGAACCGCTTGTCCTGCGCCAGGCCCAGCAGCACCGGGTGCTCTTCGCGGCATGGCGCGCACCATGACGCGAAGACGTTGACCAGCGTGACCTTGCCGGCGAAGGCTTTCGAATCGAGCCCCGGCAGGTTTGAGCCTTCCAGCGCCGGCAGGCTGGTCTGCGGCGCCGGCAAGCCGATCAGCGCAGACGGCACCTCCGAAATGTCGCGCCCCGACAGAAGCTGCGACAGGAACAGGCCCGCCAGGCCGAGAAAGATCAGCAGCGGCAAAAGCACGAACAGGCGGCGACGGGTCGGCGACGGCGTTTCCGTTTCCATGCTCATGATTGGGCCGCCTTGTCGGACCGGCGGCGAACGCCGGCCGCTTCGAGTTCGGCGAGTTCGCGCTTCCGCGCGCGCTGGTCGAGCAGGATCCAACCGATCAGCCCGGCCAATGCCACGGCGGTGATCGCGTAAGCAGCGGTAACGTAGAGTGCATGCGCGCTCATGCCTGCCGCTCCCTCGACACCCTTCTCTCCAGCCGCATCCTTCCGCCTTGCTCGATCATACCTTCCCTTAACGGCGCCTGCGCCGCTTCGCAATCGGCCGCCGCGCCGCAGCCGGCGGGCTTATACCGTCGCCACGCGGCGACCAGCCTTGATATCGCTCAATCCGTTCCATGACGCAGCGCCAGCGCCGCCGATACCGGCCCCAGCACGCTAAGAAACAGCGTCAGCGCGGCAAGAATGAGGAAGGGCTGCAGAAACGGATCGGGATTGGCGGTCGCGCCATAGCTCGCCGAAACGCCGAAAATCAGCACCGGTATCGTCAGCGGCAGCACCAGCACCGAGATCAGCAGCCCGCCCCGCGGCAGCGCCACCGCCACTGCCGCACCGGCCGCCCCGATGAAGGTGATCGCCGGCGTGCCGACCAGCAGCGTCAGCGCCGTTGCGCCGATGGCGAGCGGCTCCATGTTCATGAACAGCCCAAGCAGGGGCGCAGCGACCACCAGCGGCAAGACGCTGCCGGCCCAATGCGCCAGGCATTTCACCAGCACAGTCAGCGCCAGCATGTGCCGGTCGTTGCCGAGCACCAAAAGATCGAGCGAGCCGTCCTCTCGGTCGGCCTGGAACAGCCGGTCGAGCCCGAGCAGGCAGGAAAGCAGTGCGCCGACCCACAGGATCGCCGGTCCGATGCGGGCAAGCAGCTTGAGGTCCGGCCCGACGCCGAACGGAATGGTGGCGATCACGGCGAGGAAGAAGATGACGCCAGTCAATGCGCCGCCGCCGGCGCGGATGTTGAGGCGGATATCGCGGAGGAAAAGGGACCACATCAGGATGTGGTCCTTTGTTGAGGGAGGCGTTCTGTCGCGCCGTAGGGCGCCGACATCAAACGGGTTCTCCCATCACCAATCCCCGCGCCCCTTCCAATCCCAACGGCAGATGCGTGGCCGCAAGCACGATCCCTCCGTCCTCGATATGCCTCGCCATCGCCCCCGCAAACCGCGCCTCCGAAGCCTTGTCCAGCCCGGCCGTCGGCTCATCCAGCAGCCACAAGGGCCGGTGGCTGACCAGAAGCTTGGCGATCGCCGCGCGGCGCCGCTGCCCGGTCGAGAGATAGCCGAACGGCAGGTGGCCGATGCCATCAAGCCCGACGGTCTCCAGCGCCGCTTCGACGCCGACGGATCCACGGCCGTTGAAGTCGCGCCAGAAGCGCAGGTTTTCCGTAACGCTGAGCGCCGTCTTCATCGCGTTTTGGTGGCCGAGATAGTGGCAGGCCGAGGCGATCGACGGAAATTCATCACCCCCGCCCTCGATCAGCAGGCGGCCCTCAGCCTTCGGCAGCAGTCCGGCGACGATCCTGAGCAAGGTCGATTTGCCTGACCCGTTCGGCCCGGTCACGACAAGCGCCTGGCCCCGATCGAGGGCAAAGCCAATGCCGGAAAACACCGTCTCGCCGCCGCGTTCGCCGCCTAGATTTTCGGCGATAAGCCGCATTCCTGCCTGCCCTGGAACCAGTGCGTCGCGGCGGCTGCCGCATCGCACAAATTTGCTTTTTAACTGTCTAGAACTATTCCAGAAAATTCTCTATATGCGGTGCATCCGTGCCAGCGGTCGGCACGGGATCAGAATTAGCGCCGAACCAGCGCACGCGCCGCCTTGAACGGCTCGGGTTGCTTGGGAGCGGACAGCGGAAATGGCCGTACCCGCACCTTTGCGCGTGATTGCATGCCATCGGCGTCCGTTCCCTTTCAGGCTGAACAGACAAGGACGGATCGCACGTGTCAAAATCCCTCGACAGTTTCAATTGCCGCCGCACCCTGACCGCGGGCGGCGCGGACTATGTCTATTTCGATCTCATCGAGGCCGAGAAGAACGGCCTCACCGGTATTGCCCAGTTGCCCTATTCGATGAAGGTGCTGCTGGAGAACCTGTTGCGCAACGAGGACGGCCGGTCCGTCACCAAGGACAGCATCCAGGCGGTTGCCGGCTGGTTGACCGACAGGGGCACCGCCGGCGTCGAGATCGCCTATCGCCCGGCTCGCGTGCTGATGCAGGATTTCACCGGCGTTCCGGCCGTGGTCGACCTTGCGGCCATGCGCGATGCCATGGCCTCGCTGGGCGGTGATCCGCAGAAGATCAACCCACTGGTTCCCGTCGACCTCGTCATCGACCATTCGGTCATCGTCGACGAGTTCGGCACGCCGATGGCCTTCGCTCGCAATGTCGAGCTTGAATATGAGCGCAACGAGGAACGCTACAAGTTCCTGAAATGGGGCCAGCAGGCGTTCCGCAACTTCCGCGTCGTGCCGCCCGGCACCGGCATCTGCCACCAGGTCAATCTCGAATATCTCGGCCAGGTCGTCTGGACCAACACCGAAGACGGCGAAATATCGGCCTATCCCGACACCTGCGTCGGCACCGATTCGCACACCACGATGATCAACGGCCTTGGCGTGCTCGGCTGGGGCGTCGGCGGCATCGAGGCCGAGGCGGCCATGCTCGGCCAGCCTGTCTCCATGCTTTTGCCCGAGGTCATCGGCTTTCGTCTCACCGGCAAGCTGAAGGAAGGCGTCACGGCAACCGATCTCGTGCTCACCGTCACCCAGATGCTGCGCAAGAAGGGCGTCGTCGGCAAGTTCGTCGAGTTCTTCGGCCCCGGCCTTTCCAACATGACGCTGGCCGACCGCGCCACCATCGGCAACATGGCGCCCGAATATGGCGCCACCTGCGGCTTCTTCCCGGTCGATTCGGAGACCATCCGCTACCTGACCATGTCCGGCCGCGAGGAAAGCCGCATCGCGCTGGTCGAGGCCTATTCCAAGGCGCAAGGCATGTGGCGCGACAAGGGTTCGGCGGACCCCGTGTTCACCGACCTGCTCGAACTCGATCTCGGCGAGGTCGTGCCGTCGATGGCCGGCCCCAAGCGCCCCGAGGGCCGCGTCGCGCTCGAAGGCATTCCGGCTGGCTTCGTCAAGGCGATGGAGACCGAATACAAAAAGGCGGCTGAAATCTCCAGGCGCTATGCCGTCGAAGGCACCGGTCATGATCTCGGCCATGGCGACGTCGTCATCGCCGCCATCACCTCCTGCACCAACACCTCGAACCCGAGCGTGCTGATCGGCGCCGGGCTGCTCGCCCGCAACGCCAACCGCCTGGGCCTGAAGCAGAAGCCGTGGGTGAAGACCTCGCTGGCGCCGGGCAGCCAGGTGGTCGCCGAGTATCTCGAGAAATCCGGCCTGCAGAAGGAGCTCGACCAGATCGGCTTCAACCTGGTCGGCTTCGGCTGCACCACCTGCATCGGCAATTCCGGCCCGCTGCCGGCGCCGATCTCCAAGACCATCAATGACAAGGGTCTGATCGCTGCCGCGGTGCTGTCCGGCAACCGCAACTTCGAAGGCCGCGTCTCGCCCGACGTGCAGGCGAACTATCTCGCTTCGCCGCCGCTGGTCGTGGCGCATGCGCTCGCCGGAACCGTCACCAGGGACCTGACCACGGAGCCGCTCGGCGAAGACAGAAACGGCAATCCGGTCTACCTCAAGGACATCTGGCCGAGTTCGGCCGAGATCCAGGAGTTCATCGAGAAGAACGTCACCCGCGAGCTGTTCGCCCGCAAATATGCCGACGTCTTCAAGGGCGACGAGTACTGGCAGAACGTCAAGGCGCCGGAAGGCCAGACCTATGCCTGGGACGACAATTCGACCTATGTGCAGAACCCGCCCTATTTCGCCGGCATGACCGCCGGTTTCGGCAAGATCGGCGACATCAAGGGCGCGCGCGTGCTTGGCCTGTTCGGCGATAAGATCACCACCGACCACATTTCGCCGGCGGGTTCGATCAAGGCGGCCTCGCCGGCCGGCAAATATCTCACCGACCATGGCGTCGGCGTCGCCGACTTCAACCAGTACGGCACGCGGCGCGGCAATCATGAAGTGATGATGCGCGGCACCTTCGCCAACATCCGCATCCGCAATCACATGCTGGGCGAGAACGGCCGCGAGGGCGGCTACACCATCCACTACCCGTCGAAGGAAGAGGAATCGATCTACGACGCCGCGATGGAGTACAAGAAGGAAGGCGTGCCGCTGGTCATCTTCGCCGGCGTCGAATACGGCAACGGCTCGTCGCGCGACTGGGCGGCCAAGGGAACGAATCTCCTTGGTGTCCGCGCGGTCATCGCGCAGTCGTTCGAGCGCATCCATCGCTCGAACCTGGTCGGCATGGGCGTCATCCCCTTTGTCTTCGAGGAAGGCACTTCGTGGGCCTCGCTCAACCTCAAGGGCGACGAGCTGGTCGAGATCGACGGGCTGGATGCCATCAAGCCACGCCAGAAGATGATTGCCAAGATCACCTGCGGCGACGGCACGGTGAAGAATGTGCCGATCATCTGCCGCATCGATACGCTGGATGAGCTCGACTACTTCAAGAACGGCGGCATTCTGCAGTACGTGCTGCGCGATCTGGCTGCTTAAAGCAGCAAGGGAATAAGGGAGTAGGGGAGTAGGGCAAGGAAGGTAGCTCCTACTGCCCTACTGCCCTACTGCCCTACTGCCCTACTGCCCTACTGCCCTCTTCGGCGCCCCATTTCATGCCGAGGAACCGGCGCAGGTTGAACAGCGTGTAGGCCAGCGTGAAGCCGGCGATCGGCAGCACGTCGGCCCAGACCGTGCCCCTGGTGGCAAAGGTATGGAAGATCGTCGAGCCGATGCCGATCGCCACCACCCACCAGGCCAGCAGCTCGGCGAAGGTGCCGGCTTGCAGCCGCCGCACTTCCCGCACGCCCCATAATCCCGCGGCAATGAAAGCCAGGTTGGTCAAAGCATTGGCCGGCTCTGCCCAAAGTCCCGGGCCGGTTCGCTCGCAATAGAGATCGATCGGGGTCAGGAGAGTTTGCCACATGACGATGATGCCATCCCCAAATCGAACCGCGCGATGAAATGCAGTGTCCTCTCCTATTGCGCCCTTACCTGCGGCTGCAACGACAAAATTTCACCGCAACGTGACTTCCCGTTGACTTCCGGTTCTGCCACATATTTCAGCAATCAGAAAAAAGCCGGCGCCACCGGCGGGAATCGGAATGGTCATGGCTTCGCGAAGATCACTGTGGTTGGCAGCCGTTGCGCTGGCCTTCTCGGCGTTTGCTGGGGCCGGGAATGCCGCCGGGTCCGAGAGGATGCGGGCTGAAAAACCGGCAAGGCCGCTCGGCGTGGTTGAACTGTTCACCAGCCAAGGCTGCAATTCCTGTCCGCCGGCCGATGCCCTCTTCGCCGAGCTTGCCGCCAAGGAAGACATCGTCGCGCTGGCTTATCACGTCGACTACTGGGATTATCTCGGCTGGCATGACACGCTGGGCCGCAAGGAGAACACCGAGCGCCAATATGACTATATGCGTGCCTTCGGCAGCCGCTCCGTCTACACGCCGCAGGCGGTCATCAATGGTCGCGCCCATGTCAACGGTGCCAATCGCGGCGAGGTCGAAGGCGCGCTCGCCCGCATGGCCAAGGCCGGTGAAGGCATGCGTGTCGGCATCAACGTCAGCCGCACCAGCGATCGCGTGATCATCGACACCGGCGGGGCCGGAACCGGACCCAGCGATGCCCATGTCGTCATCGTCTATTTCGACCCGCCGCAGACGATCCAGGTCGGACAAGGCGAGAACAACGGCCACAAGATGACTTATTGGAACGCGGTGACGGGCATCCAGGCCGCCGGCATGTGGCATGGCAGGGCGCAGCGCTACGAATTGCCGTTGAGCGAGATTTCCAAGAAGGGCGGCAGCGCCGTGCTCTTGCAGTCGGTCGGCAAGGACGGCATGCCCGGGCCCATTCTCGGCGCCGCTCTCATTTACAAGCCCTGATTCCCTGGCATTGCTTCAATGCGTTAGTGGCCGGTCAGGCGGTCGGCGAAGGCGGCGAGGCGCGATGTCCGCCCAAGGCCTTTCGCCTCGCGCTGATCGGCGATGCGATAGAGCTGGTACATGGAATGGACGCCAAGCCAGCGCAGCGGCTCCGGCTCCCATTTCTTCACCGTGCGGTTGACCCAGGGCAACCGGGTCAGCTCGGTGTCGCGGCCAAGAACGAGGTCGCGCAAGGTACGTCCTGACAGGTTCGAGCTTGAAACGCCGAGCCCGACATAGCCGCCCGCCCAGCCGATGCCGGTTTGGCGATCGAAGCCCGATGTGGTGCACCAGTCGCGTGGCACGCCGAGCGTGCCGCACCAGGCGTGGTCGAGGCGCACGCCCCTGGTCTGCGGCAGCAATCTGGTCAGGATCTCGTGCAACTGGTCGATGGTCGTTTGCTGGGTTCGTCCCCGGATGTCGGTGCGCGAGCCGAATCGGTAGGGTACGCCGCGGCCGCCCATGGCGATCCGGCCTTCCCGCGTGCGCTGCGCATAGCAATAGGTATGCGCGGCGTCGCCCAGCACCTCGTAGCCGCTCCAGCCGATCGCGTCCCAGAGCTTTTGCGGCAGCGGCTCGGTCACCACGATGGCGCTGTTCAGCGGCAGCCAGAGGCGCTCGAAGCCGGGAATGCCGGCCGTGAACCCTTCGGTGGCACGTACGATCTTTTCGGCATGGACGATGCCGCGGCTGGTGGTGACCTTGCCTTTCTCGATCGCCAGCACCTGCGTCTGTTCGTAAATAGGAACACCGAGCCGCACGACCGCCGTCGCCAGCCCCTGAACCAGCTTGGCCGGCTGCACACGGGCGACGTTGCGCACGACGAAGGCGCCCAGCACATTATCGATGGCGATGCGCTCGCGCGCCTCCTGCGCACCGATGAAGGCCAGCTTCTCCTCCGGCACCTCCCAATGCCGCGCCTCCTCATACTCCGCCCTGGCGCGCTGCAATTGCGCCGGGTTGGTCGCGACGGTGATGTTGTCGACGCGGCGGATATCGGCATCTATGCCTTCGGCCTCGGCGACCGAGATTACCTCCTCGACAGTGCCAAGCATGGCGCGCTGCATGTCGATCACGGCGCCGCGCGACGAGGTCTTGGCGTATTTCTCGCGCGACCAGCTGAAGCCGCCGGAAAGCCAGCCGCCGTTGCGGCCCGAGGCGCCGTAGCCGGCGAACTCCTTCTCGACGATGGCGATGCGCAGCGATGGCTGCGCCTTCTTGAGATAATAGGCGGTCCACAATCCGGTATAGCCGGCCCCCACGATGCAGACATCGGCATCGATATCGCCGGGCAAGGGCGGACGGCTTGCCGGTACGCCGCCCATGTCGGCATACCAGAACGACACGTCGCCATTGTGCTTGGCTTGCATTGCGATCGGCTTTCTAGAGTAAATGATGCGCGCCTTTCACCCCGGCCTAACGGGGTGTCTCACCCAGCCATCCCTGACCGCGCCATCGGCTTCAAAGGATCGGCTTTACGTCAGCCGCATGCAGGCATGAAAAAACCGACGCCAGCTTGCTTCTGACGTCGGTCATTTAGGTTTTGGGATCGTCGCACCTGGTTTTTCCGAGGAAAAACCGAGGTTGGTTCGATCCGACGCAGACCCGTGGGCGGGGGGCTTGGGGTTTACGAGCCGGTGCCGGACCGAACCGTCTCAGGCAACGCCGCTAAATTCGTCGGACATTGGGGCATGAGCGCGGATAAAAAATGGCGAGAATGTGGCGAAGCATCACCAATTCCAACATGCGTTTCACAAACGTGACTGGACGCCGCAGAAACAGCGCGGCGCCGTGCTGCTTCGCCGGCCTTGCAATTCCACCGCGAACACGCCAACTTTGGTTGGCAAAGATTCATTTTTGAAGGATCGAGGCATGACCGATCACGGCGGCGGGACGGAGGATGGGGACGCATCCGCAATACTGATCCCACTGCACGAGGCTCGGCGCGAGCGCATCGACCAGCCGGTGCGCTTCGACCGGCGTGAACTGGACCAGATTCTTCGGCTCTACGGACGCATGGTCGCCGCCAATGAATGGCGTGACTATGCCATCGATCATCTCACTGACAGGGCTGTGTTTTCCGTCTTCCGCCGCGCCAGCGAGGTGCCGCTGTTCCAGATCGTCAAGGATCCGAGACTGGCTCGCAAGCAAGGCGCCTTTGCCGTCGTCGCGGCGGGCGGTCGCATCTTGAAGCGCGGCCAGGAGCTTGGCCGCGTGCTCGGTGTGTTCGACAGCAAGCTGAAGCTGGTCGAGGCCTGAGCTGGGGAACTGAGGAATTGAGGAATTGAGGAATGGCAAAACAACGCCTGGTGTAGCCGCCGTTTTCTTCAATTCTTCAGTTCTTCAATTCCTCAGTTCATTTCCCCGCGGAATCTCCGTTCCGGCAGAGAGTCCGGCTCGGGCGGGACTGAAGCCCCGCCATTCAGCGACAGCTGCATGAACACCGTGTCCAGCCAGCGCCCGTGCTTGTAGCCGGAGCCTTCGAGCCGGCCTGAATGACGAAAGCCGAGCTTTTCGTGCAGCCGCACCGAGGCACTGTCCGCGCGGCCGTCGCCGATCACCGCGACGATCTGGCGAAAGCCCGCCGCGCCAACCGCCGCGATCAGGCTTCGCATCAGCTCGAGGCCGACGCCCTGGCCTTTTGCCGCAGGCGCGACATAGACGGAATCCTCGACGATGAAGCGGTAGGCCGGACGCGGCCGAAAGGCGCCGGCATAGGCATAGCCGAGCACGGCACCATCCTTTTCCGCCACCAGATAGGGAAAGCCGCCGGCCAGCAAACTGTCGAATCGCCTGCCCATCTCGGCACGACTTGGCGGCTCCAGTTCGTAGCTCGCCGTGCCGTGATTTACCGCGTCGGCGTAGATTTCGGTGATGGTGTCAAGGTCGGCGGAGGTCGCCGCCCGTATCACGATATTGCTCATTCTTTATGCAAGCCTTCTGTCTGCCTCGGACAACAGCAAATGCCGGCCCAAAAAGAAAGGGCGGCCGTTGGGCCGCCCTTTCCAAACTCGATGGTCCAGTTAGACCATGATGCGAATCAGGCCTTAACGGCGGTCGCCCATGAACTGGAGCAGGAACATGAACAGGTTGATGAAGTCGAGATAGAGCGTCAGCGCGCCCATGATGGCCTTGCGGCCGGCGACATCGGAAGCGTCGCCCTCGAAATACATCTCCTTGATCTTCTGCGTGTCATAGGCCGTGAGGCCGGCGAAGACCAGCACGCCGATCGCCGAAACGGCGAAGGACAGCGCCGACGACTGCAGGAAGATGTTGATCACCGACGCGATGATGATGCCGAACACGCCCATGATCAGGAACGAGCCCATCGCCGTCAGGTCGCGCTTGGTCGTGTAGCCGAACAGCGACAGCGCGCCGAAAGCCGCGGCGGTGGCGAAGAAGGTCTGCGAGATGCTGGCCGTGGTGTAGACCAGGAAGATCGACGACAGCGACAGGCCGACGAGGCCGGCATAGACCCAGAACGTCGTCTGCGCGGCCGAAACGCTCATCGACTGGACGCGGAACGACAGGAACAGCACGGCGGCCAAGGGCGCCAGCATCACCACCCAGCGCAGCGGCGAGCCGAAGATCGCATAGCCGAAGGACGTCAGCATTTCGCCGCTCGGCAGCGTTGCGACAGCCGAAGCCGGATCGGTGGTGGTGGCCAGCATGATCGTGCCGATCGCGGCAAGCCCGGTGATGAGGAGGCCAAGCCCCATCAGATTGTAGACCTTGATCATATAGGCGCGCAGGCCCTGATCGATGTCGGCACCGACGCCGACGCCGGGCACGGCGCGCGTCTGGTAGTTGCGAATGGGATCAGCCATTGTAGTCCTCTATTGCTTCTGCCCCGTCCGGTGTCAGGTCCACCAGGACCCAGGCGCCGCTGGCAGGGCTCCAGCATGCCTGCGGCGAAATATGATGGTTATTCGCGTCAAGAACAAGACCGTAACCGGGTGTAATGCTTCGTGAGGCGCTCCCGGGCCGGTTTTTCGGCTTTTTGCGGCGGAACATTACTGCGATTTAATCAAATCCGGCCGCCGGCACGTGGGACGCGCGCGAGACTCAGAGGTTGCGCAACACCGGCGCGGCCTTGTGGCCGAGCACCCGCCAGGTGCCGGCGAGGCCGATGCCGACGGTGATGACCAGCGAGAAGACGATGGTCGCCACCGCCACCTCGGGCATGAAATGCGATGGCAGTGTCATGATTCGCGCGACGACGAACCAGGCGGCGGCACCCCCCGCCGCCAGGGCGAAGACCGCGGTGGCCACCCCGATCAGCATGTACTCGAGCGAGAAGGCGGCGATCAGCGTCCGCCGCGTCGCGCCAAGCGTCTTCAGCACCACCGCGTCATGGATACGCGCCCGGTTGCCGGCGGCAAGCGCGCCGGCCAGCACCAGCACCGAGGCGATCAGCGCCACCCCGGCCGCCGCCCGGATCGCCGTGCCGATCTGCCCCACCAGCCGGTTGACGACATCGAGCGCGTCCTTGACCCGCACCGTCGTGACCGCCGGGAAGGCGCGGGTGACGGCATTGAGGATACGGGCGTCGTCGGCCGCGGAGGCGCTCTTTTCGGTCAGCGTCGCCAGCCAGCCATGCGGGGCACCCGCGAATGTATTGGGCGAAAACACCATGACGAAATTGATGCCCATCGTCTCCCATTCGACCTCGCGGAAATTGGCGATCCTGGCGGTCACGTTGCGGCCGAGCACGTTGACGGTGACTGTATCGCCAAGCTTCAGGCCGATTTCCTTGCCTTCCTTGTCGGAAAACGAAACCAGCGGCTCGCCCGTGTAATTGTCCGGCCACCAGCTGCCCTGGGTCAGCGTCGTATTTTCCGGCTGCTTGGCGTCATAGGTCAGGCCGCGGTCGCCTTTCAGCACCCAGGCGCCCTCGGCCGGCACCTTGACCTTGTCGACGGCGACGCCGTTGAGCGCCATCACCCGGCCGCGCAGCATCGGCACCTTGACCAGTGCTCCCTCTGGCGCTTGCCTGCCGACCAGCACGGAGAACGCATCGACATCGCTGCTCTGGATATCGACGAAGAAGAAGTTCGGCCCCCGCTCCGGCAGACTGCCGGAAATCTGGCGCCTGAGATTGCCGTCGATAAGCGCCAGCGTCACCAGCAGCGTCAGCCCGAGCCCCAGCGACAGCACCACGGACGGCGTCAGGGCGCCGGGCCGGTGAATGTTGCCGACGGCGAGCCTGAGCGCCACAAAGCGCACGCGCGGGCTCTTCCTTGCCGCCCATTGCACCAACTCGCTGACGAGGCGCAGCACCAGGAAGGCGAAGACCGTGGCGCCGACGAAGATCAAGGCGATGCGGCGGTCGCCCGAGAACACGATGGCCAGCGCTGCCAGCAGCAATGCTATGCCGACGGCCGCCGCGATATAGACGGGGCGGGGAAAGCCGCGGCCTTCCAACCCCATCTCGCGAAACAGTGCGGTCGCCGGCACGTCGCGGGCGCGCCCAAGCGGCAGCAGGGCGAAGGCCAGCGTCACCAGAAACCCGAACAGCGCCGCCATGCCGAGCGCGCCGGGATAGAAGCCGCCTTGCGCCGGCACGGGAATGACGGACTGAAGCGCGGCGCTTGCCGCGAACGGCATCAGCGCGCCGAGCACCAGGCCGAGCACAATGCCGAGCGCCGCGATGATCAGTATCTGCACCAGGTAGACGGCGAAGACGAAGCCGCCCGACGCGCCCAGGCTCTTGAAGGTGGCGATGACGCCGCGCTTGCCGTCGAGATAGGCGCGCACCGCATTGGCGACGCCGACGCCGCCGACCACCAGTGCCGTCAGCCCGACCAGCGTCAGGAATTGCGAGAAGCGTTCGATATTGGAGGACAGCGCCGGTGCGGCATTGCTGCGCGTGCGGATCGACCAGCCGGCCTCCGGGAAATCCTTGGCGGCCTGATCCTGGATGGCCTTGAGCCGCGCCTCATCGGCGTCGGCGGGCAGCCGGACCTTGTAGGCGTTCTCGACCAGGCTGCCCGGCTGGATCAGTCCGGAAGCGGCCAGCCCCTCATTCGAAATCATCAGCCTTGGCGCGAAGCCGAATCCGTCCGACACAGCATCCGGTTCGGTGACCAGCCTGGCGCGCAGTTCGAAAGTGGCGGTGCCGAGCTTCAGGCGGTCGCCGATCTTGATGTGCAGCCGTTCGAACAGCAGATCGGGTGCCGCGGCGCCGAAGACACCGAATTGTTCGCCGAACAGTTCCTGCTTCGACAGCGCGGGTTCGGTTTCCAGGACGCCGTAGAGCGGGTAGGCATCGTCGACCGCCTTGGCCTCGACCAGCGCCTGATCGGATCCGTCGGCGAGACGCGCCATCGAGCGCATGCTGGCGGTTCTGGATATCGCACCCAGCCCGTCGAGGAAGCCGCGCTCCGGCTGGCTGGCGTCACGCTGGTTGATCTGGAAGCGGAGATCGCCGCCAAGCAGCGTTTGGCCCTGATTGGCGACACCGGCGGTAATGGAGCGCGCCACCGAATTGACGCCGCCGATCGCCGCGACGCCGAGGGCGATGCAGGCGAGGAAGATCAGGAAACCGGACAGGCCGCCGCGCATCTCGCGCAGCGAAAAGCGGACAGCGAGCCTCAGCGTCTGCGTCAGCGGCATCAGGCGCCGACCTTGGTCTGTGCCGGCGTCTCGATGCGGCCGGAGCGCATCGAGACCTGGCGCGAGCAGCGTGCCGCGAGTGCGGGATCATGGGTGACCAGCACCAGCGTCATGCCGCGTTCGGCGGCCTTGGCGAACAGCAGGTCGGCGACCTGCCGCCCGGTCGCCTGGTCGAGATTGCCGGTCGGTTCGTCGGCGATGAGGATGCGCGGCGACGGCGCCAGCGCGCGGGCGATCGCCACGCGCTGCTGCTCGCCGCCCGACAGTTCGCCGGGATAATGGGTGACGCGGTCGCTCAAGCCGACGGCCGCAAGCTCCCGCGCCGCCACCGAAAACGGATCGGCATGGCCGGCCAGCTCCAGCGGCACCGCGACGTTTTCGAGCGCCGTCATGTTGGGAATGAGGTGGAAGGATTGGAAGACGATGCCGATGTTTCGGCCCCGAAACGAAGCGATCTGATCCTCGCTTTTGCCGTTGAGCAATGCGCCGGCGATTCGCACCGTTCCCGAATCGACCCTTTCCAGACCCGCCAGCACCATCAGCAATGTCGATTTTCCCGAGCCCGAAGGACCGACGATGCCGGTCGCCTCGCCATGCGCCACCTCGAGGCTGACACCCTTCAGCACATGAACGGACGAAGCCCCTTCGCCAAGGGTCAGGGACACGTCTTTCAGCGCGATGACGGCTTCTGTCAAAATAAAAGCATCCTATATGGGAAAATGAAGGCTCTGCTTGCCGGAGGCCGTCGCCGGAAGAATTCCTTGGTCATATGGGGGCTGCCGCATGTCTTTCAAACGCCTGATGGCCGCAGGCCTGATCCTTTTCCTCGCCATTTGCGGCGCCATTTCGTCGGCCGGGGCCGAGCCGTTCAAGATCGTCGGCTTCGGTGACAGCCTGATGGCGGGCTTTGGCCTCGGACCGGACGAAGGCTTCACCGACAAGCTCCAGGCAGCGTTGCGCGCCAAGGGCCACGACGTGACCGTCGCCAATGCCGGCGTCTCGGGCGACACGACCAGTGGCGGCCTGTCGCGGCTCGACTGGTCGGTGCCGGACGGCACCCAATTGGTCATCCTCGAGCTCGGCGCCAACGACATGCTGCGCGGAATCGCGCCCGGTATCACCAAAAAGAACCTGGATGACATGCTGGCCAAGCTGCGAGAGCGCAAGATCGCCGTGCTGCTCGCAGGCATGCGCGCCGCGCCGAACCTCGGCGCCGACTATCAGAATGCCTTCGATGCCATCTACCCCGACCTTGCCAGCAAGTATGGTGTCGCTCTCTACCCGTTCTTTCTCGACGGCGTCGCCGGTCAGGCTGGCCTGCAGCTCGAGGATGGCCTGCATCCAAGCGCCCGAGGTGTCGATCGGATGGTCGAACGCATCCTGCCCGCGGTCGAAAAGGCCATCGCGGCGGTGCCGAAACGTTCATGAGGCCGGATCGGAACCATTTTCCGTTGCGGAAGCTTTTATCAAAGCCTGCGACCAACAAACCTCTTGCTCCATTTGATTATCGATGATTCGCTAGGGTGTCAGTTCGATTCGAGGAAGGGAGGCTCTTCATGCCGCGTCTTTTCACCGCCCTCGAAATTCCGCGTGACGCCGCTCTTTCGCTGTCCCTGCTGCGGGGCGGCCTGCCAGGCGCCCGCTGGATAGACGTCGAAAACTACCATCTGACCCTACGCTTCATCGGCGATGTCGAGGGCCATGTCGCCGACGAGATCGCCAATGCGCTCGATCGTGTCCACCGCCCTTCCTTCTCGCTGGCACTGTCCGGCGTCGGTGCTTTCGGCCAGAAGAAGCCGCATGCCGTGTGGGCGGGCGTTTCCGCCTCTCCCGATCTGGCAGCGCTCCAGGCCGAGATCGAGCGCATCTGCCAGCGCCTCGGCATTCCCGCCGACCCGCGCAAGTTCATGCCGCATGTGACGCTGGCGAGACTGCGCAATTCAAGCCCTCTGGATGTCGCCCAGTATCTGTCGGCGCGCGGCAATTTCTCGACGCTGCCGTTCCGCATCAGCCGCTTCGTCTTGATGTCGTCGCGCGATTCGGTCGGCGGCGGACCCTATATCGTCGAGGAAGCCTGGCCGCTGTCGGGCACCGATGCCCGCGCTGCCAGCCGTGCCGCCAGCGCCTCCGATGCCTCGCGGATCATGCGGTAGACCTCGGCAAAGGCCTCAGGCCCATCGTAATAGGGATCCGGCACGTCGCGTATCTTGCCCTGCGCGAACTCCAGAAACAGATGGATGCGGTCGCGCATGGCTGCCGGTGCCAACGCTTTCAAATCAGCGACATTCGACCGGTCCATGCCGAAGATCAGGTCGAAGCGGGAGAAATCCGGCGGCGTGATCTTGCGCGCCCGCTGTCCGGAAATGTCGAGGCTATGGCGCAATGCAACCGCGACCGAGCGCGGATCGGGAGCGGAGCCGACCTCCCAGCCGCCGGTTGCGGCTGAATCGAGCAGGATATCCCGCCCCTGACTCCGCTCCGCCAGCACGGCGCGAAAGATACCTTCCGCCAGCGGCGACCGGCAGATGTTGCCGAGGCAGACGAAAAGAATGGAGTTTATCGGCTTCGCGTTCATCGATCGGCGTTCTGTGCATCCCGAAACCGCAACGAATTTTGGGCGACATGCATTATGGTAAGGGTCACTTCGGCAATAGCACGGGAAATCGACATGACGAGAGACAAACTGGGCAAGGACGCGATCGCCGAGGCATTGGCCGGCCTCGAAGGCTGGTCGCTGGCCGCCGACGGCGCGGCGATCAAGCGGATCTTCACGTTCAAGAATTTTTCCGAGGCCTTCGCCTTCATGACCCGCGTCGCGCTGGCCGCCGAGAAGATGGACCACCATCCGGACTGGTCAAACGTCTACAAGACGGTCGACGTGACGCTGAACACCCATGACGCCGGCGGCGTGACCGCGCTCGACATCGAGCTGGCGAAGAAGATGAACCGCTTTGCCGGTTAGTCGTAGCCCGTCGACGCAGGCCCTGGCTTAGTCCCAAGGCGAGCCACGCAGCGGCGCGCCGGCCCTTGTGATCGACTGATGACGTCGACCAAAGAACGCGGCGGGTCAGCTTAGCGACCCGACAGCGCCAATCAACCCGAGCGCACGGCGGAACAAATCCCGCCCCGTTGCGGGCGCTCGTAAATCACGGCACAATCCTGGGGGTTCTTGCGATGGAGTCGCTCCAAGACGGCAAATGTGAGATGCGTTCGCCAATCGCAGGGGTCTGCCCGCAGATTTGGCTGCGTTCTCTTGGCGATCGGGCGGCGGGCTTAGCCGTAGATCTGCTTGTGGATCTGGTACAGCATCTCTGAGCGATCGGCGCGCATGTCGGCGAGATCGCGGCTGGAAAAGCTGTCGATTTCGGCGACGAGACGGTTGTAGTGCTTGCGCTGGCGATGCTGGTGCGAGCGCGGTTCATAAGATCGTTGAAGACCATAGCAAGGTTCCTTCTCTGCCGCGTTCTGAGCGGCCGGTTCTTCCTCCCTTGATCGATACGGAACATGACATAGTAATGGTGCATTGCAAAAAGAAGATGTTGCAATGCACCATTGCGCTGGACGCATAGCCGGTTAAGGGCGTCCTAACGGATCGTTTCCGGTGAAGCGGCGTCGCGCTTATCTGCGCCCGAGCGTCTTCGTTCGGTTTTGTCTTACAAATTCTGGAGACGCTGCCGTCATCGATCTTGCCATATCGATCGCCGGCTGGCTTGATCGCGCCGGGAGAGTGCCAAGCCACCGGAGGAAATGAATGGCCGCCGCCGACTACGAAATTATCGATCCGCGTTTTGCGCGGCTGTTCAACGGCAATGCGCAGGTGGAGAAGCTGTTCACGGGGTGCAAATGGTCGGAAGGACCGGCCTGGTTCGCCGCCGGCCGCTATGTCGTCTGGTCCGACATCCCGAACAACCGCATGCTGCGCTATGACGAGACGGATGGCAGCGTGAGCGTCTTCCGGCAGCCGTCGGGCAATTCCAACGGCAATACCGTCGACCGGCAGGGCCGGCTGGTCACGTGCGAGCATTCGGGCCGCCGCGTCAGCCGCACCGAGCATGACGGCTCGATCACCACCATCGCCGCCAAATGGAAGGGAAAGCGGCTGAACTCACCCAACGACGTGGTGGTGAAGTCCGACGGCTCGATCTGGTTCACCGATCCGAGCTACGGCATCGACACCGACTATGAGGGCGACAAGGCCGAAAGCGAGATCGGCGCCTGCAACGTCTACCGCGTCGATCCCGGCACGGGCGAGATCGAGGCCGTGATCACCGACATGGTTAGGCCGAACGGACTCGCCTTCTCGCTCGACGAGAGCAAGCTCTACGTCGTCGACACCGGGCGCACGCATGGCGCGCAGAACCCGGCGCATATGCGGGTGTTCGATGTGGACGAGGGCGGCAAGAGGATCTCGGGCGGCGAGGTCTTCGCCGACTGCACCGCCGGCCTGTTCGACGGTTTCCGGCTCGACGAGGACGGACGTATCTGGACAAGCGCTGCCGACGGCATCCATTGCTATGACCCCGACGGCACGCTGATCGGCAAGGTCAAGGTGCCCGAGGTGACCGCCAACTGCGTGTTCGGCGGTGCCAAGCTGAACTGCCTCTATATCGCCGGCACCACCTCGCTCTACGCGGTCCGGCTGATGGTGAACGGGGCGAAGACTTTTTGAACTGATCGCGGCGCAAGTGCCGGCGACTGTTCGACAGTTCGCCGGTGGCGACCGCGAACATGCTGGGAGGACGTCATGCCATTCGTCAACATCCGCATCGTCAAGGAAGTGATCGCCGCCGATCCGGCGGGCAAGAAGGCCGACATAGCCAAAAGAGTAACGGCAGCCATCATGGACGCCACCGGGCTGAGCAATGACGATGTGTGGGTGGTCTTCGAGGAGGTCAATGCCCGTGACTGGTTCGTCGGCAAGACCGATGTCGAGACCTTGCGAGGCAATCCCCGGACGCCGGCGTAGAGCTCTTTGTTCTACGCAATTCCCGCGATGTGCCGGGCGTGCGGCGTGTTTGCAGAAAGAGGCAAGAAATGCTCGAAATGGCGCCATCGAAACAGGCAGCCGCATGGTTGGCATCCTTTGCCCATGCGCTCGAAGCCGGCGACGTGGCGACGGCGGGCACCCTGTTCGGCGACGATTGCTACTGGCGCGACCTTCTGACCTTCACCTGGAACATCAAGACCATGGAAGGCCGCGAGGCGATCGCGGACATGCTCGACGCGACGCTGGCGACGGCGAAGCCGACCGCATGGCAGCTCGCCGGCGAGGCGACCTCGGATGAAGGCATCATCGAGGCCTGGTTCAATTTCGAAACGGCGGTCGCCAGGGGACAAGGCATCATGCGCCTGCGCGATGGCCGCTGCGGGACGCTGTTCACCGCGATGACCGACCTGAAAGGGTTCGAGGAGCGCAAGGGAGCGAAACGGCCGCTCGGCGTGCGCCACAAGGCCGACCCCGAGCGCGAGACCTGGTCGGAGGTCCGGGCGCGCGAGACGCGCGAACTCGGCGCCGAGGAACAGCCCTATTGCCTGGTCATCGGCGGCGGCCAGGGCGGCATCATGCTTGGCGCGCGGCTGCGGCAGCTCGGCGTACCGGCGATCGTCGTCGAAAAGAACGCCCGGCCCGGCGATTCCTGGCGCAACCGCTACCGCACGCTCGTGCTGCACGACCCCGTCTGGTACGACCACCTGCCCTACATCCCGTTCCCGGAAAACTGGCCGGTGTTCACGCCCAAGGACAAGATGGGCGACTGGCTGGAAATGTACACGCGCGTCATGGAGCTCAACTACTGGGTTGCCACCAGGTGCCTCAGCGCCTCCTATGACGAGGCCGAGAAGGCCTGGACCGTGGTGGTCGATCGCGTCGGCCGGCGCATCACGCTGAAGCCGAAGCACATCGTCTTCGCCACCGGCGCCTACGGCCCGCCACGAAAGATCGACCTCGCCGGCGCCGACCGGTTCAAGGGCGAGTTGCTGCACTCCAGCCAGTATTCCAGCGGCGAGAAGTTCCGCGGCAGGAAGGTTGCCGTCATCGGCGCGGCAAGTTCGGGGCACGACGTCTGCGTCGATCTCTGGGAAAGCGGCGCCGAGGTGACCATGATCCAGCGCTCGCCGACGACCGTGGTCAAGTCGGACACGCTGATGGAGGTCGGCTTCGAGATTTTTTCGGAGAGTGCGCTGGCGCGCGGCATCACCACCGAGAAGGCCGATATGATCGTCGCCTCGACGCCCTTCGCGCTGGTGCCCAAGGGCCAGCGTGCGCTCTACGACGTGATCAGGCAGCGCGACGCTGCCTTCTATGACAGGCTTCGCGCCTCGGGCTTCGCCCTCGATTTCGGCGACGACGAAACCGGCCTGCTGATGAAGGCCTACCGCACCGGCTCGGGCTACTACATCGATGTCGGCGCTTCGGACCTGATCATCGACGGCAGGATCGGTATCCGCAGCGGCGTGGCGATCAAGTCGCTGACGCCGACAGGCATACTTTTCGAGGACGGCACCGAGCTCGAGGCCGACGCCATCATCGCCTGCACCGGCTACCAGTCGATGAATGAGAATGTCGCGGCGATCGTCTCGCGCGAGGTCGCCGACAAAGTTGGCCCGTGCTGGGGCCTCGGCTCGGGCGTGAAGGGCGATCCCGGGCCCTGGCAGGGCGAATTGCGCAACATGTGGAAACCGACGGCACAGGAAGCGCTGTGGTTCCACGGCGGCAATCTGGCGCTGTCGCGCTTCTATTCGAAATATGTGGCGCTGCAGATCAAAGCGCGGATGGAAGGGATTGCGACGCCGGTTTACGGGGCGGTCAGTAACGCTGGACGGTGAAGCTGCCGATCTCCCCCCTCGTGGGGGAGATGGCCGGCAGGCCAGAGGGGGGCGCTGTCCCGCCAACCTTTCCGCGCTCGGGTTCCTCTCCCCAGATCCTGAGACGCCGCGTTCCTTCGCGCCCCCCTCTGCCCTGCCGGGCATCTCCCCCACGAGGGGGGAGATTGGCTAATCATCGCCCGAAATGCTTCGCCGCCACCTCGACATGCGTATGTCCCACATGCGCCTCGAAACGTTCGGTCTCGCCGAGGTCGTTCATGGCCTCGTTCGGCCACCAGGTGCCGCCGATGACGATGCCTTCGCAAACCAGCCGCTGGTCGGCGACCAGCGATGCGCCGACCGCGTCGACGAAGGTGAAGCGGCCCGGGCGCTGGCGAAGCACGGCGACGTCGCCGACGGTGCCCACCGCCAGCGTGCCGAGATCAGGCCGCGCGATCGCTTGCGCCGGCCCCTGCGTCGCGGCGCGCAATACCTCGACCAGCGGCATGCCGAGCGCCAGCAGCTTCGACATGCAGACCAGAATGTCGAAGGCCGGCCCGTCGACGCAGTAGAGATGCACGTCGCTCGAGATCACGTCGGGCGCCAATCCGTCAGCCAGCATCGCCCGTGCGATGTCGAAGTCGAACGAACCCATGCCGTGGCCGAGATCGAAGATGACGCCGCGCTCGCGCGCCAGCCGCATGTCGGGCCGCACCGCTCCGGAGGCGAACACCGGAGCGTTGGGAAACGGCCGGAAGCAATGAGTGAGGATGTCGCCCTTGCGCAGGCGCGGCAGCACTTCCGAGCGGCCGGGCGGCGGCTCGTCTATATGCGCCATCAGCGGCAGGCCTGATTTGTCCGCTGCCTCCAGCGCCAGATCGACCGGGGCGATGCCGCTGGTGCCGCCGGCATGGCGGCCCGAGCGGACCTTGACGCCGACGACTACGTCCGCGTGCTCGCGCGCCGCCGCGACCACCTCGCGCGGTTCGCAGAGCCTGAGATCGCTGCACTCGCCGACCGAGACGCTCTGGGAGAAGCCGAAGATGCCGGCAAACGAAATGTTGACATAGGCCAGGATGCGCACCTTCGAGCGCTCCATGATGTGACGGCGGAAGCCGAGGAAATTGCCCGCGCCCGCACTACCCGCGTCGATGAAGGTGGTGGTGCCGCTCTTGGCGGCAAGGCGATCGGCATCCACGCCGAGCGAAGTGCCGCCCCAATAGACGTGACTGTGCAGGTCGACGAGGCCGGGCGTGACAATGCAGCCGCTGGCGTCCACGACCCGTGCGGCGCTGTCCGCCGGGATATCCGCGTCCACCGCGGCGACACGGCCGTTGGCGATGGCGACATCGCGCGGGGAGTCGAGCCCGGCTGCCGGATCGATCAGCCGTCCGCCCTTCAGCAGGAGGTCGAATTGCATGGGCGTAACCTCCGTCTCGTCTTTCCGCCTCGGACTCCGTCAGGCCGGCCGGTAGGCGACCGCCTCGACTTCGATCTTGATGTCGATCATCAGCCGCGACTCGACCGTGGTGCGCGCCGGCGGATTCTTCGGGAAATGCCTGGCATAGACGGCGTTGAAGGCGCCGAAATCGCGCGCGTCCTCGAGCCAGACGGTGGTCTTGACGACGTCATCCAGCGTACAGCCGGCCAGCGCCAGCGCGGCCTTCAGGTTGGCAAGCACCTGTTCGGTCTGTTCGGATATGCCGCCCTTGACCACGATGCCGTCACTGCCGACCGGAACCTGCCCGGAGGCATAGACGAAATCGCCGGCCCGCACGGCGGGCGACAGCGGCACATGGGACGTGCCAAAACACTGCTTGGGCAAGGCGTGACCTCCTCTCGATGGCGGGCGCCATTGCGGCGCCTGCTTCGGCCGAGATTTACCGCGATCGAGGCAATCCCGATAGAGGTCTTGTTGGAAAGCAACATTTTTCGCAACAATCCATGTTGCTTTATTACAGAAGCGCTTGCATCGTGCGCAGCTGCGGGCGGCGTTAAGGCCGCCACGCATTTCCAGCCGGGAGCCCCCAGAATGACCTTCGACAAGAACCCGTTTCCGGCCGGCGACGCAGACCGCCACGCGCTCTGGGAAATGCTGGTGCGGCGCGACATCGACGCTTTCATCGGCCAGGACTGGTCGATGGTCGAGCATGATTTCGTCGCCGAAAGCTTCTTCGGCATGCATGCCCATTTCCTCAGCAATGCCGACGCCTGGCGGCTGGAGTTCCCGAGGCTGGAAATCTATCGCGACGAGTGGCTGCGCCAGGCCAAGGAGACCGCGGCGACGCAATTCGCCGAGCCGCTGCGCGAAGCGCTGTTCCGCGTCACCAATCTGCGCGACATCGATGTCGACGGCGACCGCGCCGTGCTGCACAAGAAATTCGACGGCTCCGTCGCCAAGGCGGATGGCGGCGTCGACAGGCTGAAATGGCAAACGCTGTATTTCTGCGCCAAGCTCGGCGGCAGCTGGAAGATCACAGGCTTCGTCGGCTACATGCCATACCCGATGGGCGGCTAGGCGTCACCAAAACATTCGCGATCGGCCGAAGACACGATTTGCGAAATTCGCTGTCGAGCGCCGCGGCGACGTCTATGCTAGGAAAGCAAGCTGCAATCCCACCGGCAGGCCATGACCAATCTCGCACCCCTGGTTTCGACCGTCAGCGCAGCCTTTCTCGGCTCTTTCGTCGAGGTGGTCGAGGCCTTCACGATCGTGCTTGCGGTCGGGTTGACCCGAGGCTGGCGGCCGGCATTGACCGGTGCGGCGCTGGCACTGGCGGCGCTGGCGGCGTTCGTGCTGGCGTTTGGACCGTTGCTGGCGCTTGTTCCCATCACCACGCTGCAATTCGTGGTCGGCGTCTTGCTCATCCTGTTCGGCATGCGCTGGCTGCGCAAGGCGATCCTGCGCAGTGTCGGGATTCTGCCCTTGCACGACGAGGAGGCCGCCTTCTCGAACGAGACCGCAGCACTTCGCCGGCAGGCCGGTGATCGCCGGGCGGACTACCTGGCCGGGCTTGCGGCGTTCAAGGCGGTGCTGCTGGAAGGTGTCGAAGTGGTGTTCATCGTCATCGCGGTTGGCGGTGCCCATGGACAGACGCTCGCCGCCGGCCTCGGCGCGCTGGCGGCATTCCTGCTGGTGATGATCATCGGTCTTGCCGTACATCGCCCACTGGCTCGCGTTCCCGAAAACGCTTTGAAGTTTGTCGTCGGCCTGATGCTGACCAGCTTCGGCATTTTCTGGACCGGTGAAGGTCTCGGTGCCGACTGGCCCGGCGCCGATCTCGCCTTGCTGGCGATCTTCGCCGTCGTTGCGCTTGCATCCCTGGCCATCGTCCGCTGGCTGCGCGACGCCCGTCCCGCTCCGGCCGGAGAACACCTTCGATGAACATCGTGCATATCGCTCTCAAGGAGTTCGTCGGCATGTTCATCGACGATGGCAGCCTGGCACTGCTGGCGCTGGTCCTGATCGCCGGAGTCACGGCAGCGGTGAAGCTGCTGGCGCTGCCGCCACTTCTTGGCGGCATCCTGCTGCTGATTGGCTGCTTGGTCATTCTCGCGCAGAGCGTGCGGCGAGCCGCGGTGCGGCGGCCATGATCAGAGATTGATCAGAAGAGCGATGCGACTTCTTCTGGATCGTTTGTCGGCGGCTGGTCGAAGACACCGACATCGCACAAGAAGACAAGGCCGGCGCGCGCAAGGCGCGGTTCACCGGCGCCTGGTTCTTAGCCGGCAAACACCGGCCGACCACGCTCAGCGGTCGATGCGCGTCGACAGGATGATCGACGACAAGGTCCGCTCGACCCCGTCCATGGCGCCGATCTGGTCGATCAGCGTATCGAGGTCGCGGATCGACGGCGCGTCGACGATGACGATCATGTCGAAATTGCCGCTGACCGAATGCAGCGTCCGGACCGGCGCCAGCGCCCGCAGGCCGCGCACCACCTTGTCGGCGAGCTTGGGCGTCACGGTGAGCAGCACATGCGCCCGCACCAGTCCCTGCTCATAGTCCGGCGCCAGTCTGACGCCATAGCCGGTGACGATACCGCGCTGCTCAAGCCGCTCGATCCGGCTCTGGACGGTTGTGCGTGACACACCAAGCCTGCGCGCCAGTTCGGCGGTCGAGGCGCGCGCGTTCTCGCGCAGCAGGGAAAGCAGGGCCTGTTCGGCATCGCTTAGCATTTCGACGATTCCTACCGGCATATCGCGCAAATCGGAGCTTCGTTTCGTACAATTCCACGCTTCCTTTCGACGGGCAAGCTGCGATTCTCAGGGATAAACGCATCAGTCAGTCGCGAGGGATCGGTCATGAAGGAAATCATTGTAGTCGGCGCCGGCAAGATCGGCTCGACCATCGCGGAGATGCTTGCCGCGACCGGCGACTTCTCGGTCACTCTCGTCGACCGCTCGGCAGCGCAGCTTGCCGCGGCCGAATTGCCGGCCACTGTCGCCACGCTGGAACTCGACATCGAAGCCGCCGGCGCGCTCGAAGCCGCGCTTGCCGGCAAGTTCGCCGTGCTCAGCGCCGCCCCATTCCATCTGACGACGCGCATCGCCGAGGCGGCGGCAAGCGCCGGCGTGCACTATCTCGACCTCACCGAGGACGTCGCCAGCACCAGGCGGGTCAAGGAATTGGCCCGTTCGGCCAAAAGCGCCTTCATCCCGCAATGCGGGCTGGCACCCGGCTTCATCTCGATCGTCGCCAACGATCTCGCCAGCCGCTTCGACACGCTGGAAAGCGTGCGCATGCGCGTCGGCGCCTTGCCGCAATACCCGTCCAACGCGCTGAACTACAATCTCACCTGGAGCACCGACGGCGTCATCAACGAGTATTGCGAGCCTTGCGAGGCGATCGTCGAGGGCGAGCTGGTCGAAGTGCCGCCGCTGGAGGAGCGCGAGGAATTCTCGCTCGACGGCGTCACCTACGAAGCCTTCAACACCTCCGGCGGGCTAGGCACGCTGGCCGAGACGCTGAAGGGAAAGGTGCGCACGCTGAACTACCGCACCATCCGCTACCCCGGCCATGCCGCGATCATGAAGGCGCTGCTCAACGACCTTGGCCTGCGCCACCGCCGCGACGTGCTGAAGGACATTTTCGAGAGCGCCCTGCCGGCGACGCTTCAGGACGTCGTCATTGTCTTCGTCACCGTCTCGGGCCGCAAGAACGGCCGCCTGCTGCAGGAGACCTACGCCAACAAGGTCTACTCGAAGCGCGTCGGCAATGTGGTGCGCAGCGCCATCCAGATCACCACCGCGTCGGGCATCTGCGCCGTGCTCGACATGCTCGCCGACGGCAGCCTGCCGGCAACCGGCTTCGTCAAACAGGAAGACATCCCCCTCGACGCCTTCCTCGCCAACCGTTTCGGCCGCGCCTACGCCCAGCACGAGATGGTAAGCCGGCTCGCGAGCTGAGACGCCCGGATAGGCTCGCGCCCTTCCTCTACCCGTCGATGGGAAACGCCCTTCCTCTCCCCCGTCGATCGGGGGAGAGGTGGCCCGAAGGGCCGGAGTGGGGGTCGACCTTTCGTCGAAGCCATGCTTGCGCCCTGTTGGCGCTTGCCTGAGTTTTCCAGCTTGTCGGGGCTGAGACTGTGATGCGGTGCTCTGATCGAGGCCCTGTGGTGAGTTGTCAGCGGCGGCGCGATTGAGGACCGGCTTCCCCCACTCCGTCGCTGCTTCGCAGCGCCACCTCTCCCCCCTCCGGAGGGAGAGGAAGGGAGCCAAGGCTGGCGAACGCACG
>NZ_JAMYTH010000048.1:0-32668 GCF_040322415.1 Mesorhizobium sp. M0152
GAGCTTCCCGACGGCGGTCGCGCCATCGCCGACATCAGCTGCAAATCGAAATCCCCATAGACATCGACTGTGGCCCGCGGGTTCCCGCATGAGAGGCTTTCGTACGCCCGACGGCACCCGAAACCCTTCCCAATGTCTGTCGTGGAGCACGCCATAGCCGCATCCTAAAAGCAGACGTCCGAGTGAACAGGCCTTATTTGCGTAGGCTGCCATTGGCTTGTTACTCGCGGAGTGACCGCTTTTCCCCGTTGCGGCGAACTGGAGATCGGTCGATGGCTGGGCTGCTTTGTGCCGACGGTTCGACGGCCCGTATCGTCTGAAAGAGACCGGAGTGCGCCCAATACTAGCTTGGCCGACCGATCCACCGCACGATTTCATAGGCAGGCATCGGGCGGCGAAAACCCTTCAGCGTCAGTTCGCCAACGGCGACGGACTCAACCAGTGACTCGACGGCACCAACGACCCGCTGGCTCACGAGAATCTGGCGCGGCCCGGCTTCCTCGCACAATCGGGCGGCATGGTTCGACACTGTGCCTATCACTGCATAATCGGCGCGCTGATCGAAACCGATCCGCCCGATGGTTGCATGGCCTCGGGCGATGCCGATTCCGAAGCCGAGCAAGTGGTCGCGCTTGCGCCATTGCTCCGAATGCTCGTCAATCGCATCACGCATGGCCGTAGCCATGCAGACAGCTCTCTCGGTATGGTCGGCGCAGGCCAGTGGATCGTTGAAAACCACGACGATGCCGTCGCCCACGAACCGCTCGAGAGTCCCCTCGTAGCGGATGATTTGCTCACCAAGACAGGAATGATACTCGGCAAGAACCGTCATCACCTCTTCGGGCTCGGCGGTCTCGGCGAAGGCTGTAAATCCTCGTAGATCGCAAAAGACAACGGTCACCTCGCGACGGTGACTTTGCAGAAGCGCGTCGCCGTTTCCCGCCGCAACGATGAGGTCGGCGACCTGCGCGGGCAGGAAACGTCGGAGCCGGCCCATTCGCTCGATCTCCGTCACCTGCGCAGCCACAGTCTGCTCGAGCGAGCGGTTCCATTCGGAAAGCTGCACGGCTTGATCCTGAAGGCGTTGGGCTTGGCTTGCGACAGTGTCGTGAAGCGCCTTTTGGCGCAGCATCGAGCGCACCCGCGCCAACAACGCCCTGTGCTCGAAGGGCTTTGTCAGGTAGTCGTCAGCCCCGGCGTCCAGCCCCTCGACAACATCACGCGTATCGGCCTTAGCGGTGACGACGATGACCGGAATCGCCTGCAGGGAGATTTCCTGCTTGAGGAGGCGAACCACGCTGATACCGTCCAGCTTCGGCATCATGATGTCGAGCAGGATCAGATCCGGCGTGAGTTCGCGAGCTTTTGCAAACCCCTCTTCACCATCGGCGGCGGTCGCCACTTCGTAGCCATTCGCCTCGAGCCGCATACGCAGAATCTCAAGGTTCTCCGGGGTATCGTCGACCGCGAGAATGCGAGGCGGATCGTGCAAGGCACTGTCTCCCCTCAGGAAAGGAACTGACGAATCTCGGCGAGCAGCTGGCGCGGACTGAATGGCTTGGCAATGTAGCCATCACACCCTGCAGCAAGGGCCTTCGCCTCGTCGCCTGACAATGCATAGGATGTGACGACGATGATCGGGATGTGCCGCAGCGCCGGATCGGCCTTTATACGGCGGGCCGCTTCATACCCGTCGATTACCGGCAGCTGAATGTCCATAAGGATCAGGTCTGGCTTCTCGGCCGCGGCAGCAGCGACGCCGGCGGCACCGTCCGCCGCCTCGATCAACTCGTATTCGGTGGTGGCGATGAGATCGCGGATGATCTGGCGGTTGTCCTCGGTGTCTTCCACCATCAGGATTCGTTTGCTCATGCCGCCCTCGCGTCCTCATTCACCCGGATTGGTATCTTCAGCCGGAATGTCATCCTGACCCGAGCACCGACTCGACGTCTATGGTCCCACCATGCATTTCGACGATGCGCTTTGTGATCGCCAGGCCGAGACCTGTGCCACCCTTCTGCCTGGTGCTGCTGTTGTCGACCTGCTGGAATTCTTCGAAGATGAGAGCCTGGTCCTTGGACGCGATGCCGGGACCTGTATCCCGGACGGTGATCTCGAAATGTCCGTCTACCGCGCCGGCAAGAATGTCGACCGCACCCGTTTCGGTGAACTTGACGGCATTGCCTGCAAGATTGAGCAGGACCTGCATCAAACGGCGTTCGTCCCCGCGGCCGATTGGAAGGTTCTCGGCAACAGTCGTTGAAAGCTCAAGACCCTTCGCTCGTGCCAGCGGCTCGACAGCCGTAACGGTCAATCGAACAATCTGCGCGACGGAGTAATCCTCGATCGCCAGCGTGAGCTGGCCCGCTTCGATCTTGGAAAGGTCGAGTACGTCGTTGATGAGCCCGAGGAGGTGACGGCCGTTTGCCTGCACGCGCGCGACGGTCGTCTTCGCCTTGTCCGGGAGTTCGCCGTAGATGCCGTCGACCAGCAGTTCTGTGAAGCCTAAGACTGAATTGAGCGGTGTCCTGAGCTCGTGGCTCATATTCGCGAGGAACTGTGACTTGTGGCGGCTGGCGGCCTCCAGCTCCCGGCCTTTCTCCTCGATCTCGCGGAACAGCTTGGCATTCTGGATTGCGAGCACCGATTGGGCTGCGAAGGTCTCCAGCAGGTGGACAACTTGCTCATGGAAGGCACCTGGCTCGTGGCGCCTGACGACCAGTGCACCTACTATCTTGTTGGGCCTCAGCAGCGGAACGATCAGGATACCGCGATATCCGGCTTCGACGACCGTCTTCCTTACAAGGAAAGCTGAGGTCTCCTGGGTGAGGTCGGGAAACTGCACCGGCATGCAGCGCCCGGGTGCGTCGCCGATCCCCATGTCGGCCAGCCCGATCGTCTGTTGTGAGACTGCGGCGATAAGCTCATCGCTCATACCAAAGTTTGCGCGCGGACGGAATTGCTGCCGCGTGCTGCTGAACACGTAGATTGTGCCAGCATCCGTCTCCGACAACTGGACCGCTTTGGCGACGATGGTTTTCAGCACCGTGTCGAGATCCAGCGTCGAATTGACCGCCTTGCTCACCTCACCAAGCGCCTCGAGCTCACCAACAGACGCCGCAAGCTCGCGCGTTCGTGACTGCACCGCCTCGAAGAGCCGCGCATTCTCGATGGCGATCACCGCCTGGTCGGCGAATGTCTCGACGAGCGCGATCTCCTTGGGATTGAAAGATCGCGGCTCAACCCTCGTCATGACGAATACGCCAACGAGATCACCTTCCCGCAACAGCGGGGCAGCGAGGATGGTGCGGAACCCGCCTGCCTCAGCGATCAGGGCCACGCGGTAGTCCGGATCGGCAGTCACGTCTTCGATTTGCACGATCCGCCGTTCTTCGATTACGCGCCCTACAGCCGAGCCCCGGCCTGCGGCAAGCGCTGGATGTGGATTGGCGGCGACATAAGCGCGGAAACTGGGCGGATAGCCATGCGTCGACACATAGCGGAATACGCCGTCCAACAACTGCACGATACCACCCTTGTCGGCACGGCAGAGCCTGACAGCCGATTCAACCAACGTATCGAGCACGACCTGCAGATCGAAGGTAGAGCGGCTGATGACCTTCAGAACATCTGCAGTGGCTGTCTGCTGCTGGAGGGCCTCGTCGAGCTGCTGGGTGCGCGCCTCAATCTCCTGATACAGGCGCCCCAGCTGGTCGGAGGTCTGGTTGACGTTAGCGGCGAGCACTCCAAGTTCGTCGCGATTGGCGACGGCAACGTGTTGGGCGAAGTCGCCGGCCGCTATCTGACTGAGACGCGTCTCGATCTTCTTGACCGGTTCGATCAACGACCAGGAGATGATGTAGCCAAGTGCAAGCGCGAGCAGGATGCTGCCCATAGCAAAAGCGACCACGACCAGTCGAGAGGTGCCGTACGCCCCCTCGCTCACTTCGATGGCCACGACCATGTCGGCTTCGGCCATGTTGACCAACTGGTTCGTCAGCCGCTCGAGGCGGTCGGCCGACGGCATGATCTCGTCTAGCTGAACCTTGCGCGCCTCCTCCGTGCGACCGGCGCGGAAGAGATCCGCGACATGCGTGACGCCGGCCGCAAGCCGTTCGTATTCGTGTCGGACCTGGCCCAGCACCTCCGCCTCAGTTTCAGCGACGAACTCCATGCGGTCGAGGTCGTAGCCAAACTGGTTGAGCTGGCGCAGCGCCCCATCCAGCATCCGGTCGTCCTGAAGCAACAGGGCGGTTGAGATGCCGTAGAGCTGGGTGGTCGTATCGTGCTGCACCTGGCGATAGGCCGCGATCCTGCGCTGCAGCTTGATCAGCTCGTTTGTTTGATCATTGACCCCACTCAGCACCTGCAACCCGACGGCCCCGAGCACGATCAACAGGCCGACGATCGACAGGAACGCGATCAAGAGCTTGGTCTGGACGCGCGCCGGCAGCCGGGCAACCCAGCCGACTAGCCGGTTCGTTATGTTACTTGGATTCGTCCAAGAGGCTGAGAAGGTCACCCCGGAACTCCTCTAGGTCGAACCGAACGCCGAGATACTGTACGCGCAAGATGCCGTCCGGGTCCACGAGCGACGTCAGCAATGTGTGGTCAACGTCACCATCCGCCGTCTTTCGAGCGAGGACTCCGTATTTCCGTCCGACCTCACGAACAATCGCCGGGTCACCGGTAAGGAACGACCAGCCTTTCAGATCGGCGCCAAAATTCTGCGCATATTCCTTCAACACGTCGGGCGTATCCCGCTCTGGGTCGACCGTGATCGAAACGAAGTCGATCTTCGACCCGAACGTAGACCCCAGTTGCTCCTGCACGCTGGCCATGTGGGCGGTCAGCATTGGGCAGACGTCGGTACAGTAGGTATAGATGAACGAGATGGCGACCACCTTGCCGCGAAAGTCGTGCAGTGACACAGGTCCGCCGTCTTGCGATATCAGCGTGAAATCCGGTGCAGTGCCCATGATCGGGAGGCGCTCGCTGTCCCCGGCGGGCACTGACGCTTCGTGCGCAGAGGTGTGCGCAGGCTCAGCGACGAGGGCGAGGAGCAGCAACGCACGCGTCGACCAGCGGCTCACGTCTTCATCTCGCGCTTGAGCTCCTTAAGGAAACGCCAGTCCGTACCTTCCGCGATAATCCTGTCGGGTGCGGAGCCGATCAAACCGATTTCCTTCAGCCGCAGCGCATAGAAGCGGACGGTGTCAGTTGAATCGTAGTCCCGCGATTTCCGGTAGGGCAACTCGCTGATTGCTGCGAACGCATCATCGTAGTGGCTGGCGAATCCGCCCGCGACCAGGCGCTCGGCAACCAGGACCGGCGCGGCGATGCATAGATCCGCGGCCTTGAGGATGGCGCGCAGCACCCGCTTGGTAGCAACCGGATGCGCGGCCACAAAATCGCTGTTGCCGGACAGCATGCAGCAAAAATATTGCGACCAAGGTCGGTCCACTGTGCTGTTGACGATCACGTGCCCGACCTTGCTGCGCCGCAATTCCTGCGGGTCCGGCGGAAAGCCCAGGAACGCATCGATGTCGCCGCGCGCGAACAGCTCCTTGGGCTTGACCGCCGGGTCCACCACCCAGTTGATGTCGCGCGTTGGATCGAGCCCGACATAGGCCGCGATGCTGGCGAGGAACAGATGCGGCCCCGAACCGAGCCCCTGGACGCCCACGTTCCGGCCTTTCAGATCGACGACGCTGTCGATCCCGCGCTTGGCAAACAGCTCGAAGCAACCGGGATGGACGCCGCCGAGCAGAGTGAGCCGCGCACCGGAGTCCAAGGCGACGATCGAATTTGTCACGAAGTTGAGGCTAAAGTCGATCTCGCCATTCGCCACCGCGGAGGCCGTGGCCGCACCGGGGCCAGTGGCGACATAGGCAACCTCGGTGAAGCCCTCAGCGCGCAGCAGGTCCTCTGCAACATACTGTGGCGCCACGCAGATGCTAGGGATCTTCGCCAAGCGAATGCGTGTGGTCTCCGGCCCTGGCTCGGCGAGAACTCGAGTTGGAGCGCCGACGAGGCTTGCGGTGCCGGCAGCCGTCAGGCCGGCCAGGAAGCGCCTGCGGCTCTGGATGATTTGCATGTCTAGGTCTCCCCTCGAGACAAATCGGATCAGATTTTCAGCTCGCGCTTCAGCTCCTCGAGGAAGCGCCAGTCCGCTCCCTCGGCGATGATACGTTGCGGGCTCGACTTGATCATGCCTAGTTCCTGCATGCGCAGGGCATAGAAACGCAGAGAGTCTTCAGGATCGAATTCCCGCCAACGGTCGTACCGGATATCCTTCAGCGTCTGAAGCGCGAAGTCGTACGACGGGACGAACGCGCGATCGACCATCTGCCGCGCCGCCATTCTCGGATCCGACACGCAGACGTCGGCGGCCTTGAGGATGGATCGCATGACCCGCTTGGTCGCCACCGGGTACTTGTTAACGTAGTCCGCCGTGGCGGAGATCATGCAGCAGAAATACTGTGACCACGGGCGGTCGATGGCATTGTTGAGGACCGTGTGGCCGATCTTTTTGGCGCGCAGCTCCTGCGGCTGGGGCGGCGTGCCGAGGAATGCGTCTATCTTCCCCTCGATAAAGAGTTCCGTCGGCTTGGTGCCTTCAGTCAAGACCCACTGGATATCGTTGGCGGGATCGAGTCCGACATAGGCGGACATCAGGGTCAGCCACACGTGCCTCGAGTTGTTGAAACCATCCACCCCCACCCTCTTGCCCCGCAGGTCCGTGACGCTGCGGATGCTCTCCTTAGCGATCAGTTCGAGGCATCCAGAGTGTAATCCGGTTAGCACCTTGATCGGCACGCCGGAGTCGATCGACGCGATCTGATTCGGCGAAAAGTTGACCGAGAAATCCGTCTCACCGCGTGCGATCCACTCCGATTGGTCGACGCTCCTATCGCCTTCTACGTAGCGAACGTCTGTGAAGCCATCTGCGCGCATCAGTTCTCCGGCGATGTACGCGCCTGCCCAGCAGTAGGAACCACCAACCCACCGCGGCAGACGAACCGTCGTCGTTTCCAGCGGCGGCTCCGCGTGGAGTGGCTTCGGAACACCGACAATGCCGGCAGCGCCTGCCATTGCAGCGCCGGCCAGGAATCGGCGGCGGGTTTGGATGATCTGCATCAGAACGCTCCTCTTCCGATTGGCAAAAGGCAATACTGGCCGGAACCGAGCAAAAGAGGTTCGGCAGAGGCGGATGGTCTGGTGAGCGCGACGAGTGGTTGTGGAACCTAGCGCGCCTAGTCCGATGCGGGAGTCTTGCGCTCTCAGTCGCCAGCCCATGTATTAGCAACCGGCGATATATCGACGATACGCCCAATTTGCGTAGGTTGCGAGCGCAAAACCTACTACGCAATTCGAAGGCCCGACTACGAGAGGGTGGATAGGTATTTGTAGGGGGCTGTTGTCCTTCGACGTGGCTGTTTCGCTAAACAAGAGAAGGGCGGTCGAGAGGCAGACTTGTGACCAGAAATGCTTGCCGAGAGCAGCGTGGGCGTTCTGAGCAAGATTCGCGCCACGAAATCGATTATCGGCTAGTTTCCCTCCGAGCCCACCAAATTTAGGTGAAAGTCGCGAGCGCATGAAAGACCATGGGCACGACGGCTGATCGTCAGCCTCCCGCCAGCGACAGTCCACGGGCGCGCTCGCGCAGCAGCGCAAGCAGTTCGTCGCGCCGTGGCTCCGGCGTGTCGACGGGCAACACCAAACACAGGGTCCTGTTGATGGCGCCGTGGCCGTCCTGGATGGGCGCGGCCATGCACCAAGTGAAGCGGTCGGCCAGGGCTGTGGTCTCGCTGAAACCCTGCCGGTGCGCCGCGGCGACGTCGGCAAAGAACTCGGCCGGTGCAATGATGCGGCCGTCGGGAAGCTTGTAGTCGGCAGGCGGAATGAAGTCCTTCAGCTCCTGCTCGCTCATATGGCCGAGCAGCAGTCGTCCCGACGCCGTCCACGGGATCGGCACCTCGACCCCGACATCGCTTGAAATCCGGAACGGGCCCGGCGAATCCCTGCAGTCCAGAACGACGTACTTGTTGCCACGCAGGCCGCATAGCTGGACGGTCTCGCCTGTCTCCGCGGCCAGCTTGTCCAAGGTCTCGATAATGCGACGGTAATGGGCGTTGTGATGCGAATAGGCCCACCCGAACAGATGCATGGCGCGCCCGAAATAGACGTAACCTTCACCGCCGACGTTTTCGAGCATTTCGGCTTCGAGCAGGCTGTTGACGATTTCGTAGGTAGTCGAACGCGGCGCGCCGATCATCTTGGCGATGTCGCCGACGCGCATCGGCGCGCGGTGCCGCAGCAAGGCTTCGAGCAACATGATGACACGGTCGATGCCGCGTCGCCGCTCGCCGTTGCGCGGCTCTGCGCCGGCTGCCTTTTCGATCAGATCCATAGCCCCGTCGTTCATGTCAGCCGCGTCCATCCAAAAATCATTTTGATCCTCGTCTCAAGGCGCTTGAAAGATGTCAAGGCTCGGTCTAGCATCCATTTTGTCCGGTATACAGACGTCGTGTCTGAAATACCAGACAAACAAACGAGCCTGACGCAGAGAGTACGACGAGAACAGACGGTTCCGAGCCTCGGCAACCGAGGGATGTCCTCGTCCCGCTTCCGCACGTCGAGGCCACAACCTCTGAAGGGAACAGTCATGATGAAATCATCGCTTTTCGCATCCGCCAGCGCCCTTTGTCTCGGTCTCGTCCTGAGCCTCGGCGTCGCCTCGCAGGCCAATGCCGCCGCCAACTGCATCAAGGGCGACCGCAAGGCGCCGTACACGATCGGCTGGGCCAACATCTATTCCGTGCCGACTTGGATGAAGCAGACGCAGGGCACGATCGAAGCCGAAGTCGAGACCCTGAAGAAGCAGGGACTGGTCGACAAGCTCGTCGTCACCGACGCCCAGGGCGACGCCAACGTCCAGATCCAGCAGATCCAGTCGATGATCGATTCCGATGTCGACGCCATCATCCTGATCGCCGGTTCGTCGACCGCGCCGGCGCGCGTGCTGGCCGATGCCTGCGCCAAGGGCATTGCCATCATCAACTTCGATAGCCTTGTCGACACCGACCAGGTGACCGCCAAGGTCAACACCGATTCCTCCCAATGGGGCGACCAGGCGGCCAACTTCCTGATCGACAGCATCGGCGGCAAGGGCAAGATCCTGATCCTCAATGGCCCCGCCGGCGTTTCGGTCAGCGATGACCGGCGCAAGGGCGCCGACGCTGCACTTAAGGCCCATCCCGAGGTTACGGTGCTTGCCGAGACCAACACGCCATACAATGTCGCGCCGGCCCAGGAAGCCGTCACCAGCCTGCTGTTTGCCAATCCCGACATCAACGGCATCCTGTCGCTCGGCGGCGCGCTGTCGGCCGGTGCCGTGCTCGCCCTCGACAAGCAGGGCCGCGAGCAGGTGCCGATCACCGGCGAGAACGCGCGTCAGTTCCTCGAACTGTGGAAGGAAAAGGGCTTGAAAAGCTGGGCGACCATGCAGCCGAACTGGCTCGGTGCCTTCGCCGCCTACGCCGCTGTCCAGGCGCTGCAAGGCAAGGATGTGCCGGCTTTCGTCAAGATCCCGCTGCCGGTGATCGACAATTCCAACATCGACGAATACCTCGCCCGGGCCAAGGATTTCCCGGCTGACGGCTATATCTTTTCGCCTTACGATGAAGAGCTGTTCAAGAAGCTGCTGGCTCAAAAGTAGCCGGAAAGGCCGCAGAACTTGTTGACCACGGCTCCGCTTCTTGCCGCGCGGGGGGTGTCGAAGTCTTTCTTCGGCAACCCCGTCCTGCGCGACGTTTCCATCGCTCTCCAACCGGGCCGCGTGCATGCGCTGCTCGGCGAGAACGGCGCGGGAAAGTCGACCTTGATCAACCTTTTGTCCGGCGCCTTGCGCCCGGATGGCGGGACGATCGAGGTCGATGGACGCGCGGTCTCACGCATGACCCCGGCTGTTGCGCGGCAGGCCGGGATCGCGGTCGTCCAGCAGGAACTCAGCCTGACGGCCAGTCTGTCCATCGCCGAAAACATTGGCCTCGGCGCCTATCCCAAACGGTTCGGCCTGATCGACTACCGCGAACTCGCTGCGCGGGCGAGGGCCGCATGCGAACTTGTCGGGCTGAACGAGCCGCTGTCGACGCCGGTCGGGCATCTGTCGCTCGGCCGTCGCCAGATGGTGGAGATCGCCAAGGCGCTCTACCGCCGGCCGCGCGTGCTCATTCTTGACGAACCCACCTCGTCGCTGTCGGCAACCGAAACCAAAATCCTCACCGATCTGCTGCAGCGTTTGCGTGGCGAAGGCATTGCCATTCTCTACATCTCGCACCGGCTGAACGAAGTCATGGCGCTGTGCCAGCACGTCACCGTTCTCAAGGACGGCACCTGCACGGCCGACCGCACCCTGCAAGGCACCGACGCCGCCGGCCTGGTGCGGCTGATGGTCGGCCGCGACCCCGGTGATCTGTTTCCGCAATGGCAGCCTTCGGCTTCACGTGCCGACGCCATCTCCGTCCGCAAATTTGTTGCCGGCCTGATGCATGACGTCGACCTCGACATCAAAACGGGCGAGGTGCTCGGCATTGGCGGCCTGGTCGGGCAAGGACAGGAAGATCTGCTGCTCGGCCTCTACGGCGCCATCCCGGCCCGGACGGCATCGGCGACCGTCAACGGCGCCTCCGGCCTGCCCGGCGGCGTGCCAAAGGCCAACGCACTGGGGCTTGCCTATGTGCCGGCCGACCGCAAGCGTGAAGGCCTGCATTTGATCCACCCCATCATCACCAACATGATGCTGCCCGCCTTCGCCAGGCTGCCGGCGCTGAAGCTGCGCAGCCGCCGCGACGAATGCGAGACCGCAACAGGCCTTGCCGCCCAGCTCGGTATCAAGGGCGACCTTGGCCGGGCGGCGCAGGCGCTGTCGGGCGGCAACCAGCAGAAGGTGGCGCTGGCGAAATGGATGCCGCACGACCCGCTGGTGCTTCTGCTCAACGATCCGACGCGCGGCGTCGATGTCGAAACGAAGCGCGAGATCTACATGATGCTTCGCAACCTCGCCGCCGCCGGCAAGGCGGTGGTTCTGCTCAGTTCCGACACGCCCGAACTGGTGCATCTTTGCGACCGGGTCGCCGTGGTCCGCGAGGGCCGCATCGTCGCCACGCTGGTGCGCGGGGGGCTCAGCGAGGAAGCCATCGTCTCCGCTGCCATGGGTGCGGAACAGCGGAAGGTCGCGGCATGAACACATCTTCCTCCGCACCACAGACGGGCGCGCTCTACTGGCCGGTTCAGGTCCGCCGCAATGTCGGCGTGCGCAGCCTGTTCGCTGTCGTCCTGGTGTTTCTCACCGCCTATGGCATTCTCTTTCCCGGTCTGTTTACGGCCTCCGGTTTCGCCAAATTCACCCAGAGCTGGTTCCCGCTGGCGCTGGTCGCCATGGCGCAGGTGATCCTGATGCTCACCGGCGGCATCAGCCTGGCGATCGGTGCCACGGTCAGCCTGGGCGCGGTCATCGCCGCGACGACGATGGCCGGGCCGCTGGGCGTCGCCGGCGGAACTGCCGCGGTAGGGGTGACCGGTCTCGGCATAGGGGCGGCGACCGGCTTCATCGTGGTGCGGCTTCGCCTGCCGGCGATCGTGGTGACGCTTGCCGGGTCCTTCATCATCGGCGGCGCGGCACTGCTCATCCTGCCGCGGCCCGGCGGTGCCATTCCGGAATGGCTGTCCGACCTGCTTGCCGGCAACACGCCCGCGGCATTCCTGCTTCTGGTGCTCATCGTTTTCTTGTGGAAGCTCTACCTCGCGACGCCGCTTGGCTTGAGCCTCTATGCCGCTGGCGAAAATCCGGTCGGCGCCTATCGCTCCGGCGTGCCGGTCGATGGCGCGCGGATTGCCGCCTATGCGATCAGCGGTCTGCTCTCCAGCGGCGCCGGCCTGTTCGTCGCCGCGCAGACCGGTTCGGGCG
Source organism: Mesorhizobium sp. M0152 (assembly GCF_040322415.1). NCBI lineage: Bacteria > Pseudomonadati > Pseudomonadota > Alphaproteobacteria > Hyphomicrobiales > Phyllobacteriaceae > Mesorhizobium > Mesorhizobium sp. M0152. The sequence goes on from NZ_JAMYTH010000048.1 coordinate 11,972, forward strand.
ATCCGGTCATCGGCGCCGCCTTCACGCTGAATTCGATTGCCGCCGCAGTGCTCGGCGGCATCGGCTTCCTCGGCGGCCAGGGCACGATGCGCGGCGCGCTTGCCGGCAGCCTGCTGCTCAGCCTGATGATCAGCGTCATGTTCTTCCTCGGCTTCACGCCCGTCGCCCAGTATGTCGCCCAGGGCCTGATCATCATCGTTGCGGTCGCCATCCCGCAATTTCGCAAGGTGCAGCAATGACAACTTGGAAAGAAAGCGCGGGCGGCAAACGCGCCTTGACGGTCCTGCGCAGCCGGCCGTTCCTCACCGTCGCCATCGTTGCCGCGGTCTGGATCGTGGCGAGCTCCGTCTGGCGCGGTTTCGGCGCCTATGGCCATTTGCGCTATCTGGTCGAGCTCGGCGCTGTCATCGGCCTGGTTGCGGCAGGCCAGACTTTCGTGGTGATCGCCGGCGGCATCGACCTTTCCGTTGCGGCCATCGTCACGGTCAGTGCCGTCAGCTTGCCGCTGCTGTCGTGGCAGGCGGATCCGACCGGCATCACCGCCATCCTTGCCGTTCTGCTGCTGACCACGGCAATCGGCCTGGTCAACGGGCTCGGCGTCGCGTTGCTGCGCGTCCACCCGATGATCATGACACTGGCCATGGCGACATTCCTGCAGGGCCTGCTGATCATCATCGCCGGCGGCAGCGCCGTGACCGCCGAGAACCCGCTGGTCCACTGGCTCGGCAATGGCCGACCGGCCGGCATTCCGGCCGGCGTGCTTTTATGGGTGGTGGTCTCCGTGATTGTGCTGACGACGATGCATGCGACATCGCTCGGCGCAAGGATTTTTGCCATGGGCGCCAATCCACTCGCGGCGGCACTGTCCGGTGTTCCGGTCACCTCCACGACGCTCGCGGTCTATGGCATCAGCGGCTTTTGTTCGGGGCTTGCCGGCGTGCTGGTTCTCGGCATGAACGGTCAAGGCTATGTCGGCATCGGCGATCCCTACCTGCTCGCCTCGATTGCCGCCGTGGTGCTTGGCGGCACCTCGATCCTCGGCGGGCTCGGCACCTATGCCGGCACCATCCCTGGCGCCATCCTGCTGGTCACCATCACCGCGCTGATCACCGTCGTCAATGCATCGCCCGGCTGGCGCAGCATCCTGTTCGGCTCGCTGATCCTCGGCCTGCTGCTTCTCTCAGGCCGGGAGCAGGCCCGCCGATGACACATCGTCGAGCCGGTAGATGCGCTTTGCGTTGCCGTAAAACAGCGCCGTCTGTTCGTCGGCGGAAAAGTCCGCTGTGATGGTTTTGAAGCCGTCATATATGTCATCGAACGAGGAATGCAGGCCGGCGACCGGAAAGTCGCTGCCGAACATGGCGCGTCCGGTGCCGAAACAGTCGATGCAACGCAGGACCACCGGCCTCAAACTGTCGAGCGTCCAGTCATGATCGTAGGCAACCAGGTCCGAGATCTTGATGGCGACGTTGTCGTGCTCCGACAGCCGCAACCCGTCGCGCCACGTCTGCATGCCGTCGGCATCGCGGTCGATCGGACTGCCGCAATGATTGAGCACGAACTGCTGATCGGGGAAGGCAGCCGCAAGGCGAGCCGCGCCGGCGAGCTGGCGCGGAAACACCATCAGGTCGAAGGCCAGCCGATGCTGGCCGAGCAAGGCAAGCCCGGCACGCCAGGCAGGATCGTCCATGATGCCGTCACGGGCCGCAAAGCGACGGGCCGGGTCAGGATCCCAGCTCAGTATGTCGCGCACGCCGACGACACGCTCGAACGCGGCTTGCGCTTCGATCAGCGCCGGCGCCTGGCGGTCGGCGAGCGGCACGTGAACGACATAGCGGGCGGCGACGCCGCGCGCTTTGTCGAGCGTTTCCAGCCAGCGCGTTTCACCGACACAGTCGTCGCTTGCCCAGCCGGCTTCGACATGGACGGTGGCAACGACATTATGCCCTTTGGCGTCGCGCGCATAATCCTCGGGCAGATAGTTACGCCGCAAGGGACCAAGCTCGCCGAGGCCGCCGCGTTCGCCCGCCGTGGCGGCGAGCCAGGGATGCCGGTCGAGACCGAGATCCCAGAGATGATGGTGGGCGTCGATGATCGGTCCGGCGTAAGGTTCTGGCACGCATCTCTCTCATGCTGTGACCGGCATCGATCCCGGCTTGGTTCTGCGACGGTGAAGGTTAGCATCGTATGACTGAAAACTCATCGCCCCCACCGCTTTCGGTACGTGAAAATTATCGGCTCGACGACCGTATGCGCGGCGTGCCCCCCGGCACAACTGGGCTGGACAGCAGCCTTGTCGCAGCCGAGCACTGGCATCCAGCCGAGGGACGCATGTCGTTACCGGTGCTGACCCTCGACGAGGGAGCTTTTGCCGCCAACCGCGACCTGTTCCTGCGCTACGCGCGCGAGCATAATGTTGCGATTGCTCCGCATGCCAAGACACCGATGGCGCCCGACCTTGCCCGGTCGCTGGTCGAGGCCGGCGCGTGGGGCACCACTGTCGCCGATATCAGGCAGGCCACGGTGATGCTCCGGGCCGGCCTGACGCGGCTGATCATCGCCAATGAAGTTGGCGGGGCAGGTGGCGCCAACCGGTTGGCGGCTCTGGCCGGGGCCTGGCCGAATGCCGACCTTCATGTCTTCGCCGACTCGGTCGCCGCCGTCACCGCGCTTGCCGAGGCCTGGCGCGGCAATGCGGCGCTGCCGCCGCTGAGCGTGCTGGTCGAACTCGGCGCGGGCAGGGCGGGCGCGCGGACCACTGCCGAGGCCGAGGCGATCGCCGATGCGATCACGGCTGCCGATGGGCGACTGCTGATTGCTGGCGTCGCAACCTACGAAGGTGCGGCGGCACAACCCGAGCCCGGCCGCACCGACGAGGTGATATCAGCCCTGCTGGCAATGACCGCCGACATGTTCCTGCGGTTGCGCGCCCGCGTCGGCGGCGACGCGCCGCTGATCATCACCGCCGGCGGCTCGGTCTTCTTCGACAGGGTGGTCGCAACACTTTCGCCCGTGGCTTTCAGCGACGGCAATGCGACGCTGGTGCTGCGCAGCGGTGCCATCTTCTTCCACGACCATGGCACCTATGATCGCTCGCTCGGCGCCCTCGATGCCCGCAAGGGTTTTGCCATAGGCGGCATCAGCGCTTCGGCGCGGCATTCGTTTCGCCCTGCGCTACGCCTGTGGGCCGAAGTGCTGTCGCGGGCGGAGCCGGGCCTCGTCATCTGTGGCATGGGTATGCGCGACGTGTCGTTCGACCAGGGTTTTCCAACGCTGCTCACCGTCTCTCGTGCCGGCAAGCCGCTGCCGATGGCGGAGGTGCGCGCCAAGGTGGTCAAGCTCAACGACCAGCACGCCTTCCTGTCGATTGCACCGAGCAACGACATCGCCGTCGGCGACGTCGTCGAATTCGGCATCTCGCATCCCTGCACCTGCCTCGACCGCTATCGCGTGATCTTCGGCGTCGACGCGACCGGCCACGTCCGCCACGCTTTTCCCACCTGGTTCGGCTGACCAGATCCCCCAAAAAGAGAACCTCGAAAGGATCCGATATGATCAAGTATTTTCAGTCCGGCTCGCGCATGTCGCAGGCGGTCGTCTATGGCGGCCTCGTTCACATAGCCGGCCAGGTCGCCAACGATCGCAAGGCCGGCATCGAAAGCCAGACCAGCGACGTGCTGGCCAAGGTCGAGGCGCTGCTGGTCGAGGCCGGCAGCAGCAAGTCGAAGCTGGTGGCGGTCAACATCTTCCTGCCGCAGATCGTTGATTTCGAGGCCATGAACAGCATCTACGATGCCTGGGTCGATCCTGCCCGGCTGCCGGCGCGGGCCTGTGTCGAGGCGCGTCTTGCCGATCCCGACCTGCGCATCGAAATCACCGCGGTCGCGGCGGTCTGACCATGCACACCGGCCTCGCCCACACGCTTGATTTCGACCGCGACGGCAAGACGCTTAGCCATCTCAGCATCCCGCTCTCGATCGACCGCTCTCCCTACTTTCAGGTCAAGGTGCCGATCTGCCTCATCCGCAATGGCGACGGCCCGTCACTGCTTTTGGTGGCCGGCAATCACGGCGACGAATATGAAGGCGAGCTGTCGTTGGCAAGGCTGGTGCGCCGGCTCGATCCGAAGCGGATCAAGGGTCGCATCACCATCGTGCCGATGGCCAACGCGCCGGCAGTTATGGCCGCGAAGCGCTGCTCGCCGCTCGACGGCGGCAATCTCAACCGCGCCTTTCCCGGTGATCCCTCGGGCACGCCGACAAGCCGGCTCGCCAATTTCCTCGAGACGGAATTGTTTCCTCGCCACGACGTCGTCTTCGACATCCATTCAGGCGGCACGTCGATGGAGCATCTGCCGACCGCGCTGGTCGAGCGCAACGCCGATCCCGAGCGCCACCGGCGTGGCGTCGAGCTGATGCGCACGCTCGGGATGCCTTACGGCTTTATCGCTGACAACGGCCAGGCCTCGCCAACCTCGATGGGCGCAGCGCGCCGCGCCGGCGCCATCGGCGTCAGCGGCGAGTTCGGCGGCGGTGGCACCGCCACGGTCGATTCGATGGCGATGACCGCCTGCGCCCTCGACAGCCTGATGGTGGCACTGGGGGTGGTCGACGCGCCGGTTCTTGGCGCGGGCGAAAAGCCTTCGGCACCGACACGGCTGCTGTCCCTGTCCAGGCACAGCCAGGGCCTCTATGCCACCCGGCGTGGCTGGTTCGAACCGGCCGTCAGGCTCGGCGACAGTGTCATTTCAGGACAATTGGCCGGCTGGTACCACGATCTCGAACGGCTCGATATTGCCGAGGAGGCCCTGCATTTCGCCGAAAGCGGCTTCGTGCTGTCGCGCCGGCTGCACACGATGTGCGAGGCGGGCGACTGCCTCATGCAGGTCGCAGAGCCGGTCGACGGCTGAGCCAAGAGGATATCCCATGCAGCAACTGTCCATGTGGACCTATCCCTGGGACATCCAGGATCTCGGCCAGGAGACGGTCGAACGTGATCTTGTCGAGCGCGCCGGGCTCAACATGATCAGCCTGGCGACATCCTATCATGCCGGGCGCTTCCTGCAGCCGCGCAGCCCGCGCCGCAAGGCCTATTTCCCTGAGGACGGCACCATCTATTTCAAGCCGACCGCGGCGCGCTGGGGAAGTCTCGCCATCCAGCCCAAGGTGGCTGACGTGATCACCGAGGGCGGCGACGTGCTCGGTCAGCTTATCCGCCGGCGCGACGCGGGTGGGCTTGGCGTTTCGTGCTGGACGGTCTGCCTGCACAACACCCGCCTGGGCATGCTGCATCCGCAGGCCGTCACCCGCAACGCCTTCGGGGATGCCAATTACTACAATCTCTGCCCGTCGCATCCCGATGCGCGCGCCTATGTCCGCGCGCTGATCGCCGATATCTCGCACAGCTACCGGCCGGACCGGATAGAACTCGAAGGCCCGTCCTTCATGGGCTTTGCCCATGAATACCATCACGAGAAGGACGGTGTCGGCCTGACGCCGGAAGACGATTTTCTTTTGTCGCTGTGCTTCTGTACGTCCTGCGTCGCCCGTGCGGCAAAAGCCGGCATCGATGGCGAGGCGGCGCGCAAGCTCACCAGGCAATGGATCGTCGAGACCTGCGAGCGTGCGGTGCCTGAGCGGCGCTTTCCCGATTTTCCCGCCAGCGGCCTCGACGCCTTTGCGCCGTGGCCGGAGCTCCATACCTATCTGCTGTGGCGATTCGAGCCAGTGACCAGCCTGGTCGCCGAACTGCGCGAGGTAGCCGATCCCACGACGCGGGTCGTCATCATCGATCTGAAAGACGGCTGGCTTGGCGGTTGCGATCTGGCAGCGCTGGGCAAGGTCTGCGACGGGGCGATCCTGTGCGCCTACGACATGAAGGCCGGCGATGTCGCCAGCCTGATGGCGGCCGGCCGTGCGGCACTGGGCGCGGACAAATTCCTCGGCACCGGCTACCGGCTGTTCTATCCGGAAATGGCCAGCCCCGAAGTGCTCGCAGCCAAGGTCAAGCCGGCGCTGGCGCCCGGTGTCGACGGCATCAATTTCTATAATTACGGCCTCATTCCCGCCGCGCGGCTCGACTGGATCGGTGCTGTTCGGCAGTCTTGAGCCAGTGGGCCAATGCTCGTCGGCCACGAGGCATCTGAAATCCTCGTGGAAATAGGGCCGGGGTCAATTCGATGGAATGGCGCGCCCGAAGAGCTTCTAACTCCTGACCCTCAGATTCGTAGTCTGTCCCCAGGTGAAGCTCTACCCCGCCGGCGATCACAGCTGATCATGCAGCTTCCTTGAGTGCGGCTTTACGCTTCTTCTTCATCAGGATCTCGCGGACAAACTTGTCCCACTGCGCCATGGCAGCACGCTTTTCCGGCATATAATTCCAGCGATCGTAGCTTTTGGAACTAACGTCCTGCAGATGGTTCTGCAATCGGTCTCGGATCTCTTTCGAGAGCCCGGCCTTTCCGGCAAGCGTCTTCCAGGTTCGCCGGAAATCCGGATTTGTCGCTACGGGGATGACCTCGCGACCGCGTTGGCCCCACATGAACGAATAGAGCGTGCCATGGCTGACCGGCCTGGACGGGTCGGTTGCGGATGGAAAAAACCAGGCGGGAGCAAGCCATTTCGGCTGGTCCTACCGGACCTGGGCGGTCTTTACGAGCACATCGATGCCTATAGCGATCGCCATCGGCGAGTGCTGCTTGGAAGCGCGGAAGACCCCGGCACCTTCTTCATCAAAACGGTGAAGGCCACCAGCAAGGAGGCTCATACGTCCCGTCGTTGCCGTTTGCGTATGTTGCCGTTGTCCTTGGATGCCTGTCGCGGCGGGTGTCGGATACGCCATCAGCCGCTCGATTACGCACGGCTGATGCTGATGGCTTGGCCGCCGCAGTCGAAGGACGCAAACCGCCACCCCGCTGCGCACATTCTGATCTCGGTCACAATATAATGCGACAGCCGGTAGTGTCTCAGTTTGAAATTTAACAATTGCGATTTTCACCGCATTGACGGACGATCCCCTTGGGCGACTAGGGGGTGGAGATGGATCAGACAAACTGGCTTGAGATAGCATACTGGATATCTCAGATCATTCTCACCGTAATAGCTTTTGTCGCGGCCATAGCAGCATGGAACCAGCTCTTAGAAGAAGAGAAAGGCAGCTCTCATTAAGCCTACTTTTTCCAGCGGCTTTCAGCCGCCTTCTTAGCGATCTCGGCGCGCCGCTCTGGCGTCATGTTTTCCGCCCGCTTCTTCCCGCCCTTCGCGCCAAGCGCCTTGGCTGCCGGGTCTTTGCCGTCGTCAATCACGTCGTCGGCTTCCTCGCCTGTCGCAATGCGCATGACGCGGACGGCGTTGCCGATCACGTCGGCGGGGCGCTTTTGGCCTTTAGGTCCGGTGGGCATTAGGGCTTCTTCCGCTTCTTTAAGAGAGTTACCAGCACGGTCCGCATTGATGAATGCTCTGCGCTATCAAGATCCACTTCCCAATGCTCGTTGAGCTGATGCTGCCAGGGGAACTGCGCGTTTTGCAATGCCTGTCGGAACGCTTTCGGGTCAACGCCGACCGACCGGGCCATATCGGCGGCATTTGTCGGCTTGGTCATCGTGACGCCTCCTATGCTTTGCGCTAAGCATATAGGGCGCTTTCGCTCATGCGGCAAACTCGGATAGGCGCTTTCGCATATTTCAAAATTTCAAACTGAGACACTACCCGACAGCCTATCGCGATCATCTTGCCGCCCAGGGTATGGCGACGGTTCACTCAGCACTCGGCTATCTCAGTCCAATTAGCAAATTCGAAGATCAACACACCCGGCAAACGGTCAAATCAGCGGCCTGACTTGTGTCCGGCCTGAGGGGCCTACTCCACTCCAGGGTCACTTTTGAAGGCCGTTTGACAGCCGGAGCTCTCCGAACGGCGACAACAGCAAGATTGACGCGTTTTGGCGGCTCGCGTGCAATGGTAAGCCCTGTTCACGTTGGAGAGGCCGGCAGTTTATTTGCTCTTTGGCGCGTCCGCTGCGAGCGAGGCTTGTCCCGCCAGTTCCGCGTGCAGCGTGCGCGCCATATCGAGGTGCTCGAGCACCTTTGGTAGGTTGTCTGAGGCGAAGTGCTGGAGTTCTGGATCTTCGCCGGAGCCAATCTCCCACGCCAGAAGCTGCGCTGTTTTCTGATGGTCGAGGACCTGCGCAGCCAGATAAGCAAGATCGAACGCGGCGCCGTCCTGTTTTTCGAGATCAGCGCGGATTTTCTGGTGATCGGGGTCGAGCTCGTCGGGAAGCGGAATCTTGCTCTTGTCGGCCATGGACCTTAGCTGCTCGTTCGCCTTGCCGTGATCGTCTACCATACGCTTTGCGAATTGCCTGACGCCATCATGGTTCGTCCTCCCGGCAGCGAGCCGACCGAGCTCCACCTCGGCCATGCCGCCGGCCGTAACCAGCCGGGCGAAGAGCCGATCTTGATAATTCGTCTGGTTTGGCGCGGGAACTCCCGGCTTTTTCATCCGCGTGTCCGGAGCAAGGCCGGCCGGATTGCCAAGCTGGGCCAGCGCGCAACAGGGCGAGAGAGCCAGAGTGAACGCGACTGCGACAGCACGCATGATGTCCTCCATCCCGAGCCGAAAGTGAGCCCTCCGGCGGCGGGTCTTTTCGGCCCATTCAGAGGGTGAGCAGGTAAGCCACCAGTGAATCCTTTTCCTGCTGGTCGAGCTTGGTCCCTAGCACCAGGTTGAAGAACTCGACCGCGTCGGCAAGTGTCATCAGGCGGCCATCATGCAAATAGGGCGGAGAATCCTTGATCCCGCGCAGCGTGAAGGTCTTAATCGGGCCGTCCGGTATGGCGATCTGGTCATTGAAGGTCTGACCGATCTTGTAGAAGCGTTCGAGCTTCAGATCATGCATGTTGTTGTCCATGAACGATAACCCCGGGACATGACACTCGGCGCAACGGCCCTTGCCCATGAAGACCTGCTCTCCCTTGAGCTCCTGTTCACTAGCGACGGCCGGATCAAGCCGACCGAACGGGTCCAGCTTGGGCGCAGGCGGAAAGTCGATGATGTTCTGCATCTGCGCCATCATCGCTACCTGGTTCGTGCGATCCGGCAGGTTTGCCCCCTTGCGGGTGGCGCTCACGTGATCGCCGTTGAAGTAGGCGGTGCGCTGCTCGAATTCCGTGAAATCCTCGACCGAGCGCAGCGAGCGTTTGGAGCCGTGGATCTGCTGGTTGAACAGGCCACGCAGGCTGGTCGTGTCGAGCCGGAACCGCTCGGCTTGTGGCCGGACGTCAGGCGTCAGGTGAAAGGCCGCGTTGGTATGGAAATTCGAATGGCAGTCGAGGCACGCCACGCCCGTGCTTTGCATCGCCACCTTCCGGTCCTCGGTCTGATTGAATTCCTCTTGCGGGAAGGGCGTCAACAACAGCCGTAGCCCTTCCATTTGCACGGGTGTGATGATGCCGTTCATGTATTCGTAGAAGTTCCGGATCGTCAGCAGATCACCGCGCGAGACGTCCCCCAGTTCGGGATGAGTGGTAAGGAAAATCGGAGGCGGAAACTCCGATGTAAGATGATTGGGCAGGTCGAAATCGACATCGAAGCGCCGAAGGTCGCGTCCTTCATCGGCGCTGATTTCCCTGATCTGGTTATCCGGGAAAACCTGGCCTCCCGTCGCTTGCTTGACGTGGGGCAGCGGCAGGAAACCTTTCGGCAGCAGATTGCTGTTGCGGATTTCCTGGGGAGTCATCGCAGCCAGGCTGTCCCAGGTCTCGCCTGGCGGCAGTTTGACCCTGACCCCCTCCTGCACCGCTTTTCGACCGCCCGACATCATGACCCCCGATATCGGCCGATCCGCAAGGTCGTAACGATCCTCGAGCAGGTTGCGCTGCCGCTCCATCACGGCGGGCTTTTGCGCTTCGTCATTCTCCTTCACCGCCGAAAAGGGCAGGCTCGGCAATGGACGATAGGTCAGATCTGGCGGTAGCGGATCGGAAGCAGCGGTAAGGGTGACCGCCGCGGCGCCAAGCAGCGTCGGCAAGCCAAGGTTGAAGGAACGCGACATATCCCCTCCCAAGATTATGAAGGTCTCAATCCGAACAGACCGCCCCAACTCCCACGTGCGATGTTTGTTCCCGTGACTCGAACGAAACCGGACCGCGTGGTTGACGAGCTCGGGCGACCTGCCGTGATGGCAATACGACTGGAATTGCAGAGGGCAACCCTCCTTGGCCAAGGGCAACGCGACGACTGGTTCGCGTCGAGCTTCATCACGACGTTTGCAGTCCTTTCCGGCATCGCGTTCCTGCTGCTCGCATTCTGGGAAATTGGCCGTGGCGATCCGACCGTCGACATACGCCTGCTGTTCACTCGCGAATCTGGTTCATGCTTTCTGGTTATGATGGCAGTCGGCTCCGTCCTGTTCAGCACAAAGCAGTCATGCCACAGCTGCAACAAACGAGACGCTGTCGGGCCTCTCAATAATGCCGGTCGGCAGCGCCATGCTGCTGCTATGTGAACGGTCGCCCTATGGCATATGACGTCGCTCACCCGACGCCAGCTACTATTTTTTGCCTTTTGCGCGCGTCTTCCTGATGATCGGACTGCGGTCCTGATCATCCCTATTTTGACCGCGGTTTACGTCGGTCTCCGGCGCAAAAGAGAAGCAAAGAAGCGTGCCGCTCAGCTTGCGCTCGCCTCCTGGTCTCGGCTCCTCGTTCAGTGCTCGCTCAAGATTGCCATCCACAATGCGTCGCTTGGCTCGATAGACGGTCGAGCCGCCCACCGCTACGACAGGCAATCTCCTCGTCGCCGGCGCCCCGTCGGCGGCCAGCAGGATCTGGGCTCGTTTGAGGGCGGCATGCTTGCCCCCGTTCAGTAGCGTGTTCAATTCATCGCGCTCGGCTTGCCTCAGCTCGACCGGGCAACGTGTGTTCATCGCACGTCCTTGTCGGAGGCTCGGAACGAATCGACAGATGAGCCAGAACCAGGCGCCGCGCAGCGGCCCGTCAACCACGGCTTTACCGAGAAGCAAGGCCAGTATCTGGCCTTGCTCTACGCCTATTCGCACGTGTTTCGACGCCCGCCGGCCGGGGCCGACATACGGCGCCATTTCCGGGTCAGTCCGCCGTCGGTCCATCCGATGATCGTCACACCCGAACGGAAATGGCCTCACCAATGCCGCTGACCGCCACGCGCGCCAGCGCCGACGCTTTGCCATCGTCCTGTGTGCCAGCGACGCGGTGATCAACAATGTCGATTTCAGTCGAACGAAGTAGGAGATTATTTAATGTCGCTCGGACTCATCAACCCAGATGATCTGCCAATTCCGGAGATGTACACACAGGTTGTTGTCGCGACAGGATCCAAGCTGGTATTCGTCTCAGGTCAGCAGCGCGAAGACATATACGGCAAGCTCGTTGGGCATTGTGATTTTGCGGCGCAAGCGCGCCTGGCATTCGGCAATCTCGGTCGAGCGCTCAGTGCGGCAGGGGTACAGCCTGAGCAAGTTTGCAAAGATCACAATCTACATTGTCGATTATAGGCGCGATGAACACGTTCCGATCATCGAAGAAGCGCAGATTTCGCTGTTTGGAGAATCACAAACCAGCGAATGTGGTGGTCGGGGTAGCGATAATGTCCCCAGGCTACCTCATAGAGGTCGATGCGATAGCCATCATTGATGAGGCCATCAGAAGCTAGCGTCGCCACAACGCGCCCCCGCGTTTTCAGAAACGAGCCGTTCACATGGCCTGGTCGAATCGGCGCGATGGCGCATCGGCCAGGTCAACGGCGCCGAACTCCCAAACCGGCATGCCAAGCTTCTTTGCTTTGTCGGCGAAGTGGTCCTGAATCCCGGTACCCGGGAAATCAGCACGTCGATCGGCAGTATTGCGAGCATCGCGTCCTTGCGCCTGAATGGCGCGGCCTTGGCATGCTTCGTCCAGCCGGGCTTAAAGGCTATCTGCGGCACCTTGCGATTGTCGGCCCATTTGGAGGCGATCAGCTCGGCGCCTTTGGGCGAACCACCGTGCAGCAACACCATGCCGTCTTGGCTGGACCCGATCGAGCTTGGCCCAGATTGGCCGATGATCATTGAGGAGCCAAGTGTCGTTCCTGAAAACTGCCGTTCTCAAAAGGCGGTAGTCGTGAAAGGGGCCAACGCTTCCTTATTGGGCCTCGTAGAGTTCCAGCGGCAATCCGTCTGGGTCGCTGAAAAAGGTGAATCGCTGATCCGTATATTGGTCTGTCCGGATTGGCTCAACGGCAACGCCGGCGGCTTCCAGGCGCGCAATTACGGGTTCGAGATCCACTACGGTGAATGCCAGATGTCGCAGGCCTGTCGCCTCCGGATAGGACGGCCGCATCACCGGGGCGGGGAAGGAGAACAATTCCAACTGGGCGGACCCGATCCGCAGGTCGGCCTTCCACGACTGCCGCTCCGCCCGATAAACCTCCCGGATCAGATCGAGGCCGAGGAGTTCGACATAGAACCGTCGCGATCGGTCGTAGTCGCTGCAGATGAGCGCGACGTGGTGAATGGCGTTCAGCATGCCACCAACTCTAGCCAAGCTGGGATTCGAGGCCAAGGTCACCACCGGGTACGAGGCGCACTTTGTTTATACCCGCGAGGGTCGCCTCGTCGTTGTGGACTTCATCTCCACCCAACGTCACCGCCAGAGAGCAATCAATCCGTCATGACGTGGCCTCGCGACAGGCGATTATCAAGCCGATCTGCCAAAAACGAAAGTCCCCATGTGGCCTGAGCGCATCTGCCTGATAGCTTCCGAAGCGCCCGCCTGCATAGCGAACGATCTGTACGAAGCTTGCCTCTCGCCCCGTCGGCTTTGTTGGCCGGGCGAGGGGGGTTATAGAGCACGGACGGGCCTTGTTCCCTACAAAATTGCCGTCTGCGTTTTCACAACACATCACCGGGTTTTACCGGCAAATTCGGAACCATGCCTTTCGCCTGCAGTTTATGGAATGAAGGGACCGATTCCGAGGAGAAATCAGATGAAACATCTTCTGATCACGAGCATGGTCGCGCTCGGCGTCGGTTGCGGCGCCGCGATGGCGCAGACCGAATCCGCGCAGCCGAGCGGAGGCGACAATTGCGCCGCCGGCCAGGCCGACTGCCAGAAGGGCGGCAAGGCGGGCGAGCAGGCCCAAGGCAAGATGAAGTCGCAGACCCAGCAGAATGCCCAGGGCAAGGCTGGCGCCAACACCGAGGAGCAGGCTCAGGGTAAGGCCAAGGTGAAGACCGATGAGCAGGCCCAGGGTCAGGCTGGCACCAAAACCGAGGAGCAGGCTCAGGGTACGGCCAAGTGCCAGACCGGCATGGCCAACTGCCCGAAGGGTTCGAAGACGAATGAGCAGGCCCAAGGCAAGACCAAGATGAAGACCACCGAGCAGAACGCCCAGGGCAAGACCGGCACCACCACTGAGCAGAACGCCCAGGGCAACGCCAACGTCCAGACCGACCAGAACAAGACGGCCTCGATCAACAACGTGACGGTCGAGCAGAAGACGCAGATCACGCAGATTATCCACGAGACCCACGTCCAGCCGGTTCGCGATGTCGGCTTCGACATCTCGGTCGGCGTCGAGGTGCCCCGGCATAAGATCCGCCTGCATCGGCTGCCACCCCGTATCGTCAAGATCGTCCCGGCTTATGAACGTTACGAGTATTTCGTGCTGGCCGACGGACGCATCGTCATCGTCGATCCGGATACCTACGAGATCGTGGCTATCCTGGAAGCCTGATGGGACAACATCGCGCAAAAGAGGCTGCCGTGCCGCAAGGCTCGGCGGCATCTTTGTGCCCTGGCCTCGAAATGCGCGGGATGCCGGATGAACCAAGTGGCTAAGGACGAGCGCCGATCGTTTCGGTCGCCACCTACATTTTTGATAGGTATTACAACGTTTTGAGAGGGGCAACGCGTAACTTGGATTCGACCCCCCTCTGTGCCGTTTGATTTCAAGCGTCGCGGATGATTCTTGCCTACCAATCCTTCTGTGAAAAATGTTGTATAGTGTAATTAAAACCGAGGGTTTATAACGTGCATTATGATTGCCCAGACCCACCGAGATCGCGCCCTGGAGGGGTCATTGGCCGGCTGTCGGCGCTGCAATTCCACAACCTCATGACCCAGACGCCGCAGGCTGCGTGGATGCAGCTCGGGTCAAAGGACTGGGCGCCGACCAATCCGTCGGTCTCGCTGAAGATCGTCCGCGCCAGCGGCGAGGCGCTGATGGCCGGCATAGAGACTCATCACATCGACGGCGTGCCTGTTCCGATCACCTCGCCAGCGAAGACCGTCGCCGACTGCTTCAAGCACCGAAACAAAATCGGCCTCGATGTTGCGATCGAGGCACTGCGGGACCTCATCAGATCGCGAAAGGGGCGGCTTGGCTGAACGAGCTTTGTCGCTACGCTGAGATCGATCCCGTCCGGACCGTGACGCGTCCCTACATCGAGGCCATGGTTTCATGAAGGCGCCGAAGAATATCGGCATTTTCTGTACGCGACCGGCTGACCCAGCGTGCTCGCGAACGTCGTGAGAACGCTCAGTTGCTCATGACGCGTTATGCCATCGAGCGTGCGCTCTATCGTCTGAGTGTTTCGCCGTACCGGATCGCTTCGTCCTCAAGGGTGCGATGCTGTGGCTGCATCGTCTGCCGGCGGGCATCGTCGAGATCGTTCCGGCTTATGAAAATTACGAGTATTTCGTGCTCGCTGATGGCCCGATCGTCATCGTCGACCCGAATGCCTACAAGATCGCGGTTGTCCTGAGCTAGTTGTGGCCAGACGGTCTACAGTGGGTTGACTATTGCACCAAAAGCCCGCCGCGCAGTTCCGGCGGCGGGCTTTTCCGTTCCCGGCTCCAGCGTCTGCAAATCGCAATCAAGGTCCTTCCTCGCGGTGAGGAGCGAGCACGGTCTGGTCGCCGGTGGAACACCATCGTGAACGCGACCTGGAGATGGCCTACTCAAAACTCAAGGCGCGGCTGCGAAGAAAGGCGGCCAGAACCTTCGACGCACTCTGCAATGCCCTCGGCGGTACCTGCCACCTGTTCGACCCAGCCAAATGCAGAAACTTCTTCAAAGCTGCCGGATATCAGGCCAATTGATCGCGACACGCTTTTAAGTTTCTCCTGCTTCAGATCCGAAGGTCCGTCTCATCAGGACGGTCACATTGAGGCTGTGTCGGAGGTCGACGCGCTGGTTGGCGTGGCAGTTGACGATGCCACGCGGAGACTATCCGCTTTGGACAATGAAAAAAGTCAAAGCAAGGCGATTTGCCCGACTAGCGAAAACACATCCGACCCAGCTGTCCGTAGTTGAACTGGCAGCGTATCGTCCCAGCTGACAGGCTTCGCGCGGGTCCGAGAGAAAGAAAAAGCGCGGCGTTGATCCAAGCCGGCGATGCTCGAAACTCGTTCCGGGGGCCAACCTTCTGGATGAGACCTATAACGAAATGTACGTCCTTAACCGTTCATTGACTCTCGCCGCTTGCGATCTCTAAATCGGTTCTGATGGAACGTTCTTGCACGTGCGTACTGGGAGGCGCTCGATGTTGAACCGGCTCGGCAATTCTTGCTTTTGTCCCGCTGATTTGCAGATCTGCCAACGGGTCTTCGACCGGCTTTGTGCCGAGCGAAATTTCGACCACACAAGCCAACAAGCAGAGCTTATAGCTTCGGCGGTGCTCCATCGCTTTCAAATCGGCCACTTAGATGAAGGCGAACTTTGGCTTGCCGTTCGGACGTGCAGCCTTTACAGGCGGGCCGTGGCAATGCTTCGAAGCGCCGACCACTCAGCTTTCTATCGAGGCTCCGCTCGTGGCCCGGATTTGCCGAGCAGCCGGGCATATTCTGCTTCAGGCTGGCCATAAAAGCCAGCCGCGGCAGCTATCAGGCCCTCTCGGTCGCGAATGGTGACTTCACCGCGGCGGGACTTGATGAGCCCGTCTCCTTCGAGCAGTTGCAGGGCGATCGTTACGCCCGGACGCCTTACGCCAAGCATCACCGCCAGGAATTCGTGAGTGATCGCGATTTGGTCCCCGATGATCCGGTCGTCGCACATCAGCAGCCATCTCGCCAACCGATCTTCTACCCTCGCGCGGGCATTGACCAAGGCCGTGGATCTGGTCTGGATGTGCAGGTAGTGGACATAGCGAAGCAGCAAGAGCCGGAGAGTTGGACTGCTTTCCAGCGCAGCCTTGAACGGCTCCGCGTCGATGCCAACCGCCTCACTCGTCACCTGAATATAGCAATCGTGGGTTGCCCAGTCGACGCCCATGACCAAGGCGCAGGCGGTCATACCTTCGCGGCCGATAATGGCTATCTCCGCATTCGCTTCCGGCCGAATTTTCGCCACGACAGATGCGATGCCGCTTTCGAGAAAGTAGACGCACTCAATCGGCTCGCCAGCCGATTCCAGCGGAGCCTTCAATTCAAGATGTCGGTTGTGCATGTAGGGCTGTAGGAGTGCGAAATCGGCTTGGCTGAGGCGGCCTAACAGTTCGCTTCTGCTCTGGGTAACTTCCTGGTCCATGGCGCTCTCCCACAAAGGCAAGAGCGCTTGTCATCTCCCAGCCGCCTGCGCCGGTGGCATATGCAGACGATGGCAAACTGTACCATAATTCCGGCGAACCGTACGTTACAGTATTGCCGGCGATTATATATTTGACAGACTTGGCCAAATCATAGGGATATGATCCTCAACAGGCCGGCAATCCGCGCGAAATGGAGCGATCTATCGGAATGTGCTATGATTCGGCACATGGGAAAGAAGGCAAAGCAGGAAGCAAAGCAGGCGATTGAAGCTCCGGTAGAAGGCGCACTGGAAAGGGAAGCTGCCTACTATGCCCGCAAGTTCGGTCTCACCACAGAAGAGGCGCTGCGGATGCTCAAGGAAGCCCGCACCATGAAACCTCTCGCTGATGTGGCAGACGCGACCAAGCGCTAAGGCGCTACCCAGCCGTAGGGGAATGGGGCTAGACCCAAGTGGCTGGCTTGGTGATCGATCCACCATCGGCAAGGGCGATTGTTGCGGGAACTGTAACTCGCCAGCGCCATGCTCGACCGTGCCATGAGCGGCGAAGCCCGGGCCGAAGTTCTGGTAGACGCGGGCTTCGTTCGACATCAGAACGCTTTCCGTGGCGCTGTCGATATGGAACGGACGGGCGCGACCGCCACGCTCGACCAGAGTTAAGTCGACCGTGAACAATCCGAGCTCTAAGCAGCGACCGGCTTGGGCCGGAGTTGAAGCAGAGCGATCAAGAGCGACAAAAAGTCCTTCAGCCACATGAGCAGGAGGGAGAAGTTGTAGCAGCGGCGGCCACGATCGCGTTGACGGCGTCGCATCTGACTCCACCACTTCAATCCCGAAGGGTTCCCCCGTCGGTATCTGGAGTGGTTCCCAACGCATTATCGATCAGGGCAGATGTCGGTCGAGAACGCCCTTCGGCGGTTGATTTGCACTGAGCAGTGAACAAGTTTCTAGATCTAAAGATTGAGGCGGAATTACCTAGCGCCACTGGATCACTGCTTGCTTTGCTTGATGAAGGAGAAGAAGAACCGTCCGACGCCCCCTGATTAAACCTCTGATGCGGGCCATCAACATGGCACATTCCGAACCTTGATTTCTTCGCTTGGTGACCCACAAGATGGCCTTTTGGGTTTCTCCGGGGTGGGAGGGTGCGATCAAATCTCAAGCGGTCTTTAAGTCCATGTCCACAGCGGCGGAATTGGTGGACGCGGTGATCCGTTCCGTCCCGATTGGCAGCGTCGTCTCAGTGCGAGACACCGTTGCCGAAGTTCGCAAAGCTGAGCCCGATTTGCCAGTGAGCGACTGTGAATTGGTCGAGACCATCGTGGATTTGGCCACGCTCCATGGGCAATTCGTGCTGTTCGACCTCAGAAAGCCTTGATGAGCCTCCATTGGTTCAACCCTCCGATCTCGGTAAGAACTGGCGAACCGGCATCACGTACAGCTGCATACGTCGAAGGTGCAGCTCGGGAACTCATGGGGTGGAACAATAGGCGCTCCAAATGGCACCTATGTCAGGTTTGGCTGGCGATATGGCGCCCGAGCCGTCCCAAAGGCGTTCATTGCCACCGCTGAGGAGCTCCCGGTTAAGCGGGCGGTCGGTGTTGGCGCTTCGAAGAGCACGTCTGTGGGAGAGAACCGTTAGAGGGTGCCACCGCTAGGGCAAGGGGGTCCTCCCGATCGAAGGCTCACGTGATTTGGCCGAGTCCTTGAGGTAAATAGGCAACTGAATAGGCGCCTGGACCACTGCTATTGATCGTAATGCAATTGTGCATTATCTAATCATGTAGATGAATCGGAGCTGTCAAAGTGACGACGCTAACTGTTACCGCACGCGGACAGGTGACGTTTCGCAAGGATGTGCTGCAGCATCTCGGTATTCGGCCGGGCGAGAAGATCGAACTTGATCTGCTCCCCGACGGCCGGGCGGAATTGAAGGCGGCGCGGGCAAAGGGATCATTCCGGGAGCTCTACGGTTTTCTCAAGGGCAAAACGAATGGCCGGGTGTTGAGCATTGAGGAGATCAATGACGCAATCGCTGAAGCGGGTGTAGCAGCTGGATCCAGCAAGGAATGAAGGTCACGGCCGACACCAACGTTCTGCTGCGCGCCTATGTCGCCGACGATGAACGACAGGCGGAAGCGGCCGTCGATCTCCTGGCGCAGGCAGACATCGTGGCCGTTAGCCTTCAGGCCTTGTGCGAGTTCGCATGGGTTTTGGGCCGACAGTATCAAACCGCACGCGAAGATATAGTGGCGGCAATCCGAGCCTTGGCGAACACCGCAAATGTCATCGTCAACCGGCCAGCTGTCGAGGCAGGGCTTGCAGTGCTTGAGGCCGGCGGTGATTTCGCGGATGGCGTGATTGCCTCCGACGGCGACTGGCTGGGTGGGGAGACATTCGTCTCTTTCGACCGCAGGGCGGTTAAACTGCTGTCAGCGCAAGGACGCCCTGTCCAGCTTCTTTCGTAGCTGTCTTCGCGCGTGTCGACCCTTGATATTGCCTGGCATGTCTGGCGGTTGCCAGCGGACCATCCGGGCACACCGAATGGCGTCGAGTGCTTGCCGACCCTACCCTCGACATGTTTGCGATCTACTGCCGTGGGTGGCTGGGTTTGGCCGTCTCGGGATCGTTGGCCTGATTGCCTGCTTCATCGGCACCTCTCTTCTCCCCTGAAACGGTGTCCAGGATTCTTCTTTCGGGCGCGACGACGCAATTACGTCATCCGTCCGGAAGGCCTCCTTCGGTTTGCCGAGCTTCCGGAACAACCAAGAAACTGAAACAACTGGCCGCCTGTGAAGACTTTCGCCGCGCGTCGCTCACCACCAGCCAGTCGCCTGGTGAACGTCCGACAAGGGGCATCTGCACGAGCGCAGACATATATGGCCTACGAATAGGGCCGTGGTTCCAATCGCTAAGATACCATTTGACTTCCTCGCATGAGCCGATCTGTTTGCACGTCCTCCGCGGCTCGCACGAATAGCTGCTCTGCGCGACCAGGCGCCGGCCGGTGATGCCGAGCGCTTTGTTGGCAGCCGGCCTCGCGCCCTCGGCAACGTCGTCGCATTGCTGCGCGGCCTCTGGCGCGTCGATGCCGTTGAAGCGGATGCGCTGTCCGTGGATCTCGATCGTGTCGCCGTCGATGTGCTGCATGACGAACTGCGCGATGTAGGGCGCCATCGCCGCAACCGTAACGAACATGAGCCGCTTCGGAACAGTTGCCAGCGGACGGGCACGCCGCCGCCGTGCGCCTCTCCGCTTGCGCCATTGATCAGACCGATTGCCGTAGCGCGATCGGTCCATAGCAGATCCTAAGCCGACCAGCCCGGCCACACGTTGTCGACCATAGGCGTGCCAGCGCAGTAGTAGTCGTCAACGAAGCGCCCCGTAGCCCTGTCTCGGCAGCGCCAGATCACACTGTAGTTCTGTCCGTAGAACTGGTCCCAGGCGACGCCGTGGGCCGTAGGAGGAGGGCGGTAATACCCGCCGCCGTGGCCATTGTTTGCGGCAACGGCAATCGCCGCGCCACCTACAGCGGCCACCGCTATTCCAGTCGCTACAGCGTTGTCAGCTTGTACAAGCCTGGTGCATTTCTCTGCGGTCGCGCCTCGACGAATCAGCAAAGCTGCTACTCTGCTCCGATATTGCTCGTCAGTGCTGACAGCTAAAGCATGACAAAGCGCTGTGGTGTTCTGAGCCGTGAGGTCGCTGTCGGAAACATTTGCGCTTGTTGAGCAGCCGGCGATCAACACGGCAGCGCTCGCTAGAAATACCTTCGCCTTCATTGATTCATTCCCCCGGCGAAATACTGGGCGTACTCCAGAGTGTGTGTCTACAAGTTTGTTTTTCCAGGCACTGGGCAGACGGCACTGCGGCGACGGCCCGTGTCGGGGTAATAGCTCTGCCAATGGTAACGCGAGAGAGCTTTGCTACGGCCGCGCCTTGGAACAAGAGGGCCGCGATCCGGTTCTTCTACTTCAAGCGGCGCCACATCTGCACACAGGAGCGCTCGGTAGGGCGGGCAAATGGACCTGCGGCATGCCATCAACCTCAATACGCAAAACGGAATATGATCCCGAACGCAAACTGCTCTCGGTGTGGTTCGTGGCCAGCGGCAAACGATACCAGTTCGAGGAAGTGCCGCCCGAGACATTTGCCG
>NZ_JAMYTH010000049.1:0-32163 GCF_040322415.1 Mesorhizobium sp. M0152
CCGGCGGCAAGCTGACGGCAATGGCGCAGTCGCTGAGCGGCGTCTTCGCCGGGGACGAGGTGATGAAGGGATCGCTCGCTAGCTATACGTTCGAGCACATGGAGATCGCGTCCTACACCATCCTTATCGCCGCCGCCCGATCGCTAGGGGAAACCGAGGTCGCACAGGCCTGTGAGGAAAACCTTCGAGAAGAAGTCGCGATGGCCGACTGGTTGAAGGACCATCTCCCCGCCACGGCCGAGCAGTTCCTTGCGCGGGCCGATACGGACAGCGAGAGCGCCAAGCGTTGACCAGGCATTGTGCGCCTCGTTCGGCAACGGAGCGCGAGCATGGGGCGCCGTGCACCGAGTTGTTCGGGCGCCTCGGCCGTATTGTCGAGGAGTTTTCGCCCGATTTTCCTAAGACACCAGCCGCCGACGACTGGACGTCGGGGAGTTCGTCCTGAGGAGCGCCCGTCGACTGAACGATAGCTCCGCGAAACTCGCCGCATATGCAAAGGCCTTGTGGAATGCCGGTGCCGCTGGTCGATCCACAAGCTTGCCGCGGTCCCGTTCAATGCCGTAGATACGCCGGTCGGGATTGATGTTGGGTAAGAGGAACACATGCCGGGAAAGATGAGGATCATCTCCGCCGCCAAATCTCATGGTGGCGTCCAGGGAGTCTATTCCCACGCTTCGGGTGTCTGCGCCTGCGAAATGACGTTTGCCGTTTTCGTGCCGCCGCAGGCCCGGGAAACGCCTTGCCCCGTGCTGTGGTATCTTTCCGGCCTGACCTGCACCCATGCGAATGTGATGGACAAGGGCGAGTACCGGCGCATGGCCGCAGAACTTGGCTTGATCGTCGTCTGTCCCGACACCAGTCCGCGTGGCGCCGATATTCCCGACGAGAAGGACAATTGGCAGTTTGGTTGCGGCGCCGGCTTCTACCTCGACGCGACGCAGGAGCCTTATGCGAAGAACTATCGCATGTACTCATACGTCACAGGGGAGCTGCCGGCTCTGATCGCGCAGGAATTTCCGGTCGATATGACGCGGCAGGCGATCTTTGGCCACTCCATGGGCGGCCATGGCGCACTGACGATAGCGCTCAAAAATCCCGAGCGCTTCAAAAGCTGCTCGGCCTTTGCGCCGATCGTGCAGCCAAGCACCGCTGGCTGGTCGAAGCCGGCCTTCGAGAAATATCTCGGCACGGACGCGGCTTCATGGCGGAACTACGATACCACCTTGCTCATCGAAGATGGCCACCGGTTCCCGGAATTCTTGATCGATCAAGGTACGTCGGACGGATTTCTTGATGATGGGCTGAGACCCTGGCTTCTCGAAGCGGCCTGCGCCAAGGCCGGCATTCCCTTGGAACTGCGCATGCAGGAAGGATACGACCACTCGTATTTCTTCATTTCGACGTTCATGGACGATCATTTGAGATGGCATGCCCAAAGGCTGGCGGCTCCGAAATCCGGCACATAGCCATTTGGCGGATCCATCTCGTCTCCGGCCACCGCGACGAAGAGCTCATTCTCGAACAAATGATACATTTCGGCGTTGCCGGCATAGGGGCGCGCCGATCTTGTGATGAGGGTTATACCACGATGTTCATGGAACGGGTGGTACGCGAAGGCCCCAAGGTCGGGGCGTTCTGGACCAAGGCGCGCATATAGCCCAATGCAAAAGCCTTGCCGGCGTGCCAGGGGGCGTCGCAGGACATTTCCGGCGTATGGTCGGGGATGATGACACCGTCATAGGCTTCGTCCCAAGACCGATCTTCATCGCTTATTTCACGCCGATGCCGGCGGTCAGGCCGCCGTCGATCTTGTAGTCCGCGCCGGTACAGAACCCGGCTTTGGACGAGCACAGGAACGCAATGAGCTCCGCCACTTCTTCCGGCTCGCCGATACGGCCGAGCGGATGGGCCGCGCCGAAGCGCCTGTAGGCATCCTCGACATCGGCGTCGCTGCCATTGTCGCCGCGCGCGGCCTTTTCGAGGATAGGCGTGCGGATCGAGCCCGGGCTGACCGAATTGACCCGGATGCCGGCCGCCGCGTAGTCGAGCGCCAATGAACGGGTAAGCGTGTGGATGGCGCCCTTGGTGGTCGCATAGGCAGCGACGTTCTCCTGGCAGGCGAAGCCTTGCACGGAAGCGACGTTGACGATGGCGCCGCCGCCTCGCTTGGCCATTTCCGGGATGCCGAAATGCGCGGTCAGGTAGATCGAGCCGACATTGACCGACATCGCCTTGTTCCAGGTGTCGAAATCGGTACTGGTTGCGGTTCCGTAGGGATGGACCGCCGCCGAGTTGACGATGACGTCGAGACCGCCGAACCGCTCGACACCGGCGGCGACCGCGTCGCGCACCTGATCCGGAACGGAGACGTCCGCGTCTATGACCAATGCCCCGCCCCCGGAGCGTTGCAGTTCCGCTTTCATCGCCGCGTTCGCGACACGGTCGATACCGCAGGCGATGATCGCCGCGCCGCCTGCCGCGAGGCGCCTGGCGGTCGCCAGGCCAATTCCGGTCGTCCCCGTCACCAAGGCCACCTTGCCGTCGAAATCCTTCATTGCGGGAACTCCTTCACTCACGATCGGAAGCCGGTTCTTCCGGCAGGAAACGCAGGGCGAAATCGAGATGACGGCTCACCAGATACGCATAAGCCAGCCTGTCGCGGGCGCGCAGCGCTGCGATGATCTCGCCATGCGCGGCCAGCGTGTCGGCCAGCACCGGGCGCCGTTCCTTTCCGATAGTCATGATCCGCAGGATCACAGGGGAAAGGAAGGAATACATGTCCGCCAGCATACGATTGTCCGACAGCCGGATCAGCGCCATGTGGAAATTGAAATCGTTTTCGGCGGCCTCTTCGATCGACTGGCTAGCGACGATCCGGGCGTTGATCCCGTCGAGTGCCTCGATCTGTTCGTTCGAGGCATGCAGCACGATGTGGTCGCCGATGCCGACTTCGATGATGCGTCTGTAGCCCTGGATATCGGCGAAGGACGAGCGCAATATATCCATATGCGCGGCGAAAAAATTCTGGATGGCGACGCTTTGCCCGTCGGCTAAAACGGCGCCGACCCGGGGTTTGGGTTGGATAAGGCCGTAGGTGCGGATGGTCCGCAACGCCTCGCGCACGGTGTTGCGGCTGGCGCCGGTGATCTCGCTCAGCTCACGTTCGGTCGGCAGCACGTCGCCGACATTCAATTGTCGCGCGCGGATCAGATCAAGAATTCGCCCGGCCGTCGTGTCGACCGCAGAGCTGCCGCCGGCGCGCCGCCCGGCGGCGTTCTCGCGCAAGGCCTTAGAGTTTCCCAAGAGCGAACCTTCCTGTAATTGTTGGACCACAATAACGCAGGATTTGCCGGAAACAATCGCTTCGATCCGATTTTGGGGTCGCGCCGCTGAAATTCAGGGACTCGTCTCATGCAAAGAGCTCAGAATTTTAGTTTGACTCTCATTGTGGTCCAACAATAAGTTGCCGTTCTCTCGCAGAAGGAAAGTCGCAATGGAACAGTGCTGGCGCTGGTATGGACCGGACGACCCGGTGACGCTCGATCATGTCAGGCAGGCAGGTGCGACGGGCGTGGTCTCGGCGTTGCATGATATCTATGACGGGCGCGCCTGGCCGATCGAGAGCATTCTGGAGCGCAAACGCATCATCGAGGCGGCGGGGCTGACCTGGTCGGTCGTCGAGAGTATTCCCGTCCACAACTCGATCAAGATCGGCTCGGCGGAAAGGCTCCGCTATGTCGGCTGGTACAAGGACACGATCCGCGCGCTAGCCAAGGCCGGTATCGCGACGATCTGCTACAATTTCATGCCTGTCGTCGACTGGACCCGCACGGATCTGGCCTACCGGCTGCCGACGACAGGCTATGCCTTGCGTTTTGACGCGATCGATTTCGCGGCTTACGACCTGTTCGTGCTGAAGCGCAGGAATGCCGAGGCCGGCTACAGCGCCGCCCGTATCGCCGAGGCCGAAGCGCGGCTCAGGGGGTTGAGCGACGAGAAGATCGACAGGATCGAGCGCAACCTCATCGCCGGCCTGCCGGCGACCGAGCGCAGCTATAACAGGGACAGTTTTCGCGAGGCTCTGGCGGAATACGATGCGATCGGGCCGAAGGAGTTGCGCGACAACCTTGCCTGGTTCCTGCGCGAGATCATTCCGGTGGCCGACCAGGAAGGGGTGCGTATGTGCATCCATCCCGACGATCCGCCCTTCTCGCTCTACGGCCTGCCGCGCATCGTTTCGACCGCCGAGGATGCGCGTTTCATCCTCAACGCCGTCGACAGCCCGGCCAATGGCCTGACGTTCTGCACCGGCTCCTACGGCACGCGCGCCGACAACGATATCGTCGGCATGGTCAAGGAATTCGCCGACCGTATCCATTTCGTCCATCTGCGCAACATCACCATCGAGGATGACGGCTCGTTCTATGAAGCCGAGCATCTCGAAGGCGGGACGGACATGGCGCACGTCATCCTCGCTCTGATGCAGGAGGAGGCACGCCGCCGCCGGGAAGGCCGTGCCGACTGGCGCATTCCGATGCGGCCCGACCACGGTCACCTGCTCGCCGACGACATCGGCAAGACCAGGATCAATCCCGGATACTCGCTGATCGGCCGGCTGAAAGGCCTCGCCGAACTGCGCGGCATCATGCGCGCCGTGGAGCGGTTCGGGCTGGCTTGAGGAAATCACCAGGCTGTTGCGTATGTAAAAACTACTTGTTCAGGTGAAAAAGCCGCTGCTCGACATGTCCGCCGCGCGCGTCTTCTTCGACGGCATCTTCACCAGCCCGCGCGTCGCCCATCCGGAGGGCGTGGCTGTCGACGGCGCGGCTGGGTCACGGCAGGTCGTCGTCGAAGGCGTGCGCAATGTCCCGGATGGCGTTGCCTTCGCGCCGGACGGCTCGCTGTTCATCTCATGCTACGAGCCGAGCCGGATCTATCGCTGGCGACAGGATCGAGGTCTCGAAGTGCTGATCGAGGATCCGGCGGCGACCACGCTGGCGCACCCCACCAACATCGCCTTCAAGGGCGACAAACTCTACACCGCAAATCTTGGCCGCTGGCACATCACCGAGATCGATCTGGCGAAATTGTTGGGGTGACATTCGCTGGACCCGGGTTGAACTTGCGCCGGGCGTTTTCCAGATGCTCGCGCATCGCCTTGCCGGCCGCTTCGGGATCGTGCCGTTCGATGGCTTCGAACACGCTTTTGTGGCCGGCGAAGCTCCTGCGGTTTTCGACCTCGGTGTTGGCCATGTGAATGCGCTGGTTGATCAGCCATTCCACCAGCGCTTCGTGCGCGGCGAGGAAGATCGGATTGCCGGGGATCGCGGTCAG
This sequence comes from Mesorhizobium sp. M0152, assembly GCF_040322415.1. Classification (NCBI taxonomy): domain Bacteria; kingdom Pseudomonadati; phylum Pseudomonadota; class Alphaproteobacteria; order Hyphomicrobiales; family Phyllobacteriaceae; genus Mesorhizobium; species Mesorhizobium sp. M0152. Next base: position 5,335 of record NZ_JAMYTH010000049.1, read on the forward strand.
CACGCGGTGGAAGGCGACGTCGGTGACGGCGAATGCGCGGGCGCGGGGAATGGCGCGTTCGTTTTCGGCAAGCGCGGCGGCAAGCGCGTCGACCTGCTGACGACTCGCCATCTCGGCGGCATGGCGCGCGATAGAGACTTCCAGAAACAGCCGCAGCTGCTCGAAATGGCCAATGCCGTCGGGCTGGTCCATCAACAGATGTGCCGTGCCGGTCAGCTGCTCCAGCATGTTGCGCGGCGTCGGCCGGGTGACTTTGGGTCGCTCGCCGCTGTTGATGCGCACCAGTCCCATCTTCTCCAGCGCAAACAGCGCCTCGCGCACCGAGGGACGGCCGACATCGAACATCGACATCAGGTCGCGCTCGGACGGCAGCGAAGCGCCGACCGGATAGACTTCGTCCCGGATCATCTCCTCCAGGCGGAGGCGGACTTCGTCGGACAATTTTTTTCGAACTGGCATATTGTGCATGGTCTACCTTTTAAGCTATTAGACCAGTCGCCGCAAGCGAGGACTTGCGGGACCGAAGGGTTGGAGGAGGCCACCGCAGGCTGATAGTGCGGTGGCCGGCGCAACAGGCGAGGCCTGGCGCAGGAGCAGGCTGGCGCAGGGGCACGCCCCGATTTCGCCGCTGAAAACAACGGGAGGAGAATTCCATGAGACGACTGTTGATGAGCCTTGTGCCGGCGCTGGCGTTGATGTTTGCCGTCGTGGCCGCCAAGGCCGAAGGAGGCGGCACGTTCCGTTCCGCCATGCGCACCGGCTGTATCGAGATGGGCACGCTGCACACCACCTGCGGTCATCGGCTCGACGAGACGGTTCTGCAAGGGCTTGTCCACATCAAGTGGACGGGCGACGGCGTGCAACCGATGCTGGCCGAAAGCTGGAAGACGCCGGACGGCGGCAAGACCTACGTCTTCAACCTGCGCCACGGCGTCAAATGGCACGACGGCCAACCCTTTACCGCCAAGGACGTGGTGTTCAGCCTCAACCTCTACGCCAATCCGAAGGTCGGCTCGCCGTGGTCGCAGAAGCTTTCGGCCGTGGCCGGATACAAGGCGCTCCAGGACGGTTCGGCCAGCGCGCTTGCCGGGGTGAAGGCGCTTGACGACACCACCGTCCAGATCGAGCTCGACAGCGCAAAGCCGCTCTGGGTCGAGCTGCAGCTGATCGCGATCAGCATCTTTCCCGAACACATCCTGGGCAAGGTCGCGCCCGGCGATATCAAGGGCAATGCCTTCTGGGTCAACCGCGTCGGCACCGGCCCGTTCATCTGGAAGAAATATGAGAGCGATCAGTATGTCGAGGTCGACCGCAACCCTGACTATTTCCTCGGCGCGCCGAAGCTCGATCGTATCATCTACCAGATCTACAAGGATGTGCCGCCGATCATCGCCGCCCTGGAGACGCAGGAAGTCGACGCCATGTCCTATGAGGGCGGCGGCGTGCCGATCTCCGAGCTCGCCCGCTTGCAGAAGCTCGATTATCTGACGGTGCTGCCGAAATTCTCGGCCGGCCTGCCGACCTATCTGCAGTTCAACCTGGAGAACAAGCGCTTCGCCGACGTGCGCGTGCGCCAGGCGATGCTCTATGCCATCGATCGCAAGGCGATCATCGAGACGGTCAAGCAAGGCGCCGGCGAACTGTTGAACACGCTGTTCCCGCAGGACTGGGCGCGCGCCAAGGACCTCGAACAGTATGACTACAATCCCGACAAGGCCAAGCAGTTGCTCGCCGACGCCGGCTGGGACGCCGGCCAGCCGGTCGTCTTCATCTACTACTATTCCGACCAGATGAACGTCGACACCGTAACCGCCATTCAGAGCTATCTGGCCGCAGTCGGCGTCAACATTCAGCCGCGGCTGCTCGATCCGGCGGCGATCAACCAGGTCTATGCCGACGGCAGCTTCCAGATGGGCTTCTTCGCCAATGGCATGGGGCTTGATCCCTCGCTTGGCTCGCCGCTGGTCGTTTGCGGCGCCAAGCCTCTCGCCATGGGGTATTGCAATCCCAAGGTCGACGAACTCTTCAACAAGGGGCTGGAATCGAACGACCGCGCCGTGCGCGCCGCGAGCTATCAGGAAGCCTCGCGCATCCTCAACCAGGACCTGCCCAAGGCCTGGCTGTGGAACGAGGTGCGCCCACTCGCCTTCAACAACCGCATCGTCGGCCTGGCGCAGCACTTCAAGGAGCAGCCGCTCGTGATCTTCAATCACCCGGTCTACAACGAAGTCGAGAAGTGGGAAGTGGCGAAATAGCCCCTGTGGAACGTCCTCGCTTGCCGATCATGGGGTTCTGCCGGAGCCTCATGATCCGGCGCCTCAAGAGCCGCCTTCAGCCATAGGGAGAGGCCGGTGCTCAGCTATCTCTTGCGCAAGCTGCTGCTCAGCATTCCCGTGCTGTTCGGTGTCACCGTGATCGTCTTCGCCATCGCGCACGCCATGCCGGGCGATGCCGTGCTGGCGATGATCACGGCCGAGGCGCCGTCGAGCGATGAACTGATCGCGATGCGGCGCGGCGAGCTCGGCCTCGACCAGCCGCTCTATGTCCAGTACCTCAACTGGATCGGCCAGATCCTGCACGGCAATCTCGGCCGCTCCTTCGTCAACGGCCGCGGTGTCGGCGAGATCATCGGCGAGCGCCTGCCGATGACGCTGGAGCTGATGGGCGTGGCGCTGCTCGTGGCCTTCGTCATCGGCACCACGCTGGGGGTGATCTCGGCGCTCAGGCAATACAAGCTCACCGATTATTCGCTGACGCTCGCCGGCTTTGTCGGCGTCTCGATCCCGGACTTCTTCATGGGGCTGCTGCTCGTCTATGTGTTTGCGCTGGAGCTGCGCTGGCTGCCGTCGTCGGGCATTTCGACGGCCGGCGACAGCTTCTCGCTGCTCGACAATCTCAGGCATCTGATCTTGCCGGCGGCAGCCCTTGCGCTGTTCCGCGCCGCGATCTTCATGCGTTACGCCCGCGCCGGCATGCTGGAAGTGCTGAACCAGGGCTATATGCGCACCGCCAAGGCCAAGGGCCTGCGTCCCAGCACGATCACGCTGCGCCACGGCTTGCGCAACGCGCTGATCCCGCTGGTCACCGTCTTCGGCCTCGCGCTGCCGACGCTGTTCGGCGGCTCGGTGGTGATCGAGACGATCTTCCAATGGCCAGGCATCGGCCTGATGTTCATCGATTCCGTGGTGAACCGGGATAGTCCGGTCATCATGGGCTATGTGCTGATCACCGCCATCATCGTCATGCTGGCCAATCTTGCTACCGATCTTGCCTACAGCGTGCTCGACCCAAGGGTGAGCTATGACTGACGCCACCGCAGCCGATGTGACCATTGCCTCCGGCGCCTCGCGCGGCTTGTGGGGCGAAGCGGCGCGCCGTTTCCTCAATCACCGCCTGGCGACGCTCGGCCTGGTCATGCTTGCGATCATCGTACTGGCCTGTGTGCTGGCGCCGCTGATTGCCCATTACGGGCCGAACGACATCGACCTCAGGGGCCGCAACCAACCACCCGGTGGTGTCTATTGGCTCGGAACCGACGGCACCGGTCGCGATATCTTTGCCCGCATCCTCTATGGCGGCCGCATCTCGCTGACGGTCGGCTTTGTCGCCGTGGCGATCTCTGCGGCAATAGGTATCTTCGTCGGCTGCGTCGCCGGCTACTTTGGCGGCAAGGTCGACCTCTTGCTGATGGGCTTGATCGACATGGTGCTGACCTTTCCGCGCCTGGTCATCATCATCGCCTTCGTCGCTGTCGTCGGTCCGAGCATCTTCAACACGATGGTGGTCATCGGGCTGCTCAGCTGGCCGTCCATCGCGCGGCTGACGCGGGGCGAAATCCTGGCGTTGCGCAATCAGGAATTCGTCCTCGCCGCGCGCTCGCTCGGCACCTCGCCCTCCGTCATCATCTTCGAGCACATCCTGCCAAATGTGCTGAGCCCGATACTGGTGGCGATCACGCTGGACGTCGCGACCGTCATCCTGCTCGAGGCATCGCTGTCCTTCCTCGGCTTGGGCGCGCAGGCGCCGGCCGCGAGCTGGGGCAACATGCTGCGCGATGCGCGCACGCTGTCGATCCTGGAGAGCCAGCCCTGGATGTGGATCCCGCCCGGCGCGATGATCGCGATGGCCGTACTCAGCATCAACTTTGTCGGCGACGGCCTGCGCGATGCGCTCGACCCGCAGCACATTATGGGCGGGGGCGCGAAATGATGCGGCCGGACACGCTTGCCCGTGATCGGCCTGCCGAATTGCCGGGGCAGGCCCCGGTGCTATCCGTGCAGGGGCTGAGCGTCGAATTCGGGCCGAGCGGTAATTCCGTTTATGCGGTCAATGACGTCTCCTTCGAGCTTGCCGAAGGCGAGTCGCTGGCGATCGTCGGCGAGAGCGGCTCTGGCAAGTCGGTCACCGTGCAGACGCTGATGGGCCTGATCCGCAAGCCGCCCGGCCGGGTCACCGCGGGCCGCGCGCTGTTTCGCGGCCGTGATCTCCTGGCCATGCCCGACAGCGAGTTGCGCCGGATCCGCGGCCGCGACATCGCCATGATCTTCCAGGATCCGATGTCGTCGCTGAATCCGGTGCTGACCATCGGCCTGCAACTGACCGAGGCGCTGCGCGAGCACCAGGACTTGAGCGAGGCCGAGGCTGAGCGCCAGGCGCTCGACATGCTGGGTCTGGTCGGCATCGCCAACGCACCGCAGCGCATGCGCGCCTTCCCGCATCAGTTCTCCGGCGGTCAATTGCAGCGCATCGGCATCGCCATGGCGCTGGTCTGCAAGCCGTCGATCCTGATCGCCGACGAGCCGACTACGGCGCTCGACGTCACCATCCAGGCGCAGATCGTCGAACTGGTGGTGCGCCTGCAGAAACAGCTCGGCATGGCGATCATCTGGATCAGCCATGACCTCAGTCTCGTTGCCGGCTTCGTCGATCGCGTCGCGGTGATGTATGCCGGCTCGATCGTGGAAAGCGCGGCGGTCGACGAGCTGTTTTCGACAACGAAGCATCCCTACACGATCGGCCTGTTGAACTCGATTCCGTCGCTGACGGCGGCCAACACCAGGCTGGTGCCGATCAAGGGCGCGCCGCCCAATGTCACCCTGGCGCCGACCTTCTGCGCCTTCGCACCGCGCTGCGATTATGCCGAGGCGCGCTGCCGCGAGCAAAAGCCGCCGCTGGAGGCGGTTGCGGATGGCCACACGACAGCCTGCTGGCGCTGGCGGGAGGTGGAGCGATTGCCATGCAAGGCAGCGATGGCTGCGGACAAATCGGCCATGGCTAAGTCGCACCAGGAACCGCTGCTCGTAGTCGCTGATCTCAAGGTGTATTTCCCGATCCGGCGTGGCGTGCTCAGGCGGCAGGTCGGCGCCGTGCATGCCGTCGACGGGGTGAGTTTCGAAGTGTTGCGCGGCGAGACGCTGGCGCTGGTCGGCGAAAGCGGCTGCGGCAAGTCGACGACCGGCCGCGCCGTGCTTGGCCTGGAGCGCCCGAGCGCCGGAAGCATCCTGTTCGAGGGCAGGGACTATGCGGCTGCGACAGGCGAGCAGCTCAAGCAACGCCGCCGCGACATGCAGATGGTGTTCCAGAACCCGTTCGGTTCGCTCAATCCGCGCATGACCGTCGGGCGCATCATCGGCGAGGGGCTGCGCGCCCAGAAGATGGGTACGCGCGCCTCGCGCGACGCTCGTGTAAGCGAATTTCTGGCGCTGGTCGGCTTGCGGGAGGCGCTGCGCGACCGCTACCCGTTCGAGCTCTCCGGCGGCCAGCGCCAGCGCGTCGGCATTGCCCGGGCGCTGGCGGCCAATCCGAAATTCATCATTGCCGACGAGCCGATCTCGGCGCTCGACGTCTCCATCCAGGCGCAGATCGTCAACCTGCTCGACGACCTCAAGGCGCGCCTTGGGCTGACCTATCTGTTTGTCGGCCACGATTTGTCGATGATCCGCTACCTCAGCGACCGCGTCGCGGTGATGTATCTCGGCCGGATCGTCGAGATCGGTACCACCAAGGCGGTGTTCGGCAGTCCGCTGCATCCCTATACGCGCGCGCTGCTTTCGGCGATCCCGGTGCCCGATCCGAAGGCCGGTGGAACACGCCGGCGCATCGTGCTCGGCGGCGCCGTGCCCGACCCGTCGAAGCCGCCGCCCGGTTGCCATTTTCATCCACGCTGCCCTCTTGCGACGGATATCTGCACCAAGGTGGACCCGCAGGTCCGCGATTTTGGCTCTGATGTCGCCGGCCAGCATCTCGTTGCCTGCCACCATGCAGGCGAAGCCACACAATGAAATCTCTGGAAAGACTGAGGATCCCTGAATGACCAAGCAATTGGCGGGCATGTATGCCGCCTTGATGACCGGACTGAGCGATGCAGGCGAGTTCGATCCGCAGCGCCAGCGCAACATCCTCGACTACGTCCTGCGCCAGGGTCTGGCCGGCCTCTATGTCGGCGGCAGCAGCGGCGAATCCGGCCTGCTGACGGTGGACGAACTGGCGGCCCAGCAGGAGGTGGTCTTCGCCAACGCGGCAAGCTCTGGCACCACGCTGATCGCCCATGTCGGCATGCCGAACCTGCGCGATTCCATCCGTCTGGCCCGGCAGGCGCAAAAGCTCGGCTATCACGCGCTATCGGCGCTGCCGCCGCACTCCTACCCGTTCTCGGACGAGGAGGTTTTTGGCTATTATCAGGCTCTGGCGTCGGCGACGGATTTGCCGCTGATCGTCTACGAGATACCCTTGCGCACCGGTCGGCCATTGCCGCTCGACCTGCTGGTCCGGCTGCTCGACCTAGGCAATGTCGTCGGCATCAAATTCACCTCCACCGACCTGTTGAAATATTCGCTGCTGCGCAAGCGGCAGCCGCAAAAACTGTTCTACTACGGCTTCGACGAGATTTATGCCGCCGCCGGCATGCTCGGCACCGAAGGCGGCATCGGCACCACCTACAATCTGCTCGGCAGACTGTATGTGGCAATCGACCAGGCAATCCGTGCCGGCGATCTGCCACGGGCGAAAACGCTGCAGATGGTATCGCAGGATTTCGTCGAGGTCTTGCTGGATACCGGCGTGCTGCCGGGCATGAAGGCGGCCTTCCGCGTCATCGGCGTCGATTGCGGGCCGACCCGGGCGCCGATGGCGCTTGTCGTTGCCGACGCCGAAGACCGGATGCGGACGGTTCTTGCCCGCCCGGCGATCAAGGAGTGGCTGGCATGAACTGCGGCATTGGGAAAGCGTCAGCTTTGGGTGACTAAAGCTAACCGCCGCCCGCGCGAATGGAAAAATTATTCGTCGCGGCCAGCATTGAAAGGCTGATCGTTCCTTCCTCGGCAATCCGAAGTCGATGAGACTGCGCGCACCGATGCGGCCTCGGCCGTGTAAGTGCCTGCATGTCCAACAAACCTGGCTTCGGGTGGAGGCTTCATGCCGTATTCGCTAGCCAAGGGAAGGAGCCTGATATGCCCAGAATAGTGCCCGTGCTCGATCTCAGCCGTTTTGAACAAGGCGCCTCGGAGCGCCGCACGTTTCTGGTGGATTTGCGCTCCGCCTCGCGCGACATCGGTTTTTTCTACCTGGCTGGGCACGGCATCTCCTGGGCCGAGATCAGCGAGGTGCTCACCGCGTCACGGCGCTTCTTTGCCTTGCCGGAACAGGACAAGCTCGCCATCGAAATGGTCAAGTCCTCGCAATTTCGTGGCTACACGCGCGCTGGCGGCGAATTGACCAAAGGCATGGCGGACTGGCGCGAACAGCTCGACATCGGCGTCGAGCGCCAGCCCATAGCGCAGGGGCCTGGAATTCCCGCCTGGACGCGACTGCAAGGCCCGAACCAGTGGCCCGCGGCACTGCCGGAACTCCGCCCGGCGCTCCTGGCATGGCAGGCCAAGGCGACAGCCGTGGCCATCCGCCTGCTCAAGGCATTCGCGCTGTCGCTGGACCAGGATGAAGACGCCTTCGACCCGATCTATCGCGACTCGCCCAACCACCGCATGAAGATCGTGCGTTACCCCGGCCGCGAAGCAACCGGCGGCGACCAGGGGGTCGGCCCGCACAAGGATGGCGGCTTTCTCACGCTGCTGCTCCAGGATGACAATAAGGGACTGCAAGTCGACTATGATGGAAGCTGGGTGGACGTAGACCCCATCCCCGGAACGCTCGTGGTCAACATCGGCGAATTGCTTGAGCTGGCCTCGAATGGCTATCTGCGCGCGACGGTGCATCGCGTGGTGACACCGCCTGCCGGTGTCGAACGCATTTCGGTGCCGTTCTTCTTCAGCGCCAAACTCGATGCGACGATACCGTTGCTTGATCTTCCCGAGGACCTTGCGAAGCAGGCCCGCGGGCCGGCCAGCGATCCGGACAATCCGCTCTTTCGCGATGTCGGAACCAATGTTCTGAAAAGCCGGCTGCGTTCGCATCCCGACGTCGCGCGCCGTCATTACGCCGACCTGCTGGAGCCGGAAGCCCGGGCGAGCTGAGCTTTCATTGGGGGCGCGAAGAACAGGATTTTTGCGCTTTCAACTTATTTTGAAAAACCATTCGTCGCTTTTCGGCGAAAATCGGTCCAAAAGGGAAAAATCCGTTCGGCGGTCTCCTCCCATTCCGCAGGACGGTGTTCCCCTCTGAAGGTTATGACCTTCTTTTTGGCCGGGCCGTTTTCTGCCCGGCCATTTTTTTCTGTTCCGCCCGGCGCATTGCCTGGGCCGCGCCGATCCGGCAAATTCCAGCACGTCATTCGATCCAGGCACCGGCTGCAAATCGGTGCAAAGAAGGAGAGGCACCATGACATCGAACGTCGCCGTCATCGCAGGGGCGGGCTCCGGATTGAGCGCCTCGCTTGCGCGCCTCCTTGCCGGCCAGGGTTTTCGCGTCGTTCTGGCTGCCCGCGATATCCAAAAGCTCGACGCCTTGCTGGCGCAGACTGGCGCGCAGGCAGTGGCAACGGATGTCTGCGACATTGCGTCGGTGGAGCATCTGTTTGAGGTCGCAGACAAGGCAGGCCAGCTCTCGCTCGTGATCTTCAACGCCAGCGGCCGTGCCCGCGGACCGATAGCTGAGCTCGACCCCGAAGCTGTCCGGCAGGCGCTGCTGGTCGGGGCCTATGGCGGCTTCCTGGTCGGCCAGCAGGCAGCCCGGCGATTTCTCGCCCAGGGCTCGGGATCGATCTTCTTCACCGGAGCGACGGCAAGCGTGAAGGGGTTTGCCGGCTCTGCCGGCTTTGCGATGCCGAAATTTGGGCTGCGCGGACTGGCGCAGTCGATGGCCCGCGAACTGGCTCCCAAGAACATCCACGTTGCGCATTTCATTATCGATGGCGCCATAGCCCCGGCCGCGTCCGAACAGGCTTCCGAGCCGCAGGACCGTCGGTTGTCGCCGGATGCGATCGCTGAGGCCTATCTCGGCATCCATCGCCAGCACCGCAGTGCCTGGACCTGGGAAATGGAGCTCAGGCCCTGGGTTGAGAGCTTCTGACAGGCTCGGCGCCGGGGTGCGACTTTCCGCATCTGCGCGTACGATCGAGGAGAGTCGACATCGCATATGGATATCACTATATAGCGGCGGCTTCGACCCGCGCGCCTGGACGGTTGCGCCTCCCCAAGCACTGCGCATTGTACGATCTATTGTGACGTAAAATCGGCTCGGAAACCGGTGCTCTTGACCCTTCGATTTCCTTCGGCTCTGTGGACCTTGGACAGCATCGGCTTGCCGTGCGGTCGCGACTCGGCTGGAATGGGAGCATGCATCCTTCTCGGGATGCCGACGTTTATGATTACCAACCGGCTTTGCCGCAAGGGAACAGCAGTATGAGTGAACACGCGATCGAGTTCTTGCGGGGATGGATCGGCGAAAAGGTCCATTGCCAATCCCACCCCAGGATCGAGAAGCAGGCCGAGACATTGGCCAAGGAATGCGCCGCCAAGGCGGCGGAGGTCGGCATACCGCTGGAGGACATCCAGGAAGAAGTCGGCGACATCCAGGAACTCATTGCGTCCCGGCTCGAGGAAGCCGCCGAGGCCGACGAGCACCAGCAGGCCCCCCGCAAAGCCGCGGAATGATTTAACGAGGCGACCTTTTGTGAGACGCGGGCTGTTCGGCTCGCGTCCTCGTCTCAATTGCTCTCAACCAAACTGCTCTTTCAGCCATGCCTTTGGCAGCGCAGGCACGAAATTGCCGTCGCGCCCGGTCATGTCATCGTTCGCCACCAATGCGTTGAGGATCGATTCCTCTACCGCCTGGATCACGGCATCGAAAAACGGGTCGATGTCGGTGTCGGGGATGAAATCTGCATTGGCGATCCGGCCGGACGGTGCAAGTGCGGCGGCAGGATTGGCTGTAGAGAAGGCGAGAAAAATATCGCCTGAGCTATGATAGCCGAAGCCGCCGGTCATTGCGACGCCAAGTGGCACCCGGCGAGCCAGCCGCTTCATCTGGTGCGGCAGGAATGGTGCATCGGTGGCGATCACGGCGATAATCGATCCTTTCTCCGCCCGCGGCGTGCCTTCACGGATGGCTGGCTCGATGAGTTCTGGCCCCGCACGCAGGCCGCGAAGTGTGAAATTGCGCCGCTTGCCGAAATTAGACTGCACGAAGGCGCCGACGATGTAGGCGCGCCCCTGCCATTCGACGATGCGCGACGCGGTGCCGGAGCCGGCCTTGAACCCGAAGGTGATCATGCCGGTGCCGCCGCCGACGCTGCCTTCCTCGATCGGTCCACCGGTGGCGCCGTCAAGGGCGTCGGCGACATGCCCTGATGTCACATGGTGGCCGTTGATATCGTTGAGGAACCCGTCGAAGGTCTCCGCCGCCACCGGCAGGCCCCAAGCGCTGTCGAGCGCGGCTGGAAGCACGCGCTGCATCCAGCGTAGCGTGCCGTCGCGTGAAACACCGCAGGAATGCGTGTTGGTGATGGTGACCGGGAAGTTGAAGGCGCCGGTTTCCTCGATGATGTGGGAGCCGGTCAACTCGCCATTGCCGTTCTGGCTGAAAATGCCGGCAAAGACAGGCGTGGCAAGGTCGGCGCGCGGCCTGGGCAGGATCGCGGTCACGCCGGTTCGCACCGGTCCCTTGCCGACGACGAGCGCGCCGTCGCCGGAAATCAGCGTCGCATAACCGACGGCGACGCCGGGTACGTCGGTGATCGCGTTGAACGGCCCAGGGGCTCCGTCGAAACCGATGCCAAAGCTTCGCGCGCGCGGCTTGCCCGCAGGCGTGGCCAGATGATGCGGACTGTCGGTCATAGTCAGAACAGCGATCCCTGATTGCCGGGCTCTTTGGGCTTGCCCGCCGGCCTGGCGACCTGTTTCGGCCGTGCCGTGCCGCTGGTCGCGACCGCATCCGCGGTGCCGTCCGCGAATTCCAGCGAAAGCGCCATTCCTGACGCTATGTCAGCCGCCTGCTTGATGACGCCCCCGTCGGGGCCCTTCACCAGGGCGAAACCGCGCGCCAGAACCGCCCTGTGTGAAAGCGTGGCCAGCAGCCGGTCGGCCTGGCCGACGCGGCCGCGCAAACGCTCCAGCCTGACCAGCACCGCCTGGCCGCCGCGCCGCGTCAGGGCCGTCAGCAGATCTCTCTGCACGCGCTGCCGCCGTGCTGCCGGTTCGATCGTGATGCGGCCCTGCAGCAAGGCCAATTGTTGCCGGTGCCGCAGCAGCGACGCTTTCGCACATTTTGGCAACTGATCCGCCGCGCGTCGCAATTCGGCACGCCGTGCCCTTGTCAATGCACGCAGCGCGCCTTGTGCCCGCAAAAGATTGCTATCATTGGTTCGCCGTGCCTCGGCAATTCGCTGCGACAGCATTGCCGGTGTCAGCTTTACGGCGAAGAACCGCGCCCGCTTGCGCTCGGTCGAGACGGTCAGGCCGCGGCCGAGCCGGCTTGTCGCTTCGTCGAGATGCCGGCGCGGCAGCGCCAGCAATTGATCGGGCGAGGGGAGCGCGCGGGCAGCCGCCCGGGCGGCCTGCCGCTTGCGTTCGAAATTGCGCAAGACCGCTGCCTTGAGGCGTGCGCCGAGGCTGGCAAGCGTCGCTTCGAGATCGGCCTTCACCGGCACGGCGATTTCGGCGGCACCCGTCGGTGTCGGCGCACGCACATCCGCGACGAGATCGATCAAGGTCCAATCGGTCTCGTGGCCGACGGCCGAGATCACCGGAATGGTCGAAGCGGCAACGGCGCGGGCCAGCGCCTCGTCGTTGAAGCCCCAGAGATCTTCCAGGCTGCCGCCGCCGCGCGCCACGATCAGAAGATCGGGGCGTTGAAGAGGTCCGTCCCATTCCAGCGCGTTGAAACCAGTGATGGCATTGGTCACTTCCGCGCTCGCCGTCTCGCCCTGCACGCGCACGGGCCAGACGAGCACGTGCAGCGGAAAACGGTCCTTGATGCGGTGGATGATGTCGCGGATCACAGACCCGGTCGGCGAGGTGACGACGCCGATGACGCGCGGCATGAAAGGCAGCAACTGCTTGCGGGCGCTGTCGAACAGACCCTCGGCCTGCAGCCGGCGCTTGCGTTCTTCCAGCAGCGCCATCAGCGCGCCGGCTCCGGCCGGCTCCAGATTGTCGATGACGATCTGGTAATTGGACTTGCCGGGATAAGTGGTGAGCTTGCCGGTGGCGATCACCTCCATCCCCTCCTCGGGGCGGAACTTCAGCCGGCTCATCGTGCCTTTCCACACCACGGCGTCCAGCCGGGCGCGGTCGTCCTTCAGGGCGAAATAGGCATGGCCGGAGGAATGCGGTCCGCGATAGCCCGAAATTTCGCCGCGCACGCGCACATTGCCGAAAACATCCTCGACCGTGCGTTTCAAGGCACCCGAGATCTCGCTCACCGTGTATTCGGTGGCGTTGGTGCGTGATTCGGATGCTGCTTCGCTCATGGGCCGATTGGGGGATGCTTGGAGCCGCACGTCAAGGCGCCCGTGTCGGGCCAGGCGCCCAGGACCGGTGTGCCTGACCTTCCTACCAGCCCGGCAGGATCTGGTTCGGCTTGGTTCGCTTCATCTTGGTGAAGGCGAGTGCCGCGAAATCGAACGTTCCCGTCTCCTCGGCAAGCGGTACCGAGATGTTGTCGAGGCTCTCCGAAATGTGGCGAGCCAGCGCGTCGACGATCTCCGGCCGCGAGGTCTGGCCGCGCATGATGCCGATGCGGCAGTCGGGCAGGGCGCCGAAGCCGTCGGCTTCCCCCAGCACCCGCATGCCGGGCCTCAGCGCGCATTCCGGCAGCACCGAAATCGCCAGGCCCGACAGCACCGCGGCGGTGATGACGGTGGCCGAGAAGCTGGTGAACAGGATGCGATAGTCGCGGTTCTGCTGGTCCAGCACATCGACCGCAGCGCGCCGCCAGATGCAATTCGGCCGGCCGAAGGCCATAGGCAGCGTTTCCTGCTCATGCGTCGCATGATTGGCCGAACTGACCCACAGCAGCGGTTCGCGCCGCACCACTTCCGACTGGCCGCGCGTGTCATTGTGCGTCACCAGCGCCAGATCGAGATTGCCGCGTTTGATATGCTCCACCAGTCCTGGCGTCGGCTCGCAGATGACGGTCAGTTCGACGCGCGGATTGGAGCGGGTAAACCGTGCCATGATCTCGGGCAGGAAGCGGTCGGCGTAATCGTCCGGCGTGCCGATGCGGATCGTGCCTTCGAGCCGCCGGTCGTCGAAGGCGGCCAGCGTTTCACGGTTGAGGTAGAGCAGCCGCCGCGCATAGGAAAGCAGCTTGTCGCCTTCCTCCGTCAGCCTGTTGGTGCGCCCGTCTTTCTCGAACAGCGGCTTGCCGATCCGCTCCTCCAGCCGGCGCATCTGCATCGAAACCGCCGACTGGGTGCGGTGCACCTCCTCGGCTGCCCGGGTGAAACTGCCGGTGTCGGCGATCGAGATGAAGGTCTGCAACTGATCGAGATCGAGCGGCGCTTTCATAGGCGTGATCCATCACTGGTGTTGATATTAAAGATTAGAAACATTCGTTGGATTAATCAATCGGCTGATGGCAAATTGCTGGTGTCCACATGAAAGGCATGTGAATCGAAGCCGGAACGGTCGCTGTCGCCAGCGTCGATCGCCAGGCCTTGTCCGCTCTTCTCGCAAAGGAGACTGCCATGACCACGTTTGATTTCGCCACCGAGACCTCGCGCATCACCTCGCGTCCGGCCGTTGCGACGCGCGTGGCAAACACCGTCTCCAATGTCTACCGCGCCTGGAAAAACCGCCGCGCCTTCTATCGCCTCGGCGAGATGTCGGATGCCGAGCTTGCCGATATCGGCCTGACGCGCGCCGACCTGCATGTCGCCATCGACGTGCCCTTTGGCCGCGACCCAACGGCGATGCTGCGCGAAATCGCCAGCGATCGCGTGGAGACGATCGAGGATCTTGCCCGCAAGGTAGCCTGATTGCTTGAGTTTCGGTCGCATTGAACCTTTCTGAGGTTCGAAACGACTGACGATTTGCAGGCCCACTCCCCGCCGGCACTCTGCCCGGTCCTCCCAGGACCGGGCTTTTCTTCCTGGCTTGCCAAGACCGGTCGTTGGCTCGCTGGCTATCGCCGATCCATGTCCCGCTTGAATTGGTCGAAGATCGTTTCGACGCCCTTCTGGTAATCGTCACGCTGCTGGGCGCCGGTCTCGAACATCTTGCCGAACAGATCGTCGAATGGATTCTTCGGCCGGCCGCTCGGATTGGCCTGCGGCTGCGGTGCCTGAGGCGCCTGTGGCTGTTGCGGTGCCGGCTGTCCGCCGGGCATTCCGAAGCCACCGCCGCCTTGCCGCAGCATCTCCTCGAAAATTTTCCCCAGCGGATTGTCGCTGTAGGGGCTCTGCGTCTGTTGAGGTTGCGGCCGCACCTGGCCTTGCGGCTGCTGCGGTGCGCCACCGCCGAACATGTCCTGCAAAACCTTGCCGAGCGGATTGTCGCCATATGGATTGGGTGCCGGCTGCGGCTGGCTTTGCGGCTGCGGCGTCCCGCCGCCGAACATGTCCTGCAAGACCTTGCCGAGCGGATTGTCCATTGGATTCTGAGGCTGCGGAGCCTGCCGCTGTTGGGGTGCCGGTGCCTGCATGCCCCCTTGCCGCATCATCTGGTCGATGATCTCGCCGAGCGGATTGTTGCCGGCGCTGCCAAAACCGGCGGCGGCCTGCATCTGGTTTGTCGTCTGCTTGAACAGTCCGCCCATGACCATGGAGGCGATGGCGGGCAGCATCTGCTGCAGGATCTGCTGGTTGACGCCGCTTGCCTGCGCCGCCTGGCTGGCCACGGCGCGCGACAGATCCTTCGAGCCGAACAGATGGCCCAGAATGCCGTTGCCCTCGTCGACGCCTTGCGGCGAGAAGGCCCGGCTTGCATCCTCGAAATACTTGGCATGCTGGCCGCTTGCCATCGCCGTCATGAAGGCGCCGAGCCCATAGGGGTCCGCGGTGTTGCGCTTCAATCCCTGCGAGAACGCCGGCAGCAGCGCCTCCACCGCCGACTGCGTCTGCTGCATCGAAAGCCCATATTGTTGGGCAAGCGCTTGCATGCCATTGCCGTTCTGGGCTTGCGCCAGCATATCGAACAAGGAAGGCATTGGTCTCTCCTCCGGAAATCCCCGTCGGAGAAACCTAGTTCCTTTCCACCGCCGATTGAAGCGGCTTTTGGCGATCAATCGGGCGAGGCGATGCCGCAGGGTTAATAGGCATATTCCATGAACACCGGCTCGATCGAGCCGCCCCAGCGCGTGTGATAGGCCGACAGCATCTCCTCGGCGCTGGTGGTGCCTCGCGCCACGACCTCGTCGAGCGTGTTGAGGAACGAGGTCTCGTCGTAGCCGTCGCGGTTCTTCTTGCCGCGGTTTTTGAGTCCCATGCGTGAAATGGTCAGCACGTCGCGAGCTATTTCGCGCAGCGTGGTGTTGCGCAATGGCGCTGAAATGCCTTGCTCCGGCACGGCGTCGCGCATCGCCAGCACCTCCTTGTAGGTCCAGCTCGAGGTCAGCGCCTCGGCCGCGTCGAGCGCGGCCTCGTCATAGAGCAGCCCGACCCAGAAGGCCGGCAGCGCGCAGATGCGCCGCCACGGGCCGCCGTCGGCGCCACGCATCTCGAGGAACCGTTTCAACCGCACATCCGGGAACAGCGTGGAGAGATGGTTCGCCCAGTCCCCCATCGTCGGCAGCCCATCCGATATTTCATTGCGGGCAGCGCCCGCCATGAACTCCCGGAAGGTGATGTGCGTCATGTCGTGATAGTGGCCGTCCCGAATGACGAAATACATAGGCACATCGAGCGCCCATTCGACATAGTCGGCGAAACCGAACTCGGGCGAGAAGCATAATTCGAGCAAGCCGGAACGCCGGTTGTCGGTGTCGCGCCAGATGTCGCCGCGCCAGCTCTGCAGGCCGTTCGGCCGGCTCTCGGTGAAGGGCGAGTTGGCGAACAACGCCGTCGACAGCGGCTGCAGCTTCAGCGACACCTGCATCTTGCGGCGCATGTCGGCTTCGCTCTCGAAGTCGAGGTTCACCTGGATCGTGCAGGTGCGGTACATCATGTCGAGGCCCTTGGTGCCGACTTTCGGCATGTAGCGCGTCATGATCTCGTAGCGCGATTTGGGCATTTTCGGCGTTTCGGCCAGCGACCACTTCGGACTGCCGCCAAGGCCGAGGAAGCGGATGCCCATCGGTTCGGCGATCTCGCGAACCTGCGCCAGATGGGCATTGCCCTCCCGGCAGGTCTGATGGATCGTCTCCAGCGGCGCGCCGGACAACTCGAACTGGCCACCCGGCTCCAGCGAAATCGCACCTTGGCCGGTCGGTTCGACCAGGCCAATGATGCGGCCGGCATCCATGATCGGATCCCAGCCGAGCTTTGACTGCATGCCTTCGAGGATGGCGCGGATTCCGCGCTCGCCGCCATAGGGCACGGGCGCGTTGCCATCGACGAAGAAAGGGAATTTCTCGTGCTCGGTGCCGATGCGCCATTTGTCGCGCGGCTTGTTGCCTTCAGCCAGATGCGCGACGAGTTCGTCGATGTCTTCGATCGGCCGGAAATCGGTTGTGTCGCGCGCCATAATTAGCCCTCAGAGGCGATCGGACGACCGCCGGCGCTAAATGGACGAAATGTCAGCAGCCGATCAAGCGAAAAATCCTGAGCCACAAGTCAACGGGAATTGAATGTGACGGTGATTTCCTTCTCGCCCAGGGAGAAGGAAACCACTCACCAGTCTCCCAACGTTGCCTGGATCACCGCCAAGGCTGCCACCGCTGCCGTATCGGCGCGCAGGATACGCGGTCCAAGCGGAATGGCGGTCACGAAAGACAGGGCGCGCAGCATCTTGCGTTCGTCGTCGGAGAAGCCGCCCTCCGGTCCGACCAGCAGGCCAAGCTTCCTGTCTTTCACCGCGTGCAGCGCGGGCAGCGGATTGTTGGTCGAAGCGTCCTCGTCGCAGAAGATCAGCCGTCGCTCTCTGTCCCAGCCGGCCAGCAGGCGGTCGAATTTCTCCGCTTCGCGCATTTCGGGCACCGCCAGGATGCCGCATTGTTCGGCGGCTTCGATGACATTGGCACGCAGGCGATCGATCGAAGGTTTTGTCACCTGCGTGTGCTGGGTGATGACCGGCAGGAGGACGCCGGCACCCATCTCGACCGCCTTCTGCACGAGATAGTCGAGCCGCCCCTGTTTCAGCGGCGCGAAACAATAGATGAGATCGGGCAGCGGCGGCTGCGGCCGTTGCAGCGTCCGCACTTTGAGCCTGATCGTTTTCTTCGATTTCGCCGCGATGGCCGCCGACCACTCGCCGTCGCGGCCATTGAACACGAGGATTTCGGCGCCTTCGCCAAGCCGCAACACATGCAGGAGATAGTGGCTCTGCTGCTGGCCGGCGTCGAACTCGACATCCGGTCCGAGGTCGTCTGGCACGAAGAGACGTTGCATCTTGTAATTGGCGCGCATGGCCGAGGAATGAGCGAGCCGGCCGCTTCCGTCAAGCACGCATCTCGGCCTGCAGCAAAGACGACGCGGCACTGTCGGAATACCGATGCCGGTTTGTTGAATGATCGCGCAATCTGCGTGGCGGAGTAATGCGAGGCATTCTGATGAACAGGATTACACGAGGCGGCTGTCTCTGCGGCGCCGTCCGCTACGAACTGCATGGCGATTTGCGCCCGATCGTTGCCTGTCACTGCAATCAATGCAGAAAGGCCAGCGGTCATTTCGCCGCCGCCACCCAGATAGACCAAAAACGTGCGACCATCACGGGCGACACCTTGCGCTGGTTTCAGTCGTCGGAGCACGCCGAGCGAGGTTTCTGTTCTGTATGCGGCGGGAACCTGTTCTGGCGTCGCTTTGATAGCCCATTCATTTCTGTCTGGGCCGGGACCATCGACGGCAAGACCGGTCTTAAGATGCAAAGCCAATTGTACCCGGAATCCGCCGGCGACTACTACGAATTGCCGGCGGTGCCCATTGTGCCGCAATCGGACCTGAAATGACGTTGGCCTCAACTGGCCCAGACAGGCTTGTATCCGGCTCGAAGCACGGCGACGCTTGTCGGCGGAGTGATCATGAACGGCTCCGCCAGCCGTGAACTGGTAAGGCTGATCGGCGTTTGATAGCCGCCATAATTCCAGGGCAGCGCGCAACCATCGCGTAGCGCATAAGGCTTGTTGTCCGATGAGATCATTGTGCCATCCGGCAACTCTGCAAGCGTGCCAGGACTGAGCCTGGTTGCGCGCCCACCCGATGCCAGCCGCTCTTTGTGCAACCGCTTGTCGATCTGCGGGGCACGCGGCTCGGCAATGCCGAAGGCTTCGCCGAAGCGGCCGACGAAGTCCTTGGCCCGTTCGCGCTGGCAAAAGAAGCAGGGACGATGCCCCGCTGCCAGCGCCGTCACCTCGTCGAGAAAGAACAGCTCGGTCCAGCCCGCTTTTCCTCCCGGCCGGTTGCGGCCCATCGGCTCGCGCCGCACATCACGGAACTGGCAGACGCAGATGATCCAGGCTTGAAGCGCCCAGCGTTTTTTCAACAGCGTCTTGGTCTCGGGATCATGGATGATGCCGCGGTTGCCGGTGAACAGTCCTCGCTCGGGCACGGCGTGGATGACCCCGAACGGATCGACCCGGTTTTGCAGTGGCATAGTTTTCTCCCAGGATTCGCATCTTGGCTGCAATGCCGGCCGCATGATATCGCTCGCCGCATCATTTTCATGTCAGCAGGGTTTGCGATGCGGGTGCTGGTGGTCCAGAACTACGACAACACCGGCCTCGGCCAGGTCGGCGCGGCACTTGCCGAAGCGGGAGCCGATCTCGATGTGCGTCTCCCCTACAAGGGGGATCCTCTGCCGGATGATGCGACCGGGCACGATGCCATGGTGGTGCTCGGCGGCGGTCAGAATGCGCTGGCCGACGATGAGTATCCTTATTTCCCGGCGCTGCTCGAACTGACCCGTGATTTCGCCGACAAGGACCGCGCCGTGCTCGGCATCTGCCTCGGCAGCCAGCTTGTCGCCCGCGCCTTCGGCGGCGAGAACCGCATCGGTGGCGCCAACGAATTCGGCTGGTGCGGCGTGTCGCTGACGCCGGACGCCAAGGCCGATCCGGTGCTGGCCTTGCTTCCGGAAGAGTTTCCCATCTTCCAATGGCATGACGACACGTTTGTGCTGCCCGAAAGCGCCGTTCGGCTCGCCGGCAATGATATCGCCGAGAACCAGGCGTTTCGCGTCGGCCGCGCCGTCTATGGCTTCCAGTTCCATTTCGAGGCCGATCGGCCAATGGTGAAGGACTGGAGTTCGTCCTTTGCACCGACCATTGCAGCGCGCCACCCCGACTGGGCCGGCAAGCTCGACGGCGAAATGGCCCGCAACGGCCCGGGTGCCGATGCTGCCGGTCTGGCCATCGCCCGCGCATGGGTGGCGACGATCTAAGCGCTGTGCGGCTACGCCCCCTCGTGGCGTGACATAATTGGCACGCGGCGGTGAATCCGCCTGGGACAACATCATTCATCCTTGGCTTGTGTCCGCCCGCCATCCTAGAAGGCGCGCGTTATCGATCGGCTGTGCAACCGGGATGAACCTTTTGTGTGACCCGTGCGACACACCGCCGATACAGAACATGCCTAGAAGCGCGAAAACGCCAAAACTTTGAAACGAATTTTTCGTTTCAACGCATTGGTAACCGCCTCGTGCCCAGATGCAGAAAGCTCAACAAGAGATGACTTCCGTGAAAGCAGCGCTTCTGTCCTTTGCCATGCTGTCCGCCATCGTAGTTTGCGGTCTCGGCATCTATGCCGCCGACGCCGCCAACAACCATAATGCCGTCGACGGTTACGGCGTCACCGCCTCGCTACGCTAGAGCAATTCAAGGAAAAGCGTGAAACGGTTTTCCCGGGAACGCGCGAAGCGCTTTCCCTACGGAATTGCGTAAAAACAAAAAAAGAGAGCGGTTTCCGTGAAACGGTGAACCGCCCTGGAATCCGAAACGGGCGCGGGACGCTCAAGGGGACCGGGGCGCTCAAGCCTCCTTGATGGTCATCGTCAGGATCCGTTTGTCCGTGCCGTCGACGACGAGCGCAGTCAGCATGCCTGACTGCCAGGCGAGCGTGTCGACATTGACGCGGTTGGCCATCACCTCCGCCTCCGGCACCGGTGTGTGGCCATGCACGATGATTTTCGCATAGAGACCCGTGTGATCGTGAAAAACATCGCGGATCCAGGTCAGGTCCTGTAGGTTCTGTCGTTCCAGCGCAACGCCGGGCCGGATGCCGGCATGGCAGAAAAAGAAATCGCCGAAAGTCGCTGAGAACCGCAACGATCGCAGAAAATCGACGTGGCCCTGCGGCACGGCTTCGAGCAGGGCCTGGTGTCCCTTGCGCACCGCCGTCTCGGCCCTGCCGAACCACACGCTGGTTCCTTCACTGATCGCCACCCCATAGGACAGCGCCGTCTGGATGCCGCCAAAGCGGATGAAAAGCCCTTCCGGGTCGGGAGTTTTCAGAAAATCGAGAAAGCCGATGTCGTGATTGCCGGCCAGCATCAGATGGCGCCGATCACGCGCTTTCGCCTCGATCAGGAAATCGATGATACCCTTGGAGTCCGGTCCGCGGTCGACATAGTCGCCGAGGTGTATGACGCGCCAGTCCGCGACGAGGTCCCGCTCGATCTCGGCCTTGATCTGGTTGTGCATGGCAACCAGCAAATCGAGCCGCCCATGCACATCGCCGATCGCGTAGAGACGCATGCCGTCCGGGCCGCGTGCGTCCAGAAAATGAATGCCGGGTTCCGCCAACTTTTCGCTTGTCTCCGTGGTCAGTATGTCACGGACCCTATCGCCGGAGCTGGTCCTTGCCCATGTCGGTGACCAGACGCTTTCCGCACAGCGCCAGCGTGATGTCCATCTCCTTGCGGATGATTTCCAATGCCTTGGTAACCCCTTCCTTGCCGAGCGCACCCAGGCCATAGAGAAATGGTCGGCCGATATAGGTGCCCTTGGCGCCGAGGCAGAGCGCCTTGAGCACATCCTGGCCGGAGCGGATGCCGCCGTCCATATGCACTTCGATCCTGTCGCCGACCGCATCGGCGATTTCCTCCAGCGCCATGATCGAAGACGACGCGCCGTCGAGCTGGCGTCCGCCATGGTTGGAAACGACGATCGCATCGGCGCCAGTGTTGGCTGCCATCAGCGCGTCCTCCTTGTCGAGGATGCCTTTCAGGATCAGCTTGCCGCCCCAGCGCTCCTTGATCCAGGCGACATCCTTCCACGACAGTTGCGGATCGAACTGTTCCGCCGTCCATGAGGACAGCGAGGCAACATTGCCCACGCCCTTGGCGTGCCCGACTATGTTGCGGAAGGTGCGGCGCGGCGTGCCGGCCATGCCGAGGCACCAACGCGGCCGGATGGCCATGTCGACAAGGTTGGCCAACGTCATCCTGGGTGGCGCCGAAAGCCCGTTGCGGATGTCCTTGTGACGCTGCCCGAGGACCTGCAGATCCAGCGTCAGCACCAGCGCAGAGCACTTCGCCGCCTTCGCCCGGTCGATCAGATCGAGCACGAAATCCTTGTCGCGCAGCACGTACAGCTGGAACCAGAACGGTTTCTTGGTCACCGAGGCGACATCCTCGATCGAGCAGATGCTCATCGTCGACAAGGTGAACGGCACGCCGAATTCCTCTGCCGCTTGCGCCGCCAGCATCTCGCCATCGGCATGCTGCATGCCGGTCAGGCCGGTCGGCGCCAGGGCTACGGGCATCGCCACAGTCTGGCCGACCATGGTCGATTCCAGCGAGCGGTTGCTCATGTCGACCAGCACGCGCTGGCGAAACTTGATCTTCTGGAAGTCTTCCTCGTTAGCCCGATAGGTGCTCTCGGTCCATGCGCCTGAGTCGGCATAGTCGAAGAACATCCTCGGCACGCGCCGGCGCGCGAGGGCCTTGAGGTCGGCGATGGTGAGAATGTCGCTCATGCTGGTCCCCGCATAGTCAATTCTAGGAGCGTCTGCGTGTGGGTTCGATCTCGCCGGCTTCCGAGCGCTGCCTGAGCCGCAACCGCGACACGCGCTGCCAGTCGCCGCTGCGCTCGGCTTCGGCCATCGAGCGCTCGACATAGATCATGTGGTCCATCGCGGCTTGCCGGGCGGCGACCGGGTCGCTGGCCTTCACCGCCGCGTGGATCGCCTTGTGCTGCGCAAGCAGCGCCTCGCGCGCGCCGGGCACTGTGAACACCAGCAGACGGTTCTGGAACACGCCTTCCGACAGCAGCCGGTAACAGGAGCGCAGCGTGTGCAGGAGCAGGATATTGTGCGCGCATTCGCAGATCGCGTGATGGAATTCGACGTCGATCTCGGCCTCGTCGTCGAAATCGCCGGTGCGGTGTGCCTCGTCCATGCGCGCCATGATGCGATCGAGCAGGGCCAGATCCTCCGGCGTCGCGCGCCGCGCCGCGTATTCGGCCGCCACGCCTTCGATCTCACGGCGGTATTCCAGATAGTCGGCCACCGCCTTGCGGTGCGTCGTGATCAAATCCGCCACCGGTTTGGTGAATAACTGTCCGATGATATCGGCGACATGCGTGCCGCCACCTGGCCGTGTCGTCAGCAGACCGCGCCCTTCGAGAACCTTCAGCGCATCGCGCAGGATCGGGCGAGACACCTCGAACTGGCGTGCAAGCTCGCGTTCACCCGGCAATCGATCGCCGGTGCGCAGCACGCCTTCGAGGACGAGGCCCTCGATCTGCTGCACCACCTCGTCGGCGGTGCGCGAATGCTCTATCCTGGAGAAAATGTCGCTCAACAGAGTGCCTGGAAGGGTGAACTGGTGTCGTGCAGGATAAAGCCGGGGTCACCAACTGGTCAAATTATTTATCCAATTGATCGAAGCGTGTCGGTTCGCCGCGAGACGCCATATCGTCTTCGGCTAAACTTTGCTGTTTGCGTCATCTGGCGATTGGCCCTAGAGCGACGCAATGTAAGAGGGTTCAGAGAAACCCGGGGAACAAGCCGTGTCAGACGACCCGTCCAGTCTTGAGTTCCAGCCGCGCTCCAAGGGCAGCGTCATGGGTTTTCCAGCGCATGAGGGGCGGCCCGGCGCACTGGGGGAGGTCCATGCCCGGCCGCATCCGCTGATCGAAAAGCCGCGCGTCCTGGTGCAACTCGCCTTCATGACCGAGGGCGGTTCCGGCGTCGACATGGCCGTGCTCTCCGAACTGTCACGGCGTCTCGGCATCGCCGCGCCTGATCGCCAGGCCCGCCACCACGCGATGAAATGGGGCAAGGGCTCGCTGCGCTGGGAGCGGCATACGGAATTTTCGACGTATCTGTGGGAGGGCCCGCTCTCCGAAAGCGGCAGGACGCAGGAAGAGACGCCCTTCGGCAACGGTTTTTCCCCGCCAGGCGCCGTCATCTCGGGCATCAGGCTCGAAATCCGCAAATGGACGCAGGTTAGCGAGAGGCTGATCGCCGGCTTCGATCCGACCAGCCTTTGCTACTCGCTTGTCGAGCGCGGCAACGCAGCCATCGTCACCGACTTCCGCCAGGACGGCGACGGGATGACCCGCATGCTGCTGCTCGATCGCGGCCTGACGCCGGCGCGCACCGGCGCACTGTCGCAGCGGCTGATCGACATCGAAACCTACCGCACCCTCGCCATGCTTGGCCTGCCGCTGGCGCTGACCTTGTCCGGCCGTGCCCGCCGCATCGAGGACAGGCTGGCGCAGACCACGCTGGAGATGAAGGTCGCCGAGACCCGCGACAGCCAGACCTTGCTTGCCGACCTTACCGAACTCGCCGCAGAGCTGGAAGCGGACGCGGCCTCAAGCCTCTACCGCTTCGGCGCCAGCCGTGCCTATGACGGCATCGTCGGCGAGCGGCTGGAAGCGCTCGAGGAAGAAGCCGTGCCCGGCTACGATACCTGGGGCGGGTTCCTGCAGCGACGCGTAGCGCCGGCCATGCGCACCTGCCGCTCGGTCGAGGAGCGCCAGGCCAATCTGTCGCGAAAACTCACCCGCACCACGACGCTGCTGCGCACCTGGGTCGATGTCGAGGTCGAGAAGCAGAACCGCGACCTGCTCGCCTCGATGAACAACCGTGCCCGCCTGCAACTGCGTCTGCAGCAGACCGTCGAAGGCCTCTCGGTCGCTGCCGTTTCCTACTATGTGGTCGGCCTCATCGGCTACGTCGCCAAAGGCGCCTCGATCTTCGGCCACGCCTTCGCGCCGGAAGTCGTCACCGCCGCTTCGGTACCGGCCGCCATCCTGCTGGTCTGGTGGGGCGTGCGCCGCGTGCGCCGGATGCACTCCGAGCCGGCGAAACATCCGGGCGAGTAGGCGCGCCTTTGCCCTCGCGCTTGTGGGGAGGGTTGGCTCATGATCGCAGCGAAGCGGAGATCGTGAGACGGGGTGGGGTAAAGCGCCGCGCTGATCCCACCCCGCTCACTTCGTTCGCGACCCTCCCCACAAGGGAGAGGGTGAATAGCGGCAGATTGCCGCTGCGGAAGCCAGGACCAGTTCGGCTCGTCGCCGCCATCGCCGCAGCATTTGCAACCGCCGCGCTTCACTGGTAAAAGATTTTGACCAGTCAAGCGAAACGAGGCTGCTGATGTCCGGCCTTGCCATGCCGAAACCAAACGACGCCACGATGCGCCGGCGCGACGAGATCGTCGCCGACATGCGCATCATCGTGCCGGGCGAGGGCGTCGTCGACGCGGCGAACGCCATGCGCGCCTTCGAGAGCGATGGCCTGACCGCTTACCGGCAATTGCCGTTGGTGGTGGTGCTGCCCGAGACGGTGGCGCAGGTTTCCCGGGTGCTGAAATATTGCAACGACCGCAACATCCGCGTCGTGCCGCGCGGCTCAGGCACTTCGCTGTCCGGCGGCGCATTGCCGCTGGAAGACGCGGTGCTGCTGGTCATGAGCCGCTTCAACCGCATCCTCGAGATTGATTTCCCCAATCGCGTCGTCGTCGCCCAGCCAGGCGTCACCAATCTCGGCATCACCACCGCCGTCGAGCAGGAGGGTTTTTATTACGCCCCCGATCCATCCTCCCAGATCGCCTGCTCGATCGGCGGCAATGTCGCGGAGAATTCCGGCGGCGTGCACTGCCTGAAATATGGCCTTACCGCCAACAATGTGCTCGGCATCGAGATCGTGCTGATGAATGGCGAGGTGGTGCGGCTCGGCGGCTCCCACCTCGACGCGGAAGGCTATGATCTGCTCGGCGTCATGACCGGTTCGGAAGGGCTGCTCGGCGTGGTCACCGAAGTTACCGTGCGCATCCTGAAGAAGCCGGAGACCGCCCGTGCGCTATTGATAGGCTTCCCGACCAGCGAGCAGGCCGGCCAGTGCGTGGCCGACATTATCGGCGCCGGCATCATTCCGAGCGGCATGGAGATGATGGACCGGCCGGCGATCCACGCGGCGGAAGATTTCGTCCATGCCGGCTATCCCCTTGATGTCGAGGCGCTGCTGATCGTCGAACTCGACGGTCCGGGCGTCGAGGTCGACCATCTCATAACCGCGGTCGAGGCGATCGCCATCCGCAACGGCTCGACCACGTGCCGCATATCGCAATCGGAGCAGGAACGGCTGAGCTTCTGGGCCGGCCGCAAGGCGGCGTTTCCCGCGGTCGGCCGCATCTCGCCCGATTATTACTGCATGGACGGCACCATCCCGCGCAAGGAACTGCCACGCGTGCTGGCTGGCATGCGCGAGCTGTCGGAGAAATATGGTCTCGGCGTCGCCAATGTCTTTCACGCCGGCGACGGCAATCTGCATCCGCTGATCCTCTATGATGCCAACGTGCCGGGCGAACTCGACAAAGCCGAAAGCTTCGGTGCCGACATCTTGCGGCTCTGCGTCAAGGTCGGTGGCGTGCTGACCGGCGAACACGGGGTGGGCGTCGAGAAGCGCGACCTGATGCCGGAAATGTTCAGCCAGATCGACCTCGACCAGCAAATGCGTGTCAAATGCGCCTTCGACCCCAACCATCTGCTCAACCCAGGCAAGGTCTTTCCGCAACTGCGCCGCTGCGCGGAACTGGGGCGCATGCATGTGCATCGGGGAGAGTTGGCGTTTCCGGACATTCCGAGGTTTTGACGGTTATGTCAGCGCCTGAACGCCCCCCTCTGTCCTGCCGGACATCTCCCCCTCAAGGGGGGAGATTGGATGCCGCGCCGGGTTTCGCCAATCTCCAGCGTTGGCGGAGGAGCGAAGCGACGAAGCTGCCAATCTCCCCCCTCGAGGGGGAGATGTCCGGCAGGACAGAGGGGGGCGCGAAGGATCGCGGCGTTCCCGCACTAGTAATCAGCGCCAGCTTTGCCCCCTCTCCGTGGCGCGGGGATCACCCGCCCAAACAACCCCCCCCTGGGAGGGCGCAGGCGAGCGCCCCCCCAAATGAAACC
>NZ_JAMYTH010000050.1:0-31392 GCF_040322415.1 Mesorhizobium sp. M0152
GATCGGGGATGGCGGTGATCTCGTTGGTCTTTTCGGGCACCGAGAGCTGCGCCAAGGTCAGGCGGGCACCTGTGGCGTAGGCCGACAGCGTATGCAGCGCCTTCAAGCCCTTGCGCTGGTCGTGCGTGCGGCGCGAGGTCTTGCCGTCGATGGCGATGAGGTCGTGCCGGTCCGGCCACAGTGCCGCAATCCAGCTTTCGAAGCAGCGCCCGAACAGGATCGGATCGATGCGATTGACCAGAATGCGCAGCCAGCGTTCGCAGGGGATGCCGAAATGGAACTCCGAGAAGCGGCGCAGAAAGCCGAGATGATGCTCGCCCCAGGCAGCGATCTCGTCGAAATCGTCGCAGGAGCAGATGGTGGCGCAGGTCACCAGCAGCAGCACCTCGTCGAGCCGGTACATGATCCGCTGCGGCTCGCGATCGTCCGAAAGCGCGGAAAAATGCTCCAGCAATAGGGCCAGACGCGCACGCGGAACCTCCTCGCCGGAAAACCGAACTACCAAACCATCCATCGCAGCGCTCCCAACCGAATCACAGCGCCCAGCGAATCACACCCGCACGTCAATGCAAAATGCGCCCGAAATCCCGTTAACCTGAATTCCCAGCCGTGCGATCCAGGCCAGCAACGCTGGATCAAAATCCGAGTTGCCGGTATAGCCGCGGATCAAAAGCGCGGCGTATGCCTGCCACTGATCCTCGGGGTCTGCTTTTCAAATGACCGATGTTCTGAACGCGTCACGCAGGATATTGCAGTCAAAAGTCGAAATCACATCGGCCGATTGATCGTTGTCCATAATGCGGCTCCCATCGAGGGGGCGGGAGTACGATGGGCGCTCTCAAGCGCCGGTGCCCATTCTTCTGCGGGCGGCGACAACGGACTGTACGCCCCCCACAGGTGCTTAGCGAATCATTCCGGCGAATTTGCTCTGCGGCGCGTCAGCTCAGCGGCCGGTCTGTTCCCGCCGCTTGGCGTCTCGATCGTTCAGCCGGCCGACCATCTCGTCCGCTTCGCCGGCATTGATGCCGACCATGACCCTATTGTTGGACTCGGCGGGCTGGCCGGTGAAAACGTCGAAAACTGTCCAACTGTCCGGGCGGTCCATGCGAAGCGCGTAGCGGTTTGCCATACTCGCGTCCTATTCATATTCGCCGGCACCCATGTGTGTCGATCGGTTCAGGCCTGCAGAATGAAAAACACTGCCGCCAGGAGAACGACTGTCCACAGCACCACGCACACCTTCAAAGCCAGGCCTCCGTGCGATGAGATGCCCTCCCGCATGCGCGCTACCCCGTTCTTCATTTTCCTGGATATGACCGGCGTGGCCACAATGGCGACCGGCGGCTTGACCGCAAGCCTGCCGAATACCGGAAGCAGCGTCGGCTCACGCACGAACTTCTCCGGACGCCAAGGTCTCAGTATCCCATGCTGCCGCCACCGCCGCCGCCACCACCTGCCGGTGCGGCATCCTTGGCCGGAATGTCGGTGATCATGGCTTCAGCGGTGATCAGCAAGGCCGCGATCGAGCCGGCGTCCTGCAGAGCGGTGCGCACCACTTTCGCGGGATCGACGATACCGGCCTTGATCATGTCGACATAGGTCTCGTTCTGGGCGTCAAAGCCCCGATTGTGGTCCTTGCTGTCGGAGAGCTTGCCGACTACGATGGAGCCCTCGACGCCGGAATTCTCGGCGATCTGGCGGATCGGCGCCTCAAGCGCCCGAAGCACGATCGAGATGCCGGCGGTGACATCGGCATTGGCGCCATTCAAGCCGGCCAGTGCCGACCTGGCACGCAGCAGTGCCACGCCGCCGCCAGGAACGATGCCTTCTTCAACCGCGGCGCGCGTTGCGTTCAGCGCATCGTCGATGCGGTCCTTCTTTTCCTTGACTTCCGACTCGGTGGCGCCGCCGACGCGGATGACGGCAACGCCGCCGGCAAGCTTGGCCAGCCGCTCCTGCAGCTTTTCCTTGTCGTAGTCGGAGGTGGTCTCCTCGATCTGGCCCTTGATCTGAGCGACGCGCGCTTGGATGGTCGCCTTGGTGCCGGCGCCGTCGATGATCGTAGTGGTGTCCTTCTCGATCAGCACGCGCTTGGCGCGGCCAAGCATTTCGATGGTGACTTTTTCGAGCTTGATGCCGAGATCTTCCGAGATCATCTGGCCTGATGTGAGCACCGCGACGTCTTCCAGCATCGCCTTGCGGCGGTCGCCGAAGCCCGGCGCCTTGACGGCCGCGACCTTCAGGCCACCGCGCAATTTGTTGACGACCAGCGTGGCGAGTGCCTCGCCTTCGACGTCCTCGGAGATGATCAGCAGCGGGCGGCCGCTTTGCACCACCGCTTCAAGGATCGGCAGCATCGCCTGCAGATTGCCGAGCTTCTTCTCGTGGATGAGCACATAAGGCTCTTCCAGTTCGACGCGCATCTTGTCGGCATTGGTGACGAAATAGGGCGAGAGGTAGCCGCGGTCGAACTGCATGCCCTCGACGACGTCGAGCTCGGTTTCAGCGGTCTTGGCTTCCTCGACGGTGATGACGCCGTCATTGCCGACCTTGTCCATCGCCTTGGCGATCATCTCGCCAACGCTGGCGTCGCCATTGGCGGCGATGGTGCCGACCTGGGCGATCTCGGCCGACGACTTGACCTTCTTGGCCTTCGCCTTGATTTCCCGGACGACGGCGTTGACCGCCTGATCGATGCCGCGCTTGAGGTCCATCGGGTTCATGCCGGCGGCGACCAGCTTGGCGCCTTCGCGCAGGATCGAGGCGGCCAGAACCGTGGCGGTGGTGGTGCCGTCACCGGCCAGATCGTTGGTCTTCGAGGCGACTTCGCGCACCATCTGCGCGCCCATGTTCTCGAACTTGTCGGCAAGCTCGATTTCCTTTGCGACGGTGACGCCGTCCTTGGTGATGCGCGGCGCGCCATAGGCCTTGTCGATGATGACGTTGCGGCCCTTGGGGCCGAGCGTGACCTTCACCGCATTGTTGAGGATTTCGACGCCGCGCAGCATACGGTCGCGGGCGTCGGTGGCGAATTTGATTTCCTTGGCAGACATGATTTTCATCCAGTTCGATTTGGAGTGGGCCAGTCGCCGCGCGGAACGCGCAGCGCTGTTGTCTCTAAGTCCAGCAGCGTCCTTACGCGTCCCGAAGGCCGCGCGCCGCGCCGATCAGGCAGCCTTCTTGGCGGTCACGGGCTTGGTGGCCACGGTCTTGGCGGCACCGCTTTTCTCGGTGGCCGCCGTCTTGCTCTTCTCGATGACGCCCATGATGTCGGCTTCCTTCATGATCAGAAGGTCCTCACCGTCGATCTTGACCTCGGTGCCCGACCATTTGCCGAACAGGATCAGGTCGCCAGCTTTCACATCGGGCACGATCAACGCGCCGCTTTCGTCGCGCGCGCCCGGGCCGACGGCGATCACTTCGCCTTCCTGCGGTTTTTCCTTGGCATTGTCGGGAATGATGATGCCGCCCTTGGATTTGGTGTCGCCTTCGGCGCGACGAATGACGACGCGGTCGTGGAGAGGCCTGAATTTCATGGGAAACTTCTTTCTGGGGCCGGCATAGGCGGCCGCTATTCCTGATATAGGCGCGTTGGCACTCGATAGATAGGAGTGCCAGAATTATTTCTCGCTAATGGCCAAGAATTCGAACGATATAATTCGAGACGCGCAGAAATTCGTTCGGATGGGAGGAAAACTTTCTGTCGGATTGAATTTCGCGGATGCAGGTTATTATTTCAAAGATCAAATAAAGAGGGCCGCGACCTTGTTTGGAACTCAATTGAGGCGCATATGCAAAATTCGTTGATTTGGGTCGAGTTGGCTTTACGTCAGAGCCCTCGCCATTCACCACCGAATTCTCGAAAACGAGTGCATGCGCCGGTCCGGCGCACATTTCGTTCCGTTCGGACCCTGGAATGAAACCGATGCTGACCACGGATGTACTGGCAGCGTCGGGCATCGTCCCAGCGGTTCGAGTGGGTGTGATACGGAAAAGCGCAGCCGCCCGTTTCCGCGGAAAGCCGCAATTCACGACCAGCCGCACCACAAATACAGTCGTTCGCTTCAAGTCGGCGTTTTCGTTGCCCGGCTTTGATCAACCGCAACCGCCCGGAGAGTATCGGGTCGACCATGACGAGGAGGCCCACGAAAGGACTTCCCAGATCGCATGGCGCCGCGTGGCCACCTTCATTCACCTGCCGGCGATCACCGCGAGCGGTGCTACGCAGCAGATGGTCCCGATCGAACCGGCATTGCTTCAAGCCTCGCTGGAGCTGGACGAGAGACAATCATGAGAACCACAAGCCGGATGCAACGCAACGCACGCCCGGTCCACCGCGAAGCCGCAACGCATCTCTTCGACGTCGGACAGGCTGTCCGGCTGAAGAGCGGCACCGGCACGTTTCCAAAGGCGGCGGAAATCTATCGCGCCACAGCAAGGCTCCTGCCGAGCGGAAATTCGCCGCAGTACCGCATCCGCAGCGACGTCGAACTTCATGAACGGGTGGCGACGCAGGACAGTCTCGAACCGGGCGACACGTCGCCGGGTGACAGCATAATGCTAAGCGAAAGGATCTTCGAACATGTCAAAGGGACAGAAACGATCTAGCCGGGAGATCAGGAAGCCCAAGCAGGAAAAGGTCCCGCCCAAGGCTGAAAGCGTATTCGGCGCCCAGACCAGACTTGCCGCCAACATCAGTGCCCTGCGCGGCAAGGGCAAGAACTGACGTTGCGACAGGGGCCCGGATGACGATGAAGATCGTGATCGAATTCTATCGCACCCGAAACTCGGACAACGCGCATGCCGTGGTCGGGCGCGAGACGGCGCAAGCGACCAACCTCGACCATGCGATCGAGGTCGCCAGGATTTTGGCAAAAACCCTGAACATGCCGCAGCAGCCGGACGCCATGACCATCGTCGACGCGAATGGCGCGACGCTCTATGCGATTAATGAGGAAAGGCCAACACCATGAATGCCTATAGCAACGAAACCGATCGGCAGCGCAACACCGCCGGGCTTGCGGCCTGGGAAAATGAGGGTGGCGCATCGGCACGCGACTTCGCGGACCGTCAGTATGGCCGCCGCGTCGAAGCGGATCGGTCCTGGACCGTATATCATGTCTTCAGCGGAATTCCGGCGCTGATCGACGGTGGTGCGATGACCGGCCTCAGCCGGTCGGATGCGACGCGCAGCATGTTGTCCCTCAACCACCGCAATGCCGAGCGCCGGAGGGCGCGGCTCGCGGCGCCGCCAATTGTCCCACAGGCAGCGGCGGGCCAATCATGACGCTCTCCTTTCCCAACCCAGCCGCAGATTCGATGAAGTGCGCGATTTTCAGTATGTAGGCACCGTATCACGAACGTTCTGGTAGGACCGGAATGTCGCCTCCTGCAGCAAGCGGGCACGCGGTGCCACAGTCGAGTAATAGCTAGCAGCGTCGTTGCGGCCAAGATGGAGGTCGCCAGCGGAATGCGCCTTTCTGGCTTCCAGACCCGGACCGTCTGTTTCCGGCCCCAATCCTAACCGAGTCAGTACCCGGGCATTCCTCCGGTGGCCAATCATGGCCGAAGGAGAAACGAAATGGGACATTCACACTATGACCCCACCGCTCCCGATCGCCGCGCCTGGAACGCGGGCAAGAAGGTCGGAGCGAAACGCCCGCTGAGACCTCGACAGATATGGGCAATCCGATTCTTTCTCGATCGAGAGCGGCGATTGCGCGATCGAGCCCTCTTCGACCTAGCAATGGACAGCAAGTTGCGCGGCTGCGATCTCGTCAGGATCAAGATCGGCACCTTGGTTCTCGGGCCGGAAATTCGAACCCGCGCGATGGTCGTGCAACAGAAGACGGGCCGACCGGTGCAGTTCAAATTGATGAGCGACGCACGCTGCAGTCTTGTCGCATGTGCTGCCTGGCTGCCAGTCTGGTAAACGAAGTTCGCAGGGTCAGAGGGAGACCGATAGCCCCCCGTCGACCGCCAAAACATGTCCGTTGACGTAGGCGGCAGCGTCGGATGCGAGAAACACCACGGCTCCGCTGAGTTCCTCAGGTTGAGCCCAGCGGCCAGCAGGGGTTCGCGCCTCGACCCATTTGGTAAAGGCGTCGTCGTTGATGAGCGCGGTGTTGAGCTCGGTGGCGAAATAGCCCGGGGCGATCGCGTTGATGGTGATGCCGTGACGGCCCATCTCGGCGGCAGTCGAGCGTGTCAGTCCATGCAACCCCGCCTTCGCCGCCACATAGGCGTGAATGGTGGGGCGGCCAAGGATCGCTGCAACCGATCCAGTGTTTATGATGCGCCCGAATTTGTTCGGCAGCATCAGGCGCACCGCCTCGCGTATCGTTCGGAAGCAGGCCGAAAGATTGACTGCAATCACGCGGTCGAAGTCCTCGTCCTTCCATTCGACCAACGGGCTGCGGTGCTGGATGCCGGCGTTGTTGACCAGGATATCGAGGCGGCCGTGGCGTTCGACAATCCCCTCAAGCGCCGCCCTTGAGGTCGCCGCGTCCGCGACATCGAACGGCAGGGCTTCGGCCCCGATTTTTTCCGCCGCCGCGGAGAGGGTGTCGATGTTGCGCGCATTGACAATTACCGTTGCGCCGTTTTCCGCAAGCGCCTTGGCCATGGCAAAGCCGAGGCCACGTGAAGCACCCGTCACCAATGCGACCCGGCCCTTGAGCGAGAACATTTCCGACATTGAAATCCCAGGCGCGAGATAGATGACAATGCGGCAGTGTAACCGCACCCCGCTCCAATGAAAGGGGCGGGAGTTTCCTCCCGCCCTAAATCACTACTTGGCGACGCAGGTATCGGCCGTCTGCGGCGTGCAGACGTCGAGGCCTGTGTAGGTTGGGTCAGCCGGGGGCGCCTTGCCGTCCTTCATGTCCTTCAGTGCCATCATCGTCTTGTAGCCCATTTCGAACGGCCTCTGGCCGACCTGGCCAAGCGAGAGCCCTTCCTTCATCTGATCGATCTGCACGGGAAGCGTGTCGGCGACGACAAGGGCCAGCGCTTTCGAGGCAATCTTGTCCTTGTACGGTGCGACTGCGGCGCGGTTGGCGTCAGGAATGAACTGCGGGAAGCCACCCGTTGGAATGAATGCATCAAGGTTCGGATTTTTCGCCATGATGTCCTCAAACTGCTGCACCGAAAGCGGGAAGTCATCGTTGGTGTAGAGCGGACAGCCCTCGATTTCGGTCCAGCCATTCTGGCCCGTCAGCCGGTCCCCGGGGGAGGCCGCCGATTTGGTGCCCGAAAGCGTATCGCGAATGCCCTGCATGCGTTCATTGTGGTTGGCCGCCGCCGCGCCGCCCGACTGGATGCAGATCGTGCCGCCTTTAGGCTTGACCTGCATGGCAAGCATGGCCAGGTTCACGCCGATCTCATAATTGTGGGTGCCGATGTAAGCGACGCGAAGCTCCTTGTTCTCGGGCAGCAGGTCGGAGTCCCAGGTGAGGACCGGAATGCCGGCTTCCTTGGCGGCCTGCAGCGCAACCGCCATCGCCGCAGCGTTCGATGGTGACACGGCAATGCCGTCCACCTTCTTGGCTACGAGATCCTGCACGATCTGCACCTGCTCGTCGCCGCCGCCATGCTCGCCGGGGCCGATATACATGCATTCCAAGGCGCCCTTCGATTCGGCTTCGGCCTTCTTGCAGCCGTCGCGTGCCTGGTCGAAAAAAGGATTGTTCATGTTCTTCGGTACCAGGGCGAAGGTATATTTCGCCTGAGCGCCGGAAACGGCGATCACCATTGCGCCAAGCGCCACGGCC
This sequence comes from Mesorhizobium sp. M0152, assembly GCF_040322415.1. Taxonomy (NCBI): domain Bacteria; kingdom Pseudomonadati; phylum Pseudomonadota; class Alphaproteobacteria; order Hyphomicrobiales; family Phyllobacteriaceae; genus Mesorhizobium; species Mesorhizobium sp. M0152. The sequence goes on from NZ_JAMYTH010000050.1 coordinate 7,773, forward strand.
GCCATCAGCAGTTTTCTTTTCATTTTGACGTTCTCCTCCTAAGTGGAATGCCCCGCAGGCCTCCCGCCGGCGGGGTTTCTAGCGGCTTTTTTTGGGCATCAAGACTGCCAGCCAAGCGGCGAGAATCGATTTGCCGCCGGTTTGCATGCCCAAAAGAACCGCGAGAACGATGAAGGCGCCGACGAATGCGCCTTGCCAATTTGAATCGATACCGGCCATCAGCAGCGCATTCCTGATCACTTCGAGGAACGCCGAACCGATGATCGCGCCGAAGGCCGTGCCGGCTCCGCCCATAAGGCTGGCTCCGCCGATGACCGTCGCTGCGATCACGCGCAACTCGTAGCCCTGGCCCATGGCATTGATGGCCGAGCCGTTGTAGCCGAGGAGCAGGAGTGAGGCGACCGAAGCGGTGAAGGCCGAGAAGACATAGGCCTCGAATTTGATCCAGTCGACCGGCACGCCGGTGAGCCGTGCCGCCTCCTCATTGCCCCCGATGGCGAAGAGATGCCGGGCCCAGGCAGTGAAATTGAAGACGAAACCGACGATCAGGGCCAGAATCACCATGGTCCAGAACTGCGACGACAGTTCTGGTATCCAGTGCGGTGCCCAATTCTGCGCCCCATGCAGCGGCCATTTCGCCTGACCAATCGCCTTTACGATCGGGGCATCGGGCCCGAATTGGTAGAGCATCTGGTTGGCGGAAAATACGACGGCCAGCGAACGCGCCGCGGAAAGCATGCCGAGGGTGACCACAAAGGACGGCATTCCGATATAGGCGACAAAGAATCCGTTGACCGCGCCGCACGCCATACCAGAGAAAAGGCCGGCGGCGAATGCGATGTACCAGGGATAGTGCCAGGTCAGGAACAGGCCGGCGACGATGACCACCAGGCCCATGATCGAGCCGACCGACAGATCGATGCCGCCGGTGATGATCACCACCGTCATGCCGAGCGCCATGATGCCGAAAGGTGCGAAGTTGCGTGTGACGTTGGCGGCGTTTTCGGAGGTGCCGAAGCTCGGCTCCATTGCCGTCATCAAGATGACGAGGGCAATGAGCGCGATCGTCACCCAGAACGGCTGACTTGAAAATACATGTTGAAGCGCCGTCTTTTCCTTGGTCGGGACGAAGTCCGACATGGCCGATCGGCCAGTTTCCGGGGCCGACTCCCTAGCACCAACCGACTCCTGAGCACTATTCGCCACGGATGGCCCCCGTTATCAGTCCGGTGATTTCCTCGGGCGACGTATTGTCAACATTCTTGTCAGCAACCTTCGAACCTCGCCTGAGCACAATGATACGATCTGCAACGGCGAAAACGTCAGGCATGCGGTGGCTGATCAACATGACGCCGACACCTTGCGCTTTGAGGCGCCGGATCAATTCGAGCACCTCTGCCACCTGGCGTACCGAGATGGCGGCCGTCGGCTCGTCCATCAACACCAGCTTGGCGTTTGAAAGCCGGGTCCGCGCGATGGCTACCGCCTGGCGCTGCCCACCCGACATCTTCCTGACGAGGTCGCGCGGCCGGGTTTCCGATTTGAGTTCCCTGAACAGCGCTGCCGAGCGGTCGATCATCGCCTGCTTGTCGAGCACTCTGATCGGCCAGAAGCCCTTCTTCATCTCGCGACCAAGAAAGACATTTTGCGCGGCCGTCAGATTATCCGCGAGCGCCAGTTCCTGATAGACGACTTCAATTCCCTTGGCACGGGCCTGAACGGGTTTATGGAAGTGACAAACCTCGCCGTCCACGACAATTTCGCCGTCGTTCGGCGGAAAATTTCCGGCCACTGTCTTGACTATCGTCGACTTGCCGGCGCCGTTGTCCCCCATCAGACCCACGACTTCACCCCGCTCCACCTGGAAGCTGACGTCGGTCAGGGCCTGGATCGCCCCAAAGTTCTTGGAAACGTGACGAACCTCAAGCACCGACATCGCGGTCCTCCCCGGACAACATTTGCCAATTTGTCCCGGTGTTACGCAAGGCAGCTAATCAGCGAAACGCACTCAACACAATGATTATTAGATTGGCCGTATCAGATGGCAATCTTCCTCTGGAACGGCAGGTGAGAAGCGGTAGGCCTCTACATCAATTGCCACCAAGGAGCAGTGGAGTCCTCATGGAAGAGAAGCGTGAACTGGAATCCGCTGATATTGTTAGCGCTCTGGATAACTGGGAGAAAGCGCTGGTCCCGGTGGAGATCGTCGGTGGTCGACGCATGGAGAGCTGCCAAGCCAACAGAGGAGCCTTCAAGGACAATGATCCAAACGAACAGAAGCCCACGCCGTTTCGACCGTGATGAGGTCCGGGAGTCGAATGGCAGCCAACCTTGAATCCGCCCCTAAACCGGACGGTCTGAAATCGGCCCCAAAGCTGCCTGACCGGAATGCGCCTCAGTGCGGTCGAAGAGCAATTTGCGGCTGGCCGAAGCGGCCTCTCAGCCGACCTTAATGGTGATGGCCCCTGACCGCCCCCGGGCGGCATGCCGGCTAGCTAGTACCTCAAGTCGCTGTCTCCCTGCTGACTAGAATCCCCATTCGACGGATGCATACGTCCTAGACCTTCGCATCGCATGACAGATGCTTCCGGTCGATAGTCTGGACCGGCAGCCCCGGTGCACTGTCTCGAACGAAGACAAGCGAAGCGCCGGCCAATTGGCCGCTCGATCAGAAAATCGAACCTGAATCACGGACCGAGGAAGTACGTCATGAAGATCGTTGTTATTGGTGGAACCGGACTGATCGGCTCGAAGACAGTCGAGAGGCTGCGTAAGAAGGGCCATGATGTGCTCGCAGCGTCACCCAACGGCGGCGTCAACACGATCACTGGCGAGGGTCTCTCCGAAGCGCTTGCGGGAGCCCAGGTCGTCATCGACCTGGCGAATTCGCCCTCTTTCGAGGACAAGGCCGTTCTGGAGTTCTTCGAAACCTCTGGCCGGAACTTGCTCGCAGCAGAAAAAGCCGCCGGCGTGAAGCACCACATCGCCCTTTCGATCGTGGGCGCCGAGCGTCTGCCTGATAGCGGCTACATGCGCGCCAAGATGGCCCAGGAAAGACTGATCCGAGGCTCCGCAATCCCATACACGATCGTCCACTCGACGCAGTTTTTCGAATTTCTGAGCGGCATTGCCCAGTCGGGTACTGTCGGGGACATCACGACAGTTCCGAATGCCTATTTTCAACCAATCGCGTCTGACGACGTCGCGGACATCATGACTGATGTGGCGCTTTTGCCACCGGTCAATGGCGTGATCGAGATTGCAGGCCCAGAGCCGATCCGCATGAGCGACCTCGTTGCTAGATTTCTGAAGGCAACGAACGATCCGCGTAAAGTAACAGCGGATCCCCAGGCACGCTATTTCGGCACGGAACTTAACGATCGCTCCCTAGTGCCAGGCGATCATCCGCGCATCGGTGCAACGGACTTCGAAGACTGGTTCGGCCACGCCAAGCTCCAGCGGAACTGATCTGTGATTTGCGTGCCGCTCGACGCAGCGGTTGCCTCAAGATCGATCTCCCTTGAGCAACCAAATTAAGTTGCTTTCCAATTTAGCACGAAAGTTCAAGCAGCGTGTAAGGCAAATAAAATGAAATACCGCGTAAAAAAGGAAGCGGACGCAAACGGTTACTCTGTCTTCTTTGTCTACAAAGACGAGACATATGTCGCCGGCCCTTGGCCAAAAGACTGGCAGGCGTCGCGTTTCATCGAAACATTGACTGAGGGCCGCTACATGGCAAAAGCCGACAGAACGGCCGTAATGCGGAGCCGAAGAAGCAACGGCAAATTGGTTTTGCGCGAGGACCAACCCCCGCTTCTTTCCAGTCAATGCCTTGGCCGCAAAGATCCTGAAACGCGGGACACTGAAGGTCTCTGAGAGTTTTCCGCACGCACGTCATGTCACGACCCAGCGCGACATAGTCAAACTGATCTGCTCGCCTTCATCAGGTCATAGGCTCACGCCGCTCCCCCCGGCAAGAGCCTGATCGCCGGCCGCCCCTCCCATCGGCCGGCGATCCTTCTTCACCTCATCGCAACAAGGAACCAAAACCATGATTAAGACCATCCTCTGTACCGCTGCTCTTGCAGCTGCTTTTGCAACCGGGGCCAAGGCCGACGATTCTTCAGGCGCAAAGGTGACCATGGTCTACGACCACCAACTCCCAAATGTGCCCGGCAAGAGCATGCGTGCCGTGCTGGTCGAGTATGGGCCTGGCGGCAGCTCCCCGTCACATACTCACGCGAAGTCGGCTTTTATCTTCGCAACGGTTCTGGAAGGCGCGATCCGCAGTCAGGTCAATAATGGGCCAATGACCACTTATCGGACTGGCGACAGTTGGTCCGAGTTCCCCGGTGATCATCACGGCGTCAGCGGAAATGCCAGCACCACCGAGCCTGCTCGATTGCTTGCCGTGTTCGTCGTGGATACGGACGACACAAACCTGACGACATTCGAAAAGTGAGGTCGACAGAAGGCAAGGCGATCTCGGAGGACTTTGATGCACGTCGACCTCACAAGCCCGATATCGCGGGCATCCCCAGCGTCCGCCTCATGACCAGCCCAGTCGTGTCGTGCGGTCCGGGAGATGATCTCCGCTGGCGGCGCGGAGGGCGCCGCGAGCCGCTCGTCCCCCAGACGCAGTGATTCCTCGCGCGGACCTCGTCGTCGATATCGAAGTTGACGCCGTACCAGCGAAGGATTGTTGCGTCTTCGTCGCGCAACGGTTCGAAGCACGAATCGATCCAGCGATATTCGCCATCCTGCCGGCACAGCCGACCTTTGTGCTGGAGTGGCTCTCCCTGGGCAAATGACTTCTGAAACACGGCCTTGACGCCCGCCTGGGCATCCGGATGGAACAACTCCACATGCGAGGCGAACTGCCGCGTGCCTCGCGGTTCCTCCTTGGCTGAACTGATGCCCGCCCAGTCTGTGAGCCGTTTGTTGAAATAGCACGGCAATCCCGCCGGCGTCATCAGCCAGATCATCGTGGGCACCGTATTGATCAGCAGCCTGAGCTCCGTCTCGCTCCTGCGCAGCGCGGTCTCCGCTTTGCGGTCGTCTATGTCCTCGGTATGGCCATGCCGGCCGACGATTCGCCCCTGGCCATCGCGCGAGGCAACACCGGTATCGCGAAACCACTGATAGGTGCTATCGAGCCGGCGCAAACGCGTTTCTTCGATCATAGGCTCGCCCCTCTCTAGGCTGTGGCGCCATTGCGCAATGCTCGCCTCGACATCGTCGTGATGGACAAATCTCCGCCACCAAGAAAAGTCGTCGGCATCCATGATCGCGCGCATTTCCTCGACCGTGACGCCAATGTACCCAAGGGCTGCGGGAGTGAGAAACCGAAGGCGTCCGTCCGGACAGGCGGACCAGACGATGCCCGGAATATCGGCGATGCCCGACCCGGCGCCCTGGTAAAGCCGGTCATAGAAGCTGATGGTCCCGAAGATTCTTACCACCAGCCAAAGTGCAAACGCGCCGAAACAAACGCCGCGAGCCGAGCAAGACCGTTCTCTGTGACGTATTCCGGCGACAGCAGGATAGCCGCTGACACCAAGCTGGCGGCTGCTACGGCGCCCAATCCCGCCTTCCAGCCCATGCAGACGAGACAATTGCGACCACGACCAACAAGTCAGATGGCCCATGGGTTAAAAGCGTAACCAAAACGCATCCAACGCTAATAGCGGCAGGCCATGGCGCGGTGCTGCGGCAATGAGGTTAGTTCCATCTGAGACCCTCTGGATCCGCTTCCCCGGCCGACCTGTCAGCGTGGCCCCGTCTACTCAGTTCGCAAAGCGCCCCGTTTTCACCGATTCTGCGACTGCTTTCCCGGCAGCCGAAGCCATCTTCAACTGGCACTGAAATAGGTTGGAGGCGGCTGACAATCGTTGGATGGATGTGAGACGGACCGCGCCTTTTTTCACAGTCACTTCGCTAAAACCAAGATCGAACGCAATCTCCTTTCGTCGCGCCGGAGACCACGAATTCGGGGCTGAGGAAAACGACAACTTCTCCTCAATATCTGACGTAACGGAAGCATTGAAGCCAGTGCAACACGACAAACGATGTAGGCATGGCGGTTTTTTTAGACCGACTTAGCCTGAGTATAGGGCTCCATCTCTTTTGAGCGCTGCAGGCGCGCAGCAGCGTTGGAGGCGCCGAGGCACAGGAGGCAAGCCGAAACCTCCCGTTGCCGCGCCGCGGCGCCCTCCGGGCAACAGAGTTAGTTGGAGCTCGAATGAGCTTGCGTCCTGCGACTTGCCACAAGTTGCGCCGCAGCTATTGTCGCTACGCAAACCCCGACCAGGACATGCGTCCACATCGGCCCCTGCGCAGATCCGAAGCCGAGCAGAAACGGAGCGACCACTGCCCAGCACCCCAAGGTGAGGTTGGACCATTCCGTCCAGTCCCCGTAGCGGTAGAGGGCCACGGCAGAGCTGCACACCATCAGCGCGCCCACGACCCCAGCGTCCCAAGCCGCAGCAGGTAGCCCGACGAACATGATTGCGGCGCAGGCTAAGCCTGCGCCGAGAACAAGGTTGGTCCATTCCAACCCCTTGCTTGGTATATCATTTCTCATTTTCATCTCCTTCTTCAGCCGCGCCACGGAGGTGGCCGGTACGCGGAGAATGGGGCAGTCCCAGGTACCCGCCAATTCTACGCAGGCACCTGTTCGTCGATGCTAAAGTCTAGGGCGTCCACGCGCGATGATTGTAGAAGACATCGTGCGCTCGGTCACAGTTCGTCAGGGATGTGCGATCCCCGGCATACATGCCAAGTGGCATTCCTCCGCTCCGAGGAGCAAAGACGTTGCCCGGCCAATAGCATTTAGCAGACCGTGTAAGTTGACGTCTGTCCTTACTCTCGAGGCAATCCGTGAGGGGAGCGGGGGACAACCTCGTCCAGCGGCGAGAACAGGCTGCTTTCCCTTCTATTCGGGACAGCAGGTCTCAAGTTTCTCGGTGATCAGGCCCATCGGCATTGTCGCCGACTTCGATGGGCTTTTCCATGTCGTGCACCACGTCGGTCTTATTCAGCGCGATGCGAAAATCGGCGACACGCATCAGCGTGGCGCGCCAGTCGGCGATGCTGCCGACTTTGTTGATGAACCAGCGCAGCGAAGAATTCATCTGGTTAAACGCGCCGACTGCCATCATCAGTCCGCCGAAGCCTATCTGGCCCGAGAAATACACAGGTGCCGCGATAAGGATTGGGACCACGACGCCAATCCAGCCGTAAGTGTTGGTCACCCATGACAGGTTGATCTGGGCGGTGTAGATGCGCCGCATTGCTGCCAGCACCGCACTGAGGTCCATTTCCAGCCGTCGCTTAGCGTCGGCCTCGCCATGGTAGAGCGCGATGGCATCGACATTTTCGTTGATGCGCACCATGGAGGAGCGCAGTTCCGCTTCCCGTGTGTAACGATCACCGTCGAGATTGACCAGCGGGCGCCCCACCAGCCAACTCAGCCACGATGCTATGCCGGCATAAAGCAGCGCCGCCCACACCATGTAACCTGGTATCGCCAAGGGATAACCGCCAATGTGGAAGACGAAGCCAGAAGAAACTCGCCAGAGCACCTCAACAAAAGACGCCAGCAGGATGAACGACTGCAGCAGCCCGACCCCGAGGTCCGTCGACAGATCGGAAAGGTGCGCGGCGTCCTGCTGCATGCGCTGGTCGGGATTGACGCCGATAGCACCGGCATTTGTCAATCGCAACGCCCACGCCGGGTGCATCCATTGGTCGATCAGGTCGAGCGTCAACGCCTCGCGCAGCTTCAACCGGATCATCTGGTTAAGCCAGGCCTGGCTCATACTGAGCACCAGAAGGCTGCCGGCAATAAGGGCAAAGATCACAAGCTGATAGAGGAGAACCGGCAAGTCGCGGCGCGCCAGCGCGTCGTAGAAGGGCTGGTTCCAGCTGTTGAGCACGACTTGGCCGATCGATGTCGCGCCAATGACTGCCACGATTCCAACCGACGTCCAGAGCAGCCAGTTGCGGACCGGCGATGCCTTCAAACCTAGATGGATGGTCGCCAATTGGTCGCCGAGGCTGCTGGCCTCGACCGAGACGGCGGCCATCTTGACACCGGAGTTGTCGTCCGCTTGGTCAACCATACATGAGGTCCATGCTTACGAAGCGGGTCACATCGGCGCCAGAGCCGTGCCGCGAACTCGGGATTGCGAGCGGGTTCGTCGCGGTTACCGTGCTGGCCAGGGTTGGGAATGCCGTTTGCCGGTTGAGACGGCGGAAAGACCGAGGCCTCGCCCGGTCCTGAAATCAATGCCGACAGGGTTCATGGCCCCAGTTGCCTCGGCCAGATTCTTCCTTGGGACCGATCGGCCTGCGGACGGTCTGCGGTACGCCGGCATTCTGTCTGCTTTTTTGCTCGATGCCGTAGGCACGGCGTCGGTCGCAGGACTGCGGATCGGCGCCGGACCATAATGGTCACCTCCGGCATGATGATGACTCCTGGCTCTGGAAAAAAATGCTTCATTTCGTCGGCGGCACTTCACGCAATTCCACGCTTCGGTTTTCGCGCCGCATGTCAGCTTGAAATATGCCAACCAAGGCAGGATGTGAGCCATCGTGCCAAGGGCACGCGCTTCCAACACCTTCGTCTATGGTCTCCCGAGCGAAGGACTGGTGGACTGTCGAGCACGCCATGTCCAGGAGGGCGGGGACTCTGGTTCCTCCTGACCCATTCCTGATTTGAGCTGAGGCGCTCGGCGTTGAGCGTGCGGCAACCACGGAACAATTGCTCAGCTCGACCATACCTCGGCATAGGCGCGCCTAGCTGTCGGTGTCGTAGCCATCCCCACCGCCAAGTGCGAGTTCTCTGGAGCGTAGTTGGCTGCCGACGGCGTGGATGCCGCCGGCAATGATGACCGGCGCATCGCGATGAGCAGCCTCGCGCCCGACGACGGCCAAATTTTCGAAACGTCATCGGGGGTTCAGAAAGGGAAAGACCGTGAAACTCTACTACAGCCCTCTCGCCTGCAGCCTGGCCGACCACATCGCCTTGGAGGAGACTGGTGCTTCCTTCGAGCGCGAAACCGTCGATCTCAAAACCAAGCGGACCGGTTCCGGGGAGGATTTCACCACCGTGACGCGCAAAGGGTATGTTCCAGCCCTCGTGCTGGATAGCGGGGAAACGCTGACAGAAAACATCGCCGTCCTCGATTGGATCGCGTCGCAATACCCGGCACTGGGGGTGGAAGGGCCAATGGGCCGTACGCGCGTTCTCGAAGCGCTGACCTACGTCTCGACGGAAATACACCGAAGCTTCAAACCCATGTGGCACCAAGGCAGCGATGCTGAAAAGGCCAAAGCGCGCGCGACGATTACGACGCAACTCGGCCTGTTCGCGGACCAACTCAAGACCGACTATCTGTTCGGCGACAAACCCAGCGTCGCGGATTTCTATCTTTTCGTCATGCTGCTCTGGGCCGCCCGCTTCCAAGTCCCTATCCCCGCGCCTTCGGAAGCGCTCAGCACCCGAATTGCGGCCCGTCCGGCTGTTCGCGCCGCGATGGATCGTGAGGGTCTCGTCTAACTGCGAACTGGCCGGTCGCGCGTCCTATCGCCCCTGAGCCAAGGCATACAACAGAGGAGCCAGTCATGCTTGCGTTGCTGCAGAACCTCCACCTGATCGCTGCCGAGCGCGGCGATGGGTTACGCCCCGAATTTCTAAAGATGGAGGCCGAGGCGCCACTCCGCATCGTCTTCCCACGTACAGACGCAGCCTCCTACGTTGCCCGGCAGGGGCGTCAACTTCAGGTGGTGGCGTCACTCACGCCCGGCCGTCCTGAACGATTGCCAGGGCATGCAGCCTGGCACTGCCAAGTCGATGAATGAAAGTGATGCCAGAGCTGCGTCAAACAGCAGGGCATCCGATCTTGCTCTGGAAAGAGGTTGCAACATGGAAAATGCAGAGCCGCCGAAAGCGATCGATCGATGTCGCAGGGCGTTTGTCGGCGCCGCGGCAATCGGTCTGGCTACGCAGTTCACGACAGTTCTCACAGCTCAGGCACGACCTGTTTCAGGGTTGGATGGAGCAACGACAGAGCGGTCGACGGCCGCTTCCTTCGCAGTGCTCAGGCAAGCCGACGCTGGCGTCCTGAATGTCGGTTACGCTGAGGCGGGTCCGCCCGACGGTCCCGTGGTTATCCTCCTTCATGGCTGGCCGTACGACATCCACAGCTTTGTCGAAGTCGCTCCGTTGTTGGCGATGGCGGGCTATCGCGTGATCATTCCGTATGCTCGCGGCCATGGCACGACGCACTTTCTTTCCAGTCAGACAGTCCGCAACGGCCAGCAGTCTGTGCTGGCTGTCGATGTCATCGAGTTGATGGATGCGCTGAAGATCAGCCATGCAATCATCGCCGGCTATGATTGGGGCGCGCGCACGGCCTGCATCGTCGCGGCGCTCTGGCCTGAGCGTTGCAAAGCCCTTGTCTCGGTCAGCGGCTATTTGATCGGCAGTCTCGCGGCAAACAGAATGCCGTTGCCGCCGAAAGCAGAGCTTCAATGGTGGTACCAATACTATTTCGCCACGGAACGCGGACGGGCGGGCTACGAACGATACCGGCGAGACTTCGCAAGCCTTATCTGGCGGATCGCCTCGCCGAAATGGGACTTTGATGACGCCACGTTCGATCGCAGTGCAGCTGGCCTCGACAACCCGGATCACGTCAGCATCGTCATCCACAATTACCGCTGGAGGCTCGGCCTGGCACAAGGCGAGCCGGAATATGACGGCCTTGAAAAACGGCTGGCCGAAAGTCCCCTGATCAGGGTGCCCACCATCACCCTCGAAGGTGATGCCAATGGCGCACCCCACCCCGACAGCAGCGCCTACGCCAGGAAATTTTCAGGCAGATACGACCACCGGATCATCACTGGCGGTATCGGCCATAACTTGCCGCAGGAAGCCCCGCAGGCCTTCGCCCAGGCGGTCATCGACGTCGGCGAATACCGATGAGGCAGGCAGATACTGGTGAGGCAAGCTGATGATCGGCTGATCGCGGAGCTGATCCTGTGCTTGCCTCGAATTGGGCAAATCGCAACTCGGCATTTCCGCGCTTTTGCCGTCAACTCAGCCGCGTTCCGAGTGACATATCGAAAGGATCTATCGTGGACTCAACTGTGCCATCTGCTGTTTCGCAACCGGTCGTCGCGCAACTGACGCGGTCCGCAATTTTTCTCGTCGTGACGGTCAAATCAGGGCCTGAACATGATGCGGCCGTGCGCGCCTTATGTGGCGATCTTTCCGCGCTGCTGCGCGCCGTTGGGTTCCGTGACCTCGAGGGCCGGTTGTCATGCGTCATGGCGTTTGGGTCTGGAGCGTGGGACCGGCTCTTTGGAGCGCCCAGGCCTACACCCGTTTCGTGAGATTCACGGCCAGCATATCGCCGTCTCGACGCCAGGCGACATCCTGTTTCACATCCGTGCCGCCCGGATGGATCTTTGCTTCGAGCTGGCGACACAGATCATGTCGCGGCTCGATGGCGCGGTCTCGGTAGCGGATGAGGTGCACGGCTTCAATTACCTCGATGACCGCGACCTGATCGGTTTCGTCGATGGGACCGAAAACCCGGTGGATTACGACGCCGTCAAGGCCACGATCATCGGAGAGGAGGACCCCAACTTTGCGGGAGGAAGCTACGTGATCGTGCAGAAGTACCTGCATGATCTGCAAGCTAGGGCCTTCTACGAGAGTATCCTCGGCTTGCCGCTTCTCGCTGACCACGGCAACGGCTTCGTCTTCGGAACCGGTGCAACGAAGCTCAATGTCTATCTCAGCGATTACGCCGGTACCAATCGAGCGAATGCCGTCATCTGGGCGGTAGGCGACGAAGTCGAGACAATCGCCGCGGACCTGCGTGCAAAGGGGGTGGCGCTCGACGAATATCCCGAGGGCTTTGACCGGGTAATCGACGGTGTTCACGTAAGAGGCGCGCTTCGCGTGATCTGGTTCAAGGATCCGGATGGCAACATCCTCCACCTCACCAGCGGTAGCGCCAATTAACGTCGATCGTAATTTTCTCGTGACGCCGTCCCGGCAAAAAGACGGGGATCCGCACCTCTTGGCCACGCGATGCATCAGGTCGCCAGGGCGTCTCACCAGGTGGCGACATACCATTGTGGGGGTAAAGTACTGCCTTGGAATAGATGCCTCGAGGGCACCGGCGCCGTATAAAAGGGCCTGCCGTAGGAGATGAGCTTGCCCGATCGCCTTTTGAACAAGTTCCCATTCGCCTTCATGATGGCTGCTTTGCTCGCGGTATCCGCACCCGCTCAGGCACAGGAGCTGCCCTATCCAGCCGATTTTCGCACCGAGGAGATCGAGGCGCATCGCGTGACAATCCACGTGCGCATCGGCGGCAGCGGACCTGCGATTATCCTGATCCACGGCTTTGGCGAAAGTGGTGATATGTGGGCTCCGCTGGCTGCAAGCCTCGTCCGAAATCATACCGTTATCGTGCCTGATCTTCGGGGCATGGGTCGATCGTCGAAGCCGGCAGGCGGCTTCTCTAAGATGAGCCAGGCTACCGACATCGCGGAGTTGATGGACACACTAAAGATCGTGCAATCCGACGTCGTCGCGCATGATATTGGCAACATGGTCGCTTTTGCCTTTGCGGAAAAGTATCCAGACCGGGTAGCCAAGCTCATAGTGATTGATGCGCCGATCCCCGGGGTTGGCCCATGGGATGAGATCGCAAAGAACCCGGCGACCTGGCATTTCCGTTTTGGTGGCCCCGACATGGAGCGGCTCGTGAAGGGGCGCGAGCGCATCTATCTCGATCGCTTCTGGAACGAATTTTCGGCAGACCCAGCGCACTTCACGGAACAGTCGCGACGCCATTATGCCGCGCTTTATGCGCTCCCTGGTGCAATGCACTCTGTGTTCGAGCAATATCGTGCCTTCGATCAGGATGCGAAAGATAACCGGGGATGGGCGGTCGCTCACGGAAAGCTGGCAATGCCCGTGCTGGCGTTGGGCGCAGAAAAGGGTCTCGGCATGCAAATGGCAGACATCATGCGCGCCGCTGCTTCCAATGTAACAGCCGGGCTGATCCCGAACTCCGGTCACTGGGTCATGCAGGAAAACCCTACTGCAACCGTTCAACTCGTCCAGGCCTTCATTGAGAAGCCCTGAGAAGCCTTCATCAACCCGGATCGACGATCATGGATGAGCCTGGGCGATGACCAGCGCCAGGGCCTCCGCGCCTGAACGCGCGACGGCACGGCCTCAAGTTGCCGGCACAGATTATCACGCCCGTTTCGACGATATGGCGCGCCATGCAACCGCAGCCGATCCCGCGCTGCCGAGGCACTTTCTGCTCGATCCACGCGGGCACCTGTACCAAGCCTTCCTGGACATCGACCGACGGAGCGGAAACGAGGGGACCACCGAACGGCGCGCAAAAGAGCCGATAGTAACCGGATAGATGGCTTGCAGAGGTCCCCGGAAATTCCAAGCCGTTTCGGGCTTCATCGTAACGTGATCAGAATGTGCCCTCCTCTTTGCCTGTCGATAACGGATGCAGCGGATGTGGTTGAGCGTTTTGCCCGAAGCTTCCAGACGGCGACATCTTGACAGCCAATTTCGGCGTTCGAAGGCGAAGTAATATAGGCGAGTTCTTGCTAACTTGTTGGACATGTAGTGATTTCAGGGGAGGTCCGCACCCACTACGGCCATTGATCTTGCAATCCAAATGCCTTGACCGGAGGGTGGTGACGGTACTTTTCGAAACGGCTTGGGCGCGCCGCCGAACGCCGCAAGTGAAAAAAATCGCCTGATTGGTCCCGAGGTCATTGATCTAGCTGGGTTCTTTCTTGTTTTCTGCACCGAAAGCCGACCCATGGGCCGTCAGTTACGATTTGATTCAATCGCCGTAAAAAATATTTTGAGGATCGGTTTGGGCTTAATTGCCTCAAAGTCCTGGATCACTGGTTGAAGAGCGCACATCCGTCGGTGGGGGGTCGACATTTCATGCTAACTTCCGTCACCAGCTTCCGGCGAAGCGCCGTAGCATAGTCGGTTGGGCCCTTCGGCGTTATGACGAAGGCTTGCGAACCGCCGATGACCGATTGGGCAAAATAGGATGCCAATGGTTGGTGGGGATTGTCATCTTCTGTCGGAATGGCAATCGCATTGATCGTGTATCCCTTGGCGATAGCGTTGAGCCTGCTGGGCTGAACGGGCATCCCATCATTGTTTTCGCCGTTAGAAGAGATGTCGATTACTTTCTTGGCCGCCTTTCCAGGAAACTGGTCGAGCAGAAGGCTTCCCACGTCGATGGCCGCGGAAACGGATGTTCCGCTTCGCCCTCTGCGAATATGGCCGGTATCGCCTCTCTTGATGATCACCGACGCAGCCGCCTTGGCATCTTCCAGCCCGCAAATGCTTGTCCACGGCAGCACGACGCGCGTTTGCCCCGGACTCGACCATTCAAAGTAAGTCACGCTGATGCAGCCAACATAATTTCGGGTGATGGCCGCAATAATCTCGGGCGAGGTAAGTGCCGCTGCATGTCCCTCACGCTGCAGATCGGCGATTTTTTCATCAATCGAGGACGAGAAGTCGACTGCGAATGCGATGGCAACATCAACATTGGCGGCATGGGCGTGCAGCCCCCAAAACGCCGAAACGGCCAGTGTTCCCGCCACTCTCAAATACGAGTTGATCCGTCTTGCCGGCCCTTTGGTCGATCGTTTCGGCGGCATCGGAATGCCGCTGACTATCGCCCGAACCTGCCCGCGAAAGCCGGCCGCTGCAGACGTGCCGGGCCGCCGTCGGGTTGAGAATACATTCGCATCAACCGCAAGGGTCATCACATTCCTCCATTGGACCTGAATTGGCGGTGGGACGATCGCCCGGCCAGGCTGCTGAAGTGGCGGCAATGGCGGGGGGCGCGTCGAAGGGTTGAACCGGGCGGGCCAACAAGGGCGCGCGTTCCTGCGAGGTTCGATTCGATACTGCGACGGACAGAATCGCACAGAGAATAATGGCAGCGCCCAGCGCACCCGCGGGCGAGTTCCGCTCGCCGAGGAAGATCGCCGCGCCCAGGGCCCCGAAGACACTTTCGGCACTAACGATCACGGCGGCGTGACTGGCGGAGGTGAAGCGCTGGGCGGCAATCTGCATGCCGAAAGCGATTGCGGTGGAGAATACACCGAGGACCGCCAGTTCCGGGCCGGCTGCAAATGCTGCGACCAGCGACAGGTTGCCGTGCATTGCCCCTAGCGGCAGGGCGAAGGCGGCGACCCCTAGGAATTGTGTCGCCGCTGCAGTGAACGGCCGGGCATGGGCCTGCATGTGCCGGCCCAGCTCGACCATCCAGAGCGCATAGCAGCCAGCCGACAGGATGGCGGTGAGATCGCCGCCGCTGAGACCGGCCATCCCATCGGACAGAAATAGGGCTCCGACCACGGTCAGCCCGGCGGCGACGGTGAGGCGCGCTGTCGGGCGTTCGCCGATGAGCAGCCATGCGGCCAGTGGTGTCATCACCGTTGCCGTGCTCACCAGGAAGCTTGCATTTGTAACCGTGGCGCCGAGATAGCAGAGTTGCTGAAGCGTGATGGAGATGGCAAACAGCGCGCCCACCCTGGCCAGGCTGGAAAAATAGCCGGGCCCGGCACGCAGTCGCCTTTCCATCATTACAAAGGGCAGCACAAGCAGCCCGCCAATCAGGCAGCGCAGGCCGACGGCGCTCAGCGCGTCAAGGTGGGCAAGCACTGTCTTTTGCGCGACATTGCCGAAGCCCCACAAGGCAGCTGCAAACAGCAGCAGCAGATTGGCCTTTAGCTTGGACATCCCCCAATCCCCCAGGCCAAAGCCTGTCGCGGGCTTGCGATGGCTCCAACCATTCAGGTCACCTGGTTAGATCCGCTATGACCCGCGGCTCTTCAGTTGTCCCTACTTAAGCGATCTCTTAATTGAAGGGCCGTCACAGCAGCGCTTGAATGCTGGCTCTCGCCGTTGAGAAGCGTTAGTTTTGAGTTATGATTTCGTCAGGCGGGGAAGCTGTTAAGCAAATGCAAAGCGAGGATAGCGTCGCTACAAGTAAAATCTCGCTTTTCGGCGGCTTCCGGATTGAAAAGGAAACTGTTGGCCCGCTTTGGCTGACCGGGAAGCGAGGCCCCGCGATCATTGCCTATCTGGCGCGCTGTCCGGGCATGGCGGTGACGAGGGAGAGGCTGGCTGATTTGCTATGGGGCGATAGCGACAGCGAACACTCCCGCAACAGCCTGCGGCAAACCCTCAGCGTTCTACGCCGGGATCTATTACGAGCGGGTGTGGATATCATCCATTCCCGTAGGGAGTTGATCGGCCTCAAGCCCGAAGCGGTTCGAGTTGACGTCGCGGAGTTCGAATCCGGGCTCTCCGCCCGTTCCGCGCAGGACCTTGAGGAAGCTCTCGCGCATTATACGGGACCGTTTCTCGATGGACTCTATTTGGGAAGCAGTGCTTTCGATGACTGGGCTGCGTCGGAACGCGACAGGCTGCTGGGCCGCGCGTTTGAATCCTTCGAAAAACTCGCCCGCCTCGTGGACGCGGAGGTCGGTCTTGCTCTGGCCGACCGAGTCCTCGCCATGGAACCCACACGGGAGGCATCCTATCGGCTCAAGATGGAGTTGCTTGCCGCGTGTGGCCAGCGCGACAGAGCGATAAGGACTTACGAGGCCTGCAGGAGCATGCTGAAGAAAGAGTTCGGCGTGGAAGCCGGGTCGGAGACGCGGGCACTTTGGCAATCCCTGCTGGCTGCTGCCGACACGGCAACAAATCCGCAGTCGACAAATAGTGCCGCGGTCAGCCAGCGCCCCGGGCGCCCATCGATCAGCGTTGCGGACTTCGTCAATCTGACCGGAAAGAAGGGCGACGATTTTTTCGCCAAGGGACTCGTCCAGGACATCACCACGGCCCTGTCCGAGGTAGCCGATTACGTCGTGGTTTCTGCGCCTCCACCTGTGGAGAAGAACGGCGCTGCCGCAGACACTATCCAGGGAAAGCTCCGGGCGCGATATGTGCTCAGCGGCAGCGTCCAGAGATCCGGCAATGGACTGAGGGTGAACATCCAGCTTGTCGATGCCGCCGGCGGCCACAACGTCTGGGCCCAGAAGTTCGACGGCCGCTCCGAGAACGCGCTCGAATTCCAGGATAGGATCGCTCAGGCGGTTGTGCTGGCCGTGATCCTCGACCTTCAACTGACCAACTGGAAAGTCCGCGACAAGAGCCCACCCGGTCCCCCTGAAGTGCGCAGGTTAGTGAACGAAGCTCTCATGAAGTATTTCGAGATGACCCGGGACTCGCTGTTGGTCGGGATAGAGCTTGCCGAAAAGGCCTTTTCAATAGGTCCCGACAACGCCCGCGCAAAGCGGACCCTCTCGATCCTGATTTCTATGGGCGTGGCGTTTGGCGCGCTGCCTCGGGAACAGGGCCAGATCGAGCGTGCGCTCAAGCTTGCGGAAGCCGCAGTGCGGGCGGTGCCGGACGATGAAATTGCCCGGTGTATCCTGTCGTTCGCGCTCGAAAGTTCCGGCCGTATCGATGAGGCGATCGCCGAGTGCCGCCATGCGATCAGCCTCAACCCAAGCTATCCGAGTGGCCACGGCGACATTTCGATGCTCTTTGCGTTGCGCGGACAGGTCGGCGAAGCAGTGCGTGAGGCCAACGAAGCAATCCGGCTCGGAACCCATGACGTCATCGACTTCTGGCGTCACCACGGCCTGGCAGTGGCGCTCTTCGCCGGCGGAGACGACCAACGGGCGCTTGAAGCCGCCCGCAAAGTGGTTAGGACAAAGCCGGGCTTCGTTCGCGGCGCCCTTTATTGGGCTGCGGCCGCCTGCGCAACTGGAAACAACGAAGAAGCCTCGCGGGCTGTCCATCATTGCCTGTCACAGCTTCCTCATCTCAACCTAGGCAATGTCTGCCCCGGTTTTGTGCCACGCTATGTGAAAGACCATCATCACTCGAGATTCCTCGAAATGCTGTCGAGAGCTGGGCTTCCGAGTTCCTGATGCGATCACCACCATCGAGAGTGGTGTGCACGTCTGAAATTTCACGAATCGATCTGGTCGCTTGTTTGGGTGATGACAATGGCTGGCCGTTGATGTCCACAAGGCCCGGCAGGTCGGCCGCCGAGGTATGCCTTGAAACGCCATCAAGCGGCCGCGCCGACCCCTCCCGAGCTCATGGGTGGGAATCGCTTCGGCCCCATGAATGCGGCCGACGGGTTGCTGACGTCGCGCTGAACAGTCAATCCGTCTTTCAGGGGCGTTCTATATCCTCGACGGTTTCTGCCGCAGTTCGCCCGCCGCTCGTACCACCAGCGGCGCAATCCATGGGAGATCACCACCTTGTCCCAAAAGGTGTGGGTCGCCTCGACGTGGTCACGTCGGCGACGCAGAGATCAATGCCTGCCGCTTCCTCCGCGACATAGGGGCGTGATCGTGATGGGGCGATTGGGATCGAGCGCCGATTTCGCCCCGGATTCAAGGCGTATGACCGGCACATAGGCACCATCACGCCGGTCGACCTCGGGATACCAGAGCAGCAGGGTCTGACCATCGGCATCGGCTTCGTCGACCTCCACCCGGCCGGCACCGTCGGTGATGTCGGCAGGTTGAGCAGTCAGGAAGTCTCGCAACCGGCCCGTGATTAGGCGCGGCATGCGTCCCGAATGTCGTCTAGCCTGGCGCGGTGCTTTTTGTTCGACAGTTCCTCAAGCTCTTCGACAGAGGCAGCCTCGTCGAGGTCGGCGCGGAACACGGTAACGTCGATGTCCTCGGAAAAACACTGGATGAGGCCATACCCTTTTGACAGCGACGAGACCTGATACTGAATTAACTTGCAAAATCCGCGTACGAATTCGAAATTCTGTCGTCGCCCGGCACGCCACGGCATACGGACGATTGAGAGATGCTTTGCGCTCTCGCCATGCAGCGAGAGCCGGCCACGTGCCCTTTTCCAACTTCCATTTTCTGGCACCGGAAGACCTGGCTATGTGTCAGCGTGTGTTCGATCGGATATGCGCCGACGCCAGCTTGCACCCCACTTCTATTGACGCGGAAATGCTCGCGTCCACTGTGCTGACTGTGTTCCAACTTGACCCCAGCAAGACCGAAGCGGAGTTGCTCGGCTCGATCCGCGACCGTCGCAACGATTTCGAGAAGCTGACGGGCTGAACTTTTCCCCGGTTTTCTCGTTGGTCGCGTATGAAATACGAGTGGGAACCTGACTACCATTTCATCGAAAGCGCCCGCCGTAACCAGCGCCGAGCGGATGCCGAACTGAACTCCCTACAATCGGCCATCGATGAGACACGCCGCATCCTAGCGGCCTCACGGAAGCTCTTGGAGCAGATTGCCGAGCGCGAAAACCCTACTCAGCCGTAGGGGAATGGCGTTATCGTGACGAACCCGAACGGATTCATATGTGAAGCTTCAGCGTTGACCGCAGCGGCACTCCCAGAAGCTCGACCTGCTTATTTGGGGCGATTCGTTGTCGCAAATAGATAAGACCGGTTCAGTGATGTGAACCGGCCTTGGATGTAACCGCCGGTGAGGGCGGAATTTGTGGACCACGACGTGGCAAGTGACTCCGGCGCAATCCGTTGAGGGGACTCGATCATTGCGTGCACGCCGCGCTCCTGCTGCTCGGGCGTGAACACCCACACCCAAGGCATGACATGGCCTAATCAAATAGCTGCGGCCGTCTATGGGATGAAGCGGCATCCCGGTCATCGCAGCGGCGCGTGAAGTTTTGCCTTCCTAAGTTACTCTGGAAGCCATGGAGCCTAGCATCATTTGGACCTCAGTCGCTGCGTAGGATTTTCGCTTCTAACGCCGCCGCAACGAAGGCCCGTCTCGCTAGCGGCGTCCGGGCTTCACCACGCAGAACCTGAAGGCATGCATCCATGGCCAGTTTTCGCTTCTGCGTCTGATGAGGGATACTCCGCAGCAGGATCGTGGCGTTCACATCGAGTATGACGCGCTCAAGGTCGTGCCGGCCAACTTGCACCACCACGGGTCGGACGAACCTGCTCGACATTCAATTAACACTCAATCCCGACCATGACGCGGTCTTCACGTATCATGACGCAGGGTCAATTAATACAAGTATTGGCTTCATGCTTCGAGCTGGCTGCCCTGGACGAGGGTCGGCTGCTTCCACGCGCATCGACGAGAACCGCCGACGCGATTGGCCAATCCATGTCACGCACCTGCGCGACCTTGCTCGAGGGTCACCCCAGAACAATTCGATCAGATTAGCCGTATGCATGAACGCCCTGTAATCTTGCAAGCTGATTGGATCTACTCGTTTGCCGGTCAGGTCTAGCGGTCGAACCAGCTGGAACCCCGACAGCTGGCTGTGGAGGTTGGCGTCCTCTCGCTGCTGAAGCCCGCGGCGCTGTCGAGCGGCTGGGTAGCATCGCACGAAAAGCCGTGCGTCTGCTGCTTTGCGCTGCGCCACTCTCATTTGAACTGTACTGGAATACGCAGCAAGTCCTGCAAGCAACATGGCAGTTGTGGCGAGGTATGCAGTTCGGTGCAGCTCTGCTTCCATCGCAGGATGTATTCGGCGATGGGAATGCCGGTTCGGCCGGGCCACAGATTGAGGGCGCCCAACGCCTGGATACACGGACAGGTCCAACTGATGCTTGGCCGATCTTTAAGGGCGTAGCCGGAGAGCACAATCCGGCCGCCGGTCGCCTTTTGGCTCAAGCGGGCGGCTGCGCATAGCGTCCAGGAAGCCGCGGGCGAGCTCGCTGAATTAGGAGACTAGCCTGCCGCGTGCGCCGTCCATGCGATTGGTGGAAGACGACGGGGTTTCTTGCTTCCTGCGATAAAGCCTCTGCATCGGTCTCGAAGAAAGTCATCGAACCCGAGATAGAGACTTTGAGAACCAGGCTTCACAAATGCCGCTTCACACCGGGTCGAGAGATTTCCTACATCTTGTTGATGGGGTGGATGTATATACAATACCTAGGCTTTCTTATTATATTAGCCAACCAAGATATAATTACCAAATTGTTAACCAGGATTAATGCCTGTTTTCCACAGCATCGTAGTATGCCTCTGGGTTGGGTTACCACCATAGGTCGGGGAAGCCATACGTCCGTGCGTTGGGGCGGCGTATGCCATACTCCTTGAATCCAATCCTCAGTTACATCTAGGCAGCCTGACATGTGATCAAGCGTATCAGTTGTCGTCTCTGACAAGCTTTGAGAGGGAGCCAAACCCAAGAGGGAGAAAAGCAAGGTCAGCGACAAAAAGGAGTAGGTGAGGCTATGGGACATCCCCAAACTTCCGATTTTTGGAATGACGCGACAAGACCGATACACAACGGACATCTGCCGGACGCGAATGGTCTTGGCAGCCCCGAGGTCGAAGAAGGACATCGAAACGAAGGCCTTGTCATGATTGTCGACAAGCGAGCACTCGAACGTGAATGCCTTGCTCGTGGCCTTATCGAACACACTCCCACTTTGCGCGTTAGCGCGGTGGGATCGCTCGACGAAATCCATCACATTGCGGGCGAAGCGGAGCCATCCGCGATCCTCGTGATTCTTGGCGCCAAAAAGGTCACGGACCCGAGCGTTCGGGCGGAACTTGCGCACTTCATTTCCGAGATTGGCGCCGTACCCGTGATCGTCGTGGTGGATTCCGACGAGCCGGGAGAGGTTCTCGCGGCTCTCGAATGCGGCGCCCGAGGCTACATTCCTACAAGCGTGAAGGTGAAGGTCGCTGCCGAGGCCATTGGTCTTGCTCGTGCCGGAGGGATCTTTGTGCCCGCCAGCTGCGTGCTGGCGCTTCGAGAGATCATCCACTCGACCGCAAACGGTGCCCGCCCGCTCTCCGGCATGTTCACCACACGCGAGGCCGCGGTTGTGGAGGCGCTCAGGACAGGCAAGGCGAACAAGATAATCGCCTACGAGCTCAACCTCTGCGAGAGCACCGTCAAGGTCCACATCCGAAACATCATGAAGAAGCTCAAGGCTACGAACCGCACCGAGGTGGCGTACAAGCTTAGACAAATGTTGCTTTGAAGGCTGCCGACATCAACACGGCTGTTCATCGCAGCCGGTTGATGCCATAGCCTCCGGAAAGCTTGTCCCGCGGTTCCGGGCACGGCTATGCCGGACCCCCATCGATCCAGAAACGCACGACAGTGCAGGCGGGATTCCATCCTGCTGCGTCGAGGCAGAGAAGTGCATTGGACGGAGGGAGAGTATCTATATCCAACGTTTCTGCGGCTTCGCATTTTCGTCGTGTTGCCAAGCTGCAGAACCAATTGCTCATGCTTCAGTATGTTGATGAGAGTCGGACACGCAGTGGACTCGTGGCTGACACTGCAGTCCAAGAATCCAGCAACCGGCTGACGGCGCCGGCCGTCCCTTAGATCGCCGGTTGTTTACGCGGCTATCGTGCCCACGCCCCTCATTTCCAGAGATCGCTAAGATGCCGCCACTGAACATGATCCGGGCGGAGCTTGAATGCGTTGAACGCTCGCCTGAAACGGCTGGGTTGAAATCGCTGGTGTGCAACTCAGATGTTGCTGCCGAGGGCTCTTCCGCAGGTTTGGGTCACCGAGGACTGCTCCCCGCTTATCGCGGCACTGACCTCCGCCGAAGCAGCCCGCCCACAAACCGTTTGTTGATCAACAACGATGGCTAACCGGCGGCGCGCTTATGACTAGCTCGCGGCCAAGTTCAGGACCACGATGACTCGGACAGGACGCCGATAAGTCCAATCGGATCTCGAGAATGTGAAGCCCTTCCCAAACATGCGGAACATTAGAGCTATCTAACTGTTCTAACCTAAGTTGCACACCGTGAACCGCGTTGGGTGGAACGATTTTGCAATTCGGGTCTGACGGGCGACGACTTGTTAGGCGGCTTCGTGTCCATGCTGGCCTGCTTAGTGCTTTTCAACATTATGGCGCAGGATCGCCCAAATCGATAGGCGCGCTATAGCCGGCCTGACGATCGTTTAATGCCGCTGTTTTGGGTTGGCGGGCTTTGGCCTGACGCGGCAAGATCTTGCTGAGCCGTCACGCCTGCCTGATCTTCGCAGAGATTGGATATCGACGGCGCTCCAGAGGTAAAGACAACTCCGGCCGCTTCCAATGCTTGTCGGATGCGGGTGAGGTTGCCCTGACCCGGAATTCTGTTGCCGTTCTCAAACTCGCGGATCGTTTCTTCGCTAAGATTGGACTTCGCGCCAAGTCGCACGCGGGACCAGTTCAATAGCGCTCGCGCTGCTCGCGACTGCTCTGCCGTCAGATCTTGCAAACGACATCTCCGCTCCACGTAACCCCTTGCAGAACAGCGGACCGGACGGAAGGTTCCGGCAACATTGCACAGATTGCTAATCGGCGGAAACAGCTCCCAGCATTGCATGAATCCGAGTTTTTGCACGGAGTTCTGGTGCGTCAGTGGCGGTTACTGGACCCCATTGCCATCAGCGTCCGCCGTGCCATCCTTGAAATCAACCCTTGTGCCCTTTTTCACTATAGCGGCGAGGTCCTCGGCATCCCAGTTGGTCAGCCTGATGCAACCATGCGAAAAGGTCGTGCCGATCTTGCCGGGTTCAGGGGTGC
>NZ_JAMYTH010000051.1:0-30456 GCF_040322415.1 Mesorhizobium sp. M0152
TGGCGGTGCTGGCCGGCAAGCTCAAGGCGCGCCGTCACAAGAAATGCGCGGCCGTTGCCGGCAAGTCGACGCTCAACCGGCTGGAGCTGAGCCGGCCGCAGCCTTCGCGCTATCACAAGATCAGCCACGCTCCGGCGGCGATCGAGGCGCTGTTCGTCGAGCTGTTCATGGGCGCGCACGCCGCTCCGCCCGAAGAGATCGTGCTGGATCTGGATGCCACGGACGACCCCCTGCACGGCAACCAGGAGGGGCGGTTCTTCCACGGCTACTATGGCAACTACTGCTACCTGCCGCTCTACATCTTCTGCGGCGATCACCTTTTGTGCGCCAAGCTGCGGCCCGCCAACATCGACGCGGCCGCCGGCGCGGTTCAGGAGATCGAGCGCATCGTGCGCCAGCTGCGTCAGCGTTGGCCCAAGGTCCGCATCGTGCTGCGCGCCGATTCCGGCTTCGCCCGCCAGGAGCTGATGGCCTGGTGCGAGGCCAACGCCGTCGACTACCTGTTGGGTCTGGCCCGCAATGTTCGGCTGGTCCGCCACATCGCGGCTGAACTGGAAGCGGCCAAGGCAGAAAGTGCCCTCACCAGCCGGCCCGCCCGCCGCTTCAAGGACTTCCTGTGGACCACGCGCAAGAGCTGGAGCTGCCGGCGCCGGGTTGTGGCCAAGGCCGAGTGGACGCAAGGGGAGGCCAACCCGCGCTTCGTGGTCACCTCCCTCGACGCCGAGGCTTGGCCGGCGCAATGCCTCTACGAGGACCTCTACTGCGCCCGCGGCGAGATGGAGAACCGCATCAAGGAATGCCAGCTCGACCTGTTCGCCGACCGCACCTCTGCCGCCACCCTGCGCGCCAACCAGCTCAGGCTCTGGTTCGCCTCGATGGCCTATGTGCTGATCTGCGCGTTGCGCCGCATCGGCCTGGTGGACACAAGGCTCGCCAGGGCAAGCTGCGCCACCATCCGTCTCAAGCTGTTCAAGATCGGCGCCCTGGTCAGCATCTCGGTGCGCCGTATCAAGCTGGCCATGAACTCAGCCTGCCCCTTCCAGCGCGAATGGGCCCTGACCTATGCCCGGCTATCAGCAGCAGCCGCCTGAGCGCGCCCATCCACCCTCCCGTCAACAGCAAGGAAACAGCGCCGAACCACACCAACCGCTCCAAGCGGCGGACATCCCTTGCCCGCAGCTCAAGCGCCCGCAAAATCGCTGCTGCCAGCCTCGCGCCGAAAGACTGTGTGAGATATCCGGGCTAGGCCCACACTTTCGTCCTCAGCGCTGGACCTTCACGCCGACGAAGATGCTGTTGGCGGTGTAGTCGCGGCCCGGCAGGTTGCTGGTCAGCTTCTCGGTCCTGGCGCGGGTGGTGAGGCCGGCGTAGCGGTTCAGCCACCAGGTCAGTCCGGCTTCGGCGCTCAAGATCGTGTCGTGGCCGTCGATGCCGACATAGTCGCGCCAATCCAGGCCCAGAGCCGCGTTTGCGGTGAGATTGGCCCGAATCAGCCGCTCGCCCGTCAGGCGGCCGGAATAGAGGATGTCGCCACTTTCACCGGCTGAGGTGGTGGGCTCGACCGTCGTCCGTCCGGTGACGCCGATCGTGGTGCCGCGTTCGGGCGACCATTTGAGGTCGGCGTTGACCGTCGCGCCCGAAATCGCGTCGAGACGTTCGTCATCGACCGCTTCCCTGAGCCAGCCGGCCGAGAATTCGCCCGACAACTTTTCGCCCATGTCGAGCTCAAGGCCGGCGCGAGCGCCGAGCCGCGTCGAGGAGCGTTCGAAGCCTTCGTTGTCGATGCGTTGATCATAGGTCCGGCGACCGGCCTCGATTTCGGTGAAGGGGGTGAGGGCCGGAGAAATTTCATAACCGGTGCGCAAGGTCGCCGTGTAGAGCGTGCTGTCGCGATCCTTCTGCGACAAGGAGGTGCCGTCCGAAAGCTTGGCGTCGCCGTAGAAGTCGTGGGCGACCGCGCCGGTCACCGTGTACTGCATTTTGCCGGCTTGCTTTTCGAGGGCAAGGCTGCCGTCCAGGGACTGCCGGAGAGGCTGGGTGCTGACGCCGGCAATAGCGTCAGGCGATGACGCCGATTCCGGCACGGCCTCATAGCCGAGCTTGGCGATGGCGCGCAGCTCATTGTCCAGGTCGACGTTGAGCTGGCCCTCGATGCGGCCCTGCTCGTTGTGAACGGGGTAGCCGGAGACGGTCTCGCGAAAAAGGCCATAGCCGTTGATCAGAGCGGAGTTTTCGCGCCAGTCGGAGGCGGCGGAAAAGCGCAGCGCCGTCTCGGACAAAAGTGCCGATTTCCCGGTACTGCTGGAATCGCCGTTCGATGTGGCGGTCAGGCCTTGTTCGATCGTCGGCCGGATGACGAAGGAACCCCATTTGACGCCGGTGGCGGCAAACGGATCGTCCTCGGCTTTCTTCTTCTGGCCTTCGATGGAAGCAGTGCGCTCGGCGCCGGGGTCGAGCTTCTGCCGGTCGACGCTGTCGATGGTGACGGCGCGGCGGTTGGCCGTCTCCTCGTCAGTGTCGGGGACATCGGCATTGTCCGCAATGGCCGCGGTGGTCTCCGTGGTCGCGGTCGCCGGCTTTTTCTTCTTCGACTTGCCGGCGGCCTTGTCCTTGTCCCGGTCCGCCGCATCTTGCCTGGCGGCGGCTGGGCGGCGGCGAGGTTTGGGCGGCGTCGGCGTGTCGGCGGAGCTATCGTCGGTGACGGCAGGCGGATCGAAGATGCTGCGTGCCGCGGTTGCGGCGTCGGCGTCGGTGTCATCGGGCAAGGCGCCGGCGCTGGCGGGCAAATAGGTGCGCGCAGGCGTATTGTCCTGCGCGGCGCTGGCCGGTGCCTGCTGGCCCTGGCTGGCCAAAGCGAGCTGCCTCGCCTTGCGCTGCTGGTCGGACAGGATCGCCGATTCGGAGACTTCGCCGCGCAGCCCCGTTTCCTGGGCATGAAGCAGCGTCGGGCGCAGCAACGCAAAGATGCTGGTCGCCAGCAGCAAGGCGCAGGCCGCCTTGCCCTTTCGTGCTCTCGATTTTTCTGGCTGGGCCCCGGACATCGCCACCACTGCTCGCGCGGCGCAGGCGCGCCATACTTACCGAACCGTAAATTGGGATGGTTAACGGAGGGTTGAGGCGGCGGCTCGTCGCCAGCCGGAAAGGTCGATTTCCAACGGAATTCATGCGGCGTGCGCCAAGCTTTATGTTGTGATGCATGTCGCCACCCAAACCATCGCGCATTCCAGAACGGGCGCCATTTCCGTTGGACAGGCGGGCGGCAAAGCGCTAATCGCATCAACCATGCACGCGATATCCCCCGATAGGACGCCTCTGGACAGGCAAACGTCGATCGCTTCGGCGCTGAGAACGGTGGCAACCGAGCAGGCTGGGATCGCGGCCCTTGCCGAGGCGCTCGAGAACGGGCTGGCCGGGCCCTTCGCCCAGGCGGTCGACATGATCTCGAAGATCGAAGGTCGGCTGATCGTCACCGGCGTCGGCAAAAGCGGGCATATCGGCTCGAAGATCGCGGCGACGCTGGCGTCGACGGGCACGCCGGCCTTTTTCGTCCACCCCGTCGAGGCCAATCATGGCGATCTCGGCATGATCGCCAAGGACGACGCCATCATCGCCATCTCATGGTCGGGCGAAAGCAAGGAGATGATGGGGATCGTCGCCTATTCCCGACGCTTCTCCATTCCGCTTATCGCCGTCACCTCCGGCGAGACATCGGCGCTGGCGCGGGCGGCAGACGTCGTGCTTTTGCTGCCGCGCGCAGCGGAGGCCTGCCCGCACGGGCTGGCGCCGACGACTTCGACGGTGCTGCAACTGGTCATCGGCGATGCGCTGGCGATCGCGCTGCTCGAGGCGCGGGGCTTCACGCCCGACCATTTCCGCACCTTCCATCCCGGCGGCCAGCTTGGCGCCAACCTGACGCAGATTCGCGAGATCATGCATGTCGGCGACAGGCTGCCGCTTGCGGTGACGGGCACCAGCATGCACGATGCCATCCAGGAACTCTCGCGCAAGGGGTTCGGCTGCGTGGCGATCACCGAGCCGGACGGCGCGCTGGTCGGCATCATCACCGATGGCGACATCAGGCGTCATATCGGCGGCAACCTGCTGGCGATGACGGTGGATCAGGTGATGACAAGAGGGCCAAAGACAGCGGCTCCGGACACGCTGGTGGCAACCGCGCTGCAGACGATCAACAATTCAGCCATCACCAGCCTGATGGTTGTGGAAGGCAAGAAACCGGTCGGCCTCGTCCACTTGCACGATCTCTTGCGCATCGGCGCGGCCTGAAAGCTCAGACAGCCTCCACAGTCAGTTCCAGATCCGTATCCGCCGCGCCGGTGACGCGCACCTGCGTGCCCGCCGGCAGATCCGGGCCGGAGACGCGCCACAGCGTGTCGCCGAGCTTGATGCGGCCGCGGCCGTCGCGGATAGGTTCGGCAAGCGTCGCCATCCTGCCGATCATCTGCGCGCCACGCCGGTTGAGCAGCGGCTGGTCCGTCGGATCATTGCGCCCGCCGACCAACCTCTTGCCGGCATAGGCCGAGACCAGCGACAGCACCAGGAAGGCGACGACCTGGACCTGCCAGGTCCAGAAACCGGCATCCCAGATCAGCAGCGACACCGCGCCGATGATCAGGGCGGCAATGCCGATCCACAGCATGAAGATGCCCGGCGCGATGACTTCCATCACCAGCAGGATGAAGCCGAGAACCATCCAACTCCACGGGCCGAGTTCGGAAACGATGCGGTCGATCATGGTCTGCTCCTAGGGCAATTCCAGGAAAAGCGTGACACGATTTCCGTCCGGAATTGCGTCAAACAAAGGGATAGGGCGGTTCGGCGCTTGTGTGAAACGCTCCCGGGCCGGAAGCATCAATTGTCGCTTTGCTTGACGACCGGCGGGCGCGAAATCTGCCGTTGCGTGCCGGTCGGACCATCGCCCTTGAAGACCTCCCGGGCGATCTCGCCGATGCCGCCGAGCGAGCCGATCAGCGACGACGCCTCGAAAGGCATGAGTACGATCTTGGAATTGCCTGCCGAGCCGATCTTGCCCAGTGCTTCGGTGTATTTCTGGGCGACGAAATAGTTCAGCGCCTGCACGTCGCCCTTGGAGATCGCTTCCGACACCACCTGCGTGGCGCGGGCTTCCGCCTCGGCCGAACGCTCGCGCGCTTCGGCGTCGCGGAACGCGGCTTCCTTGCGGCCCTCGGCCTCGAGGATCTGCGACTGCTTGAGGCCTTCGGCGGCGAGGATCTGCGCGCGCTTGTTGCGCTCGGCGGTCATCTGCCGGCCCATCGATTCGATGAGATTGGCTGGTGGGTTGATGTCCTTGATCTCGACGCGGGTGATCTTGATGCCCCAGGGATGCGCCGCTTCATCGACGACGCGCAGCAGGCGCTCGTTGATGGCGTCGCGGTTCGACAGCAATTCGTCGAGGTCCATCGAACCCATGACGGTACGGATATTGGTCATCGTCAGGTTCAGGATAGCGTTCTGCAGGCCGGCAACCTGGTAGGCTGCCTGCGCCGCGTTGAGGATCTGGTAGAAGGCGATGCCGTCGACACCGACGATTGCATTGTCGCGGGTGATGATCTCCTGGCTCGGAACGTCGAGCACCTGCTCCATCATGTTCATCTTGGCGCCGACGCGGTCGACGAACGGCACGATGAGATTGAGGCCGGGGGTCAGTGTTCTGGTGTAACGGCCAAAGCGTTCGACGGTATAGTTATAGCCTTGCGGAATTGTTTTGATGCCTTTGAACAGCACCAGAACGACAAGCGCGACCAGAACAATGATCGCAATATCGAAACCACTGAAATCCATTTGGCTCTCCCTCAAAGGCCGGCAGCGAGAGCCATTCTCGCGCAGCCGACTTCACCAAAGACTTAAGTGTATTTCAGTAGCGTTACAATCAGGTGATGAGGGATTGTTTCTGAACATGCAATCGAAGGTTGAGGGCAGAGAACTCTGCATCCCTCATTCCTCGCGGCTTCAGATCCAGCCGGACAGTTCGCGCCGTACCATCGCCTCGATTACCGCCATGCCCTCGGCGCTGTCGTTGAGGCAAGGGATGTGGGCGAAATTCTTGCCGCCGGCGTGGTGGAAGGTCTCGGCCGCCTCACGGCCGATCTCGTCCAGCGTCTCGATGCAGTCGACGGAAAAACCGGGATTGACGATGGCGATCGATTTCACGCCCTCCTTGCCCAATTTCTCCACGGTCTTGTCGGTGTAGGGCTGCAGCCATTCCTGCGCGCCGAAGCGTGACTGGAAGGTGGTGATCAGTTTGCTCTCGCTCCAGCCAAGTTTTTCGCGCAGCAGCCGCGTCGTCTCAAGGCAATGCGCCTGGTAGGGATCGCCCTTGTCGGAATATGGTTTCGGGATGCCGTGGTAGGAGGTAATGACCACCTCCGGTTCGAAATCCAGCATTGCCAGATGCCGTTTGATCGAAGCGGCAAGCGCCTCGATGTAGACAGGCTCGGCGTAGTAGGGCGGTACGCTGCGGATGGCGGGCGCGGCCCGCATCGTCATCAGCGCGCGAAAGAGCTGGTCGTTGGCGGTGGCGGTGGTGGTCGCCGAGTATTGCGGATAGAGCGGAAACGAAAGAATGCGGTCGCAGCCTTGCGCCACCAGCCTTTCAGCGACGCTCGCGGTCGAAGGGTTGCCGTAACGCATCGCCCAATCGACGACGACCTCAGGCAGGTCGGCGAGTGCCTGCCCGAGCTTTTCGCTCTGGGCGCGGGTGTAGGTGCGCAGCGGCGACTCGTTGTTTTCCCGGTTCCAGATCCTGGCGTAGTTGGCGCCCGATTTTTTCGGCCGCGTGGTGAGCACCAGCCCATAAAGGATCGGATACCAGATCGCCTTGTTGAGTTCGATGACGCGCGGATCGGACAGGAATTCGCGGAGGTAACGCCACATCGGTTTGAAACCGGTACCGTCAGGCGTGCCGAGATTGATCAGCATGACGCCGATTTTGCCAGCCTTGGCCAGCGGATGCCCGGCTGGCTGCGCGCCAACAGCCTTCGCGGCTTTGGGATCGACTGCGGTGGAAAGCGTCATCGAGGTTCTCCAGGAGACGCGAACCTAACCATATCGCGCGGGCTTTCAATGCAGCGTCTGGCCGCACCTTAGCAGGAAATGAAAAGCCCGCCCGGTTTCCCGGGCGGGCTTTCTCGCTGAATAGCGAAGCGGCGTTACTTCGGCGGGATGGTCAGCGTCGCGCCTACCGGCAACCGGCGCGGCTCGTAGCCCTTGTTGGCGTCCGAAATGACCTTCCACCTGGTGCCATCGCCATAGGCTTTCACCGCCAGGTCCCAGTAGGTATCGCCGGCAACGATGACGTGGCTTCCCGTGGCTGGTGCGGCCTCGGCGGGCTTTGCCGGTTCGGCAGGTGCTGGCGCGGGAGCCGGGGCTGCTTCGGCCGGCTTTGCGGGTTCGGCCGGCGCCGGTGCAGCAGGTGCTGCCTCCGTGGACATGGCCGGTGGGGTGTTGGCGATATCGCCCGAGTTGGCCGGCAATTCGGGCATTGCCGCTGCCGCATCGGCGGGCTTTGCCGGTTCGGCCGGTGCGGGGGCCGGAGTTGCCGGTGCAGCTTCGGCGGGCTTGGCTGGCTCGGCCGCCGGCGCCGCGGCGACGGTGGCGGCGACCTCGGTGATGCGGCCGTCGAGCTTGGGCGTATAGGGCCGGTGGGCGCCGAGATAGTCGGCGACGACCTGTTCGAGGCCCGGGCCGTAGTCGTAAGCGTTCTTGGCCTTTTCGGCGAAAATCTTGTAGCCGTCGCCGCCCTGGCGCACGTAATTGTTGGTGGCGACCAGATAGTCCTTGTCCGGATTGATCGGTGTCCAGGTGCCGCCTTCCATCACCTCCACCGATTTGATGCGGCCGGCATTGGGCGCGACCGACTTGTCGAAGGAATATTTCAGGCCGGCGACCTGCGGGAAGCGGCCGGCGCCGTCCTCGACCTGGCTAAGGCCGTTCTCAAGGCCGGCGACCAGGTCCTTGCCCGAGATCTGAAAGGTCGCCAGCGTGTTCTGGAACGGCAGCACGGTCAGCACCTCGCCCATGGTGACGGTGCCCTTGTCGATCGAGGCGCGCAGGCCGCCGCCGTTCGAGATGACGATCTCGACGCCCTGTCCCTTGACGCGGTCGAGGACGGCGTCGGAGACGAGATTGCCCATCGCGCATTCGCGGGTGCGGCAGCTCTCGCGGCTGCCGTCGATCACGTCGGTGGTCTCGGCCACTTCCTTGTTCTTGAGCGCTTCGATCGGCGCGCCGAGCTCCTTGATGCGGGCGAGCACGGCTTGGTCAGGCGTAATCGACTTGTCGAGGAAGATCGGGTCGCCGCTCGCCGATTTGACGACGCCATTGTCGTCGAACACGACCTTGAACTCGCCGAGATATTTCGAATAGGACGCCGCCTGCACGACCGGAACCTTGTAGCCGTCCGGGTTGTCGACCATCGTCGGATAGGGACCTTCCGCCTTCGGATCGGTGTTCGACAAAAGCGAATGGCTGTGGCCACCGACGACGACGTCGATGCCCGGGATCTTGGCGATGACGTCCCGCTCGCGCTTGTAGCCGATATGGGTCACGGCGATGATCTTGTTGATGCCTTCTCCCTTCAGCTTCTCGACCGCAGCGGTGATCGACTTGACGTCGTCCTCGATGGCGACGTTGGGGCCGGGGGAGGCGAGCTCCGGCGTGTCGTTGGTGATCGCGCCGATGATGCCGATCTTCTGCCCGCCGACCTCGATGACGATCGATGGCTTGACGCGGTCGCCGAGCTTGGACTGGGCGTTGGCTTTCACATTGGCGCCGAGCACTGGAAACTTGATCATGTCGAGGAACGGCGCGAGTGCCGTCTCGCCGTCGTCGAATTCATGGTTACCGAGCGCCATGGCGTCGAACTTCATGTCGTTGAGGAATTCGCCTTCGACCTTGCCCTTGTAGGTCGTGTAGAACAGCGAACCCTGGAAATTGTCGCCGGCGCTGAGCAGCAGCACGTTCTGGCCTTCGAGTTTCTTGCGCTCCTGGGCTATCGCGGTGATCAGCCGGCCCGCGCCGCCGATGCACTCGCCCTTGGTCTCCTCTTCGGCCGAGCAGGTCGATTCATATTTGTTGTTGCCTTCGATACGGCTGTGCCAGTCGTTGATGTGCAGGATATTCAACGTGTAGTCGGCAAAGGATGCGCCGGCCGACAGGCCGAGCGTCGATGCCGAAAGGGCGGCAATGGCGGCAAGCTTCTTCATCTTGGTCTCCCGATAGGCTGATCAGAGGCGTTTAACGCCATTGCTTGACTGGAACATAACAGTCGGCGTTTTTGCCATGTTCCCATCGCGTTCCGGGCGACGCAAGCGGAAATCCGGGCGACCTTTGCCGGCGCAAAAAAGGACGGCGGCCATTGGCCGCCGTCCGACAGGATTAGACGTCGCGCCGGGTCAGACGCGACGTGTCAGGACGAAATTCTGGCCGCCGGAACTGGTGCAGTTCAGCTGGCTGGTGGACACCAGCAGACAGTTGAAGCTGACCGCGGTCTGGCGAATCAGAGACGTGCCGTTGATCTGCACCGACGTGGCGCCGGTCATGGTGTAGCTGCCGTCGGCAAGCTTCTGGCCGGTGTCGGTGGCGACAGTCGTGAAGGTACCGCTGGCGAATGTCGACAGGCCGGTGCCCTTGGCATCGATCCAGGAGCCTTCGACGCCTTTTGGCGCGGCTGCCATCGGCGGCTCGCCGGGGCCGCTGGTCGCACAGGCGGCAAGCGCCGCCAAGCCGGCCGCGGCAATGCTCATCGAAACAATCTTGCGCGCAATGCTCATCGTGAAAATCCTCTCCTCTCGCATCGGTCCAAATCGGAATCGATTTTGGAAAGCACGACGCGTACATCCAAAGTGCTGGAGCGTAGTTCGTGTGTCCGACGGGACGCGCAAAGCTCCAGGCCGCACTCCTTCAATCGCCCGATTTCCGGGCGATTGCAAGGTAATGAGCCATGTTCCGCTCGATGCTATCGGACGAGGATGTTGCGGAATTGCCACGGATCGCTTCGGTCGAGGTCCTCGGGGAACAGACCCGGGCGTCTGTCGAGCGGCGTCCAGTCGGTATAGTAGCCCTTGACCGGCCCGAGATACCGGGACTGCACGTCCAGGCAGCGCTTGTAGTCCATCTCGTCGGCCTCGACGATGCCGGCCTCGGGATTTTCCAACGCCCAGACCATGCCGGCGAGAACCGCCGAGGTGACCTGCATGCCGGTGGCGTTCTGATAGGGAGCCAGCTTGCGCGCCTCGGCCAGCGACAGCTGCGAGCCGTACCAGTAGGCATTCTTGTCATGGCCGTAGAGCAGCACGCCGAGTTCGTCGACGCCGTCGACCAGTTCGTTCTCGTCGAGCACGTGGTGCACCGGTTGAGCCTTGCCGGCCGCACCGAACATCTCGTGCAGCG
This sequence comes from Mesorhizobium sp. M0152, assembly GCF_040322415.1. Classification (NCBI taxonomy): domain Bacteria; kingdom Pseudomonadati; phylum Pseudomonadota; class Alphaproteobacteria; order Hyphomicrobiales; family Phyllobacteriaceae; genus Mesorhizobium; species Mesorhizobium sp. M0152. The sequence continues at coordinate 10,429 of NZ_JAMYTH010000051.1, forward strand.
ACAGCACCGCGTCGTTGCAGGGATGGTAGGCGTAATGGCAGGTCGGGCGATACTGGACCTTGCCCTTCTTGGAATGCACGGTGAAGAAATCGGCGATCGAGATCGCCTCGTTGTGCGTCACCAGGAAACCGTATTGGGCGCCCGGCGTCGGGCACCATGAGCGCACGCGCGTGTTGGCGCCGGGCTGCTCCAGATAGATCGCGGCCTTGGAGCCGTGCTTGTGCTTCTTGCCGTTCTTCGGCATCCATTTCTCATGCGTGCCCCAGCCGAGCTCGGCGGGCTGCAGGCCCTCGGAGATGAAGCCCTCGACCGACCAGGTGTTCCAGAATACGTCCATCGGCTTCGGCTTCTTGGTGCGCTGGGTGTCGCGCTCGGCGATGTGGATTCCCTTGACGCCGGCCTTCTTCATCAGTCTGGCCCAGCCCTCGCGGTCTTCCTGCGCGGGTTCCGAAAACTCGAGGCCGAGATCGGTGGCGAGGTTGACCAGCGCCTGCTTGACGAACCACGAGACCATGCCGGGGTTGGCGCCGCAGGTGGAGACCGCCGTCGCGCCGCCGGGCTTGTCGTGCTTTTCCTTGATCATCGCCTCGCGCAGCGCGTAGTTGGTGCGGCTGGCATTGTCGGCCGTGGCGTCGAAATAAAAGCCAAGCCACGGCTCGACGACGGTGTCGATGTAGAGCACGCCGAGCTTGCGGCAGAGCCGCATCAGGTCCACCGAGCCGGTATCGACCGACAGGTTGACGCAGAAGCCCTGGCCGCCGCCATTGGTCAGGAGCGGCGTCAAGAGCTTCTTGTAATTCTTCTCCGTCACCGCATCCTGCATGAAGGTGATGCCACAGTCGTCGAGTAGCTTGCGGTCGGTGTCGCGCGGGTCGATGACCGTCATGCGCGACTTGTCGAACTTGAAATGGCGCTCGATCAGCGGCAGCGTTCCCCGTCCGATCGAGCCGAAGCCGATCATCACCACAGGGCCGGTGATTTCACCGTAAACGGGCCAGTTTTCATTCGCCATTTATCGAGCACTCCTTCGAACACGTGCAAAGCCGAGCGGACAGAGAAAAAGCCGGGCATTTTCGCCCGACGGCCATGCGCTACATCACAGATCATTGTCATAAACCAGCGAAAAGCGCCAACCCGCGCCTAGCCGCCATTGGCCATGTGGTTAAGGACGGCGACCAGCTGGGCGCGGTCCGATGTCAGGCCCTTGTAGTCGAGCTGGGCGAGATCGAGCGCTTCGATCTGGGCGGCGAAAGACACAGCGAGCTTCACGCGGTCGGGGTGCTGCGCCAGCACAGTGAGCGGATCGAGATGGATGCGGATGGTGAACAGGATATCGCGCGAGGCGGGCAGCTTGCGCAGCGTCTGACGCTCGACGCGGATGAAGGCGTGCACTTTGACGTCACCGTTGGGGAAGTGTGTGAGCCGTTTTGTAGCACGATCGATGCGCTCGACATTGGACAGCGGATGGTAGAGCGCGTCACCCGACTGGATCGACCAGTTATAGCGCTCGACGGCCTGGCCCTGGAGACCGTCGAACATGCGGTTGATCAAGTCGGCCGGCCGCGTGCCCGGACCGAAGCCCGGCACCGGCGCGTGAATCTGCTGCAGCGACTTGCCGAATTTCTCAAGCAGCGACCAGGACGAGGGAAAGCACAGCGAACCCGCGGCCAGACGCCAGCCGTTGTCGTCGCGGCGCATCAGGATCAGGTCTTCCTGCACCAGCATCGACGCCACGGCCAGCGGAGCACCGGCGAGACGAGGAGGGAGATCGTTCGCCGCGCCTACGGCCTCGATACCCGCCTTGGTGCGCCGATAAGAGCCGGGAAATTGCTCCAGCAGGTGCGTCCGGAGCAATTCGAACACTTCCTGCTGGGCATTTCGCGTGCCGTCCTCCTCGACGAAAACCCGTTCGGGAATTTCCCCATAGAGCCGGCGCTTCTCGGCGAGATACGGCAGCAGATGGCTGTCGATCTCGATCCAGTTTGCAGGATCGAGCGGCTTCAGCCCGATGGTGAAGAGTTTTGACGAGCCATCATAGGGCGTGTGGCTGGGGGGCGTGCGGGTGGGGGGCGTTTGGGTAGGCAAAGACGTTCTGCTTCAGATCAGTTTTGCCGGGATCAGTCCGCGCAGCGAATTGCCGACGAACAGCCCCTTGGCGGATTTCAGGTCGTCCAAGCTGTAGATCGCTTCCTCGGCACGGCCTTCGTCCAGAAGCTCGGCGCGCAATACGCCAGGCAGCAGGCCGCAGTCGAGGCGGGGCGTCAAAAGCATGCTGTCGCCGAAATCGGCGAAGACATTGGTGATGGTGCCTTCGCAGATTTCGCCGCGTTCATTGGCCAGCATCACCTCGTCGGCCTGGGTGACGAGATATTCGGAGCGGGCATGAGTGTAGAGTTGCCGCCGGCTGGTCTTGTGGCGCAGCAGCGTGTCGCTCGAATCGAGCCTTGTGCGTGCCAAGCGCAATCTCCAGAGCTTGTCGGCGGCGAGCGGTTCATAGGGTTGCGCCGAGGCGGTCGCGTCGCCATTGCGCGGCAAGACGAGCCGCGTGCGCAAGGCGATACGGGAGCCGTCGACGGCATTGGCCAGCACGTCGCCGATCTTTTGCGGATCGCAGTTGAAGCCGAGCTCCGCCGCCGAGCCGTAAAGCCGCGCGAGGTGGCGATCGAAGCGTAGGAAGCCGGTCTCCGGCTCCCAGCGCATAGTCTCGATCAGCTCGAAGTCGGCGGCGTTCCCGTCGCGAAGCGCGCTTTGAGCAGACACTCCTGGTACTCCTCCCCGGCGACCGAATCGAAGACGATGCCGCCGCCCACATTGTAGACGGCTTGGCCACTCCAAAAGAGCGAGATGGTGCGGATCGCCACGGAAAAGCGCATCGTGCCGCCGGGTGCGATCCAGCCGATGGCGCCGCAATAGACGTCGCGGGGCGTGCCCTCAAGCTCGTGCAGGATCTCCATGGCGCGGATTTTCGGCGCGCCGGTAATGGAGCCGCAAGGAAACAACGCCGCGAAAATCTGGCGAATACCGAGACCCGGCAGCAGCTTCGCCCTGACGTCGCTCACCATCTGGTGGACGGTCGGATAGGTCTCGATGCGGAACAGCGCCGGCACGTCCAGCGTGCCGGCTTCGCTGATCAGCGAGATGTCATTGCGCAGGAGGTCGACGATCATCCGGTTCTCGGCCTGATTCTTCTCGTCATTGCGCAGGAAGTTCTTCTGCCGTTCGTCCTCGGCTTTGGTCGCACCGCGCGGCGCCGTGCCTTTCATCGGATGCGTCTCGATCATGCCCCCGGCGTCGATCTCGAAGAACAGTTCGGGCGAGCGCGACAGGACGATGGGATCGCCGAGCGCGACCAGCGCGCCATACTTCACCGGTTGGCGTTCGGTCAGCGCATCGAAGGCGGCGAGCGGGTCGCCGGACCACTGCGCATGCACCGGAAAGGTCAGATTGCCCTGGTAGCAATCGCCCTGCCTGATGTGCTGGTGCAGTCGTGAAAAGCGTTTCTCGTAACCCTCGAACGACCAGGCCGCCCTTGCATCGAAGATCGGGCCGTTGGTCGCGGCAGCGTTGCGCGGCGGTACCGCTTCTTCGATGGGAGCATCGAAGACACCGAGGCAGATGAGCGGCGCGCGGCGCCTGGCCGGCAGCAAGGGAACGAGTTTCGGTTCGAGCAGATAACCGGCCTCGTAAGAGAGATAGCCGGCCAGCCACTTGCCGGCGTCGTGCGCGGCTTGGGCCGCCTCCAGCGCCGGCAGGAAATCCCGGGCTTCATGGGCCACGATGATGTCGGCCGGCCGGTCGAAAACGAGCTGACGCGCGCTTTCGTCGTTGCGGAAAATGGCGGCGGGCAGGGACATGGGGACCGGGATCGATGAAGCCGTTGACCGCTCTATATGGGGGGCCGCTCGCGCGCAATCGAGGGAACGGCACCTTGCCACTCAAAGCCGACCTGTGGGCCGACCTGTGGGCCGAGCTTTGGGCCGAGCTGAGAGCCGACCTTCTGGGCTGACCTTTGCGCCAATTCTGGGTCGACGTGCCGCGCCGGCTTTGCGGGCCAAAAACGAACCGGCGGCGCCTTGAGCGCCGCCGGCGTGATAATTGCTACCTCTATCGTTCAGCTGTTGCTGGCCGTTCCCGCCGTTGGAAACTGCCGGGCGAATTCCTGTTCGTTGCCGGCGGCCAGCAGTTTCGCCTGCTCGACCCAGCGTTCGCGCGCAATGCGGCCGTCGAAGTTCATCACGTCCTCGACGCGCTTGATGTCGGCGGCGGTCCAGGCGGCAATCTGGGCGAAGCTGGTGATACCTTGCGCCTTGAGCAGCTTCTCATTGACCGGGCCGATGCCGATCAGCCGGCGCAGATTGTCAGGCTTTCCCGACGCCGGCTTGGCTGTTGCCGGCGCGGCTTTCCTGGCCGGGGCAGCCTTTGGCGCGGCCGAACTCTTGGCTGCCGTGGCCTTGGCTGCGGTGGCCTTGGCCGCAACTGGTTTCGACGCTGCCGTCTTCGGTGCCGCGGATTTGGCGGCGGCCGGCTTTGCAGGGGCGGCCTTCGCGGCGGCCGGTTTGGCCGGCGCCGGCTTTGCGGGGGCGGATTTGGCCGAGGCCGGCGTCGATAGCAGGGCGGCCGGCGCCTGGCTGGCCGCCTTTGCCCCGCCGGTTCCGGTGGAAGCCTGTGCCCCGCGCAGCTGGCGCTCGAGGTCGGCGCGGGTGCGCCCACATGCATCCAGCTCGCCGGTCAGCCGATCACTGTCGGCGCGAAGCCTGTCGCGCTCGCTGCGCGTGCGATCGAGATCGCCACGCAAGCTGTCGAGTTCGCCGCGCAGGCGCCCCCAGAGGAACCAGCCAACCAACACACCCACAAGGAACGCCAGGAGCATGTAGAAAAAAGTGCTCATTGTCTCTCTCCAGTCAGGTCTGTCTGCCGTGGCATGGGCCATGACCTTCGGCAAAGGACTACTCGATGGTGACTCCGCGGTCGCGGAACAGCCGGCTTCGGTCGAGCAGTCGGCGATCGGCTTTGCGTGCCCATGGCCAACGGCCGTTGTCGCGTGCACCAGAGCGCCACGGCAGGCCAAGACTTCCCCACCCGATCCGCATGCGCTCCGGTTGAGCTTGGATCGAAGGCTACCATAGAGCTTACGGAAAGCTATCGGAAAACTTGCGTGGAGAGTTATTCAAGAACAAATCTTTAGGGCAAGAATAGAGCCATCCGCGATATGCATTCCGGCTAAACTGTTCTGCGTGCGGGCGATGCGTACGGGATGCGTTTTCAAGCGTCGAGCGCTTCCAGCTCGTCGATCAGGCCGCTGATCACGCCAAGACCGATCTGCCAGAAGGCGGGGTCGGTGGCGTTGAGGCCGAAGGGCGCGAGAAGCTGTGAATGATGCTTGGTGCCGCCAGCGCGCAGCATCTCGAAATACTTGTCCTGAAAGCCGCGCTCGGCGTTCTGGTAGACCGCGTAGAGCGAGTTCACCAGGCAATCGCCGAACGCATAGGCGTAGACGTAGAAGGGCGAATGGATGAAGTGCGGGATGTAGGTCCAGAACACCTCGTAGCCGTCGCGCAACTTTATCGCCGGTCCCAGACTTTCCGCCTGCACCTCCAGCCAGAATTGGCCGAGCCTGTCGGATGTCAGTTCGCCATTGCGGCGCTCGGCATGCACCTTGCGCTCGAATTCGTAGAAGGCGATCTGGCGCACCACCGTGTTGATCATGTCCTCGACCTTCTGGGCGAGCATGGCCTTGCGCTCGCGCCTGTCGGTGGTCTGCTCGAGCAGCGAGCGGAAGGTCAGCATCTCGCCGAAGACGGACGCCGTCTCGGCCAGCGTCAGCGGCGTCGAGGCCATCAGCGCACCCTGGCCACCGGCCAGCACCTGGTGCACGCCATGCCCGAGTTCATGCGCCAGGGTCATCACATCACGCGGCTTGCCCATGTAGTTCAGCAACACATAGGGATGGACGGACGGCACCGTTGGATGAGCGAAGGCGCCGGGCGACTTGCCTGGACGCACGGGCGCGTCGATCCAGTTGTGGTCGAAAAAGGTCCGCGCGATCTCGGCCATTTCGGGCGAGAAGCGCTGATAGGCCGACAGCACGGTGTTCCTGGCCTCGTCCCAGCCGATCACCGCCTGCGGCGTCTCCGGCAGCGGCGCGTTGCGGTCCCAATGGTTCATAACCTCCATGCCGAGCCAGCGCGCCTTCATCGCGTAATAGCGGTGCGACAGGCGCGGATAGGCTTCGCGCACCGCCGCGGCAAGCGCATCGACCACGCCGCGCTCGACACGGTTGGCGAGATGGCGTGAATCGGCGATATCCTCGAAGCCGCGCCAGCGATCGGATATTTCCTTGTCCTTGGCCAGCGTGTTGGTGATCAGCGTGAATGTGCGCAGGTTCCCGCGGAAGGTCGCGGCCAGTGCTTCGGAGGCGCGGCGGCGCACCTCGCCATCGGCGTCCTGCAGACGGTTGAGCGCCGGCTCAAGCGTCAGTTCCTCGCCGTCGACTTCGAAGCGAAGGTCGGTCATCGTCTCGTCGAACAGACGGTTCCAGGCGCCGCGCCCGGTGATCGACTTCTCATGGAAAAGCTGCTCGACGCGGTCCTCGAGCTGGTAGGGCTTGTCCTTGCGCAGGTCGAGCACCCACGGTTGGTAGTGGCCGAAAGCGGGATCGCTGGCCAGCGCGCCTTCGATCGCCGCGTCGTCGATCAGGTTCAGTTCAAGCGCGAAGAACAGGAGGTGGGCGCTGGCGTCGGTCATCTTCTCCTGGATGTCGCCGTAGAGCTTGGCGCGCTGCGGATCGGCGGTGTTGCCGGCATAGATGAGGCCGGCATAGGAGACGATGCGGCCGATCAGCTCCTCCAGCGCTTCATAGGCGACCAGCGCCTCGCCCAGCCTGCCTGAGCCGCCGCGCTCGGCCTCGGCGGCGAGCGTCCCTTTCCAGCGGGTCTCGAAATTGTTCGCCTCAGCGGCGGCCCGGGCGATATCGCGCTTCAGTTCCGGCGCGTCCATGCCGGCATAGAGGTCGGCAAGGTTCCATTCCGGCAGATCGCCAAGCTCGGCCGCGCCTCGACCGGACGCGGGCGCCGCAAGCCGCCGATCAAACATCATGCGCATCGACAACACCTTCTTTGAACCAACGGGCCAGAAAAGAGGCCAGAATCAGGGAGCCAGAATCAGGAGGAACGGACAAGCCGGTCAAATCCTAAGGAATTCGTTCACCGGGTTTTTTGAAACCTTGTTTAGAACCCTGTGCCAAGATGATCCATGGGGATTTCGAGCGCCGGGCAACTCAAGACAGTCATGACAGGTTCCATACTCATAGTCGATGACGATCCCGTGCAGCGCCGGCTGCTTGAGGCGGCGGTGACGCGGTTCGGCTACACGGCAATCGTCGTCGACGGGGGCTCTGCCGGCCTCGACGCCCTCGACGGGCCCGGCCCGCGTGACGTCTCGGTGGTTATCCTCGACCTTGTCATGCCCGGTCTCGACGGCATCGGCGTGCTGAAGGCGATGCGCGAGCGCGACATCACCGTCCCGGTGATCGTGCAGACCGCCCAGGGCGGCATCGAAACCGTCGTTTCGGCGATGCGTCACGGCGCTTTCGATTTCGTCGTCAAGCCGGCGTCGCCCGACAGGCTGCAGGCGTCGATCGCCAACGCCCTCAAGGTCGAGGCGGTCGAGGGCGAGGTCAAGCGTACATCGCGCCGGCGCGGCGGGCTTTTGACCTTCAGGGACATGATCACGCACAGCCCGGCGATGGATCGGGTCATTCGCCTCGGCCAGAAGGCGGCGGCATCCAACATCCCGATCCTGATCGAAGGCGAATCCGGTGTCGGCAAGGAGCTGGTGGCGCGGGCCATCCAGGGCAGCGGCGACCGCCGCTCGAAACCTTTCGTCACCGTCAATTGCGGCGCCATTCCAGACAATCTGGTCGAATCGATCCTGTTCGGCCATGAGAAGGGCTCGTTCACGGGCGCCAGCGAAAAGCACACCGGCAAGTTCGTCGAAGCGCATTCGGGCACGCTGTTCCTCGACGAGATCGGAGACCTGCCGCTCGACGTGCAGGTCAAGCTGTTGCGCGCGGTGCAGGACGGCGAGGTGGATCCGGTCGGCGGCCGCGGCACCGTCAGGGTCGACATCAGGCTGATTTCGGCGACGCACCGCAACCTTCTGCAGCAGGTCAAGGACGGCAAGTTCCGCGAGGATCTGTTCTACCGGCTGAACGTCTACCCGATCTTCGTGCCTCCGCTGCGCGACCGGCGCGACGACATTCCCCATCTGGTCACGCACTTCATGGCGAAGGTGGCTCCAGCCGACCCGCGCCATCGCCAGCAAGGTATTTCTGCGGCGGCGCTGGCCGTGCTGCAGGCCTATGACTGGCCTGGAAACATCAGGCAGCTCGAAAACGCCGTCTTCCGCGCCTCGGTGCTGTGCGAAGGCGACGTGCTTGATATCGATGATTTCCCGCAGATCCGGGCGCAGGTCGAAGGCACCATCAATCTCGAAACGGACGACGCGGCACCTGACTTTTCATCGCCTCCGGGGCCACGCGATGAGGAGGTCCCGGCCGGCGACGCCACCCCGACGGCCGATCCGGCTCGGCCGGCCGTGCTTCAGCCCAGATTCGGCACGCTGCGGGCGCTCGACGAACGCGGCAATGTGCGGGCGCTGGCCGACGTCGAACTCGAGATGATCAAGCTCGCCATCGATCACTATAACGGCCAGATGAGCGAAGTCGCCCGCCGTCTCGGCATCGGCCGTTCCACACTTTACCGCAAGCTGAAGGAATACGGCATCGACCCGGAAACCGGCCGCGTCGAACGCCTCGCTTCCTGAGGCGCAAGGCCCGGACCAGTCTGCCCTGTCATGACGTGGTCCGTCGCGCCGCCGCCGCTTCATGGCGAGCCGGCGGCGGCGCTCGATGGTGGCGTTCACGTATTAAGGCTAACGGTAACAGATCGTGTTCCTGCCGAAGGCGGAAACATGATCTAAACCAGCGGTTTACCAAGAAACCCTGTGAACAATTTTTGACGGGATATCGCCACGGTGTTACCGCATTTCGACTTCAATAAGCGATGATTAACCATTAGGATCGATATTCGGATGTGAAAACGACACATCCGTTTGGGCAAATCCGGGGACAAACGGCAGCCTGCAAGGCCTTTTGATTTGAACAGAATCGAACGACTCACAAATGGGCGGCACCATCAGTTGAGCGTCTGGCCGAAATGGCTGGCTGCGGTGATTGTCGCATTTGGTTTTGTTGCCGCGGCTGTAACAGGGGCCAGCGCCGAAACACGTTCTCTGAAGCTTTATCACCTCCACACCCACGAGAAGGCCGAGATCGTCTACAAGCGCAATGGCCGCTACATTCCGGAGGGTCTCAGGAAGATCAACATCATCCTGCGCGACTGGCGTCGCAATGAGCCGACCAAGATGGATCCGCGCCTGCTCGACCTGGTCTGGGAAGCCTACCGGGAAAGCGGTGCGACCGACTACATCCAGGTCGTCTGCGGCTACCGGTCGCCGTCGACGAACTCGATGCTGCGCAGCCGCAGCAGGGGCGTCGCCGAGAAGAGCCAGCACATGCTTGGCAAGGCGATGGACTTCTACATTCCCGGCGTGCCGCTGAAGAAGCTGCGCAACATCGGCCTCAGGATGCAGGGCGGCGGCGTCGGCTATTATCCGAGTTCAGGTTCGCCGTTCGTGCACATGGATGTCGGCAATGTTCGCCATTGGCCCGGCATCAGCCGCCAGGAACTGGTCGGGCTGTTCCCCAATGGCAAGACGCTGCATGTGCCGAGCGACGGCAGGCCATTGCCCGGCTACGAGCAGGCGCTGGCTTCCTACAAATCCCGCACGGGTTCCGGCGGCGCCGCCATCGAGCTCGCCAGCGCCGGCGGCAGCGGCAAGAAATCCGGTGGGTTCCTCTCCGCCTTCTTCGGCGGTGGCGAAGATGAGGCCGATGACAGCGCCGATGTCGCATCCGCCGCGCCCGCGCCGAAGCCGAGAACCGCGAAGCCGGTCCTTCAGGCGCCCAAGAACGACAACCTGCCGGGTATCGCCATCGTGGCGCCCGAGAACGCCAAGCGCACCGAGATTCCGCAGGCCGCCGAGGAGCAGGCACCAGAACCAGAGCAGGATACGCCGGAGACAATCATCGCCGCGCTGCCGGCTCGCGAGATTCCGCTGCCGGATTTCGCGCCGCGGCCGAAGGCCGATATCGGCGCGCAGCCGCCTGAGAATGTTCCGTTCGCCATGGCGGATGCGACTGCCACCACCGAGCAGGCCGTGGCGACCGCGCAGGCGCCGGCGAACATGCCTTTCGGCAAGGCCGATCCCGCAGCGGCGGCAGCCGATCCGGCGCAGGTTGCCGTCAACAACATACCTCTTCCGACATGGCGTCCCGAGCGCTCGCCGCCGGCCGACCTTGCACCGCCGCCCAGCAAGGACGTGCTGATGGCGCTGGCGGAAACGGTTGAACACGGCAAGACAGTGACCGATGCGTTCTCGGCGTTGCCGACGGCGCGGCCCGAGCCGGGCAAACCCGACGCGGTCAAGGCCGTGCTCGACGAAGCCAATGCGCAGGTCGGTGCGGCCGATGAATACCAGGTCGCTTCGCTGCCCGAGCCGCGTTCTGCCTTCAACGATCCGTCCGATGTCGATGCCGCGTCGCCGCGCGAGGCCGTGGTCGCCCGTCCGGCCGGTTCCGATCCGGCCGCCGCGATCGGCGCCGGCGTGAAAACGACCCGCAAGGAAGCCAGGGCGACCACGCGCGACCTGAAGCCCGGCCCCAAGGCCATGGTGGTCGCCGCAGCGCCGCAGGCGGCGCGCTGGGCATTGACCAGTGGTGAGAACGTCGCGACCGTTTCGAGCGCGACGACGGCGCCGGGCTATGCCTACAATATCGTGCATACGCCGCCGAGCGAGGTCTACACGGCCGGCTTCCAGCCGGACAACCAGATGGCCGAAGCCAACCGTTTCACCGGCACCGCCGTCAAGTTCATGTCGGTCGCGCGCTTCCAGACCAAGTAGGGGGCTGGCCACCGCTTTCGGTGCCCCGTTGCTGCTGGCGCGTGAAATGTTATCGACGAGGTCGGCGCTGCCCCTCATCCGCCTGCCGGCACCTTCTCCCCGTATAGTGACGGGGAGAAGGACGCCGTCCGGGCAGGCGCCGGCACTGAAGGCTTCTCGCGCCGCGCCGGGCAGATAGCCCTCAGACGGCGTTATCGGCCGAGCTTGCTCGCCGCGCGGGCGAGGGCTTCGATCTCGTCCCACTTGCCCGCCTTGACCAGGTCGTCGGGCGCCACCCAGGAGCCGCCGACGCAGATGACATTGGGCAGACTGAGGTAGTCGGCAGCATTCTTGCCGGTGATGCCGCCGGTCGGGCAGAATTTCACATCGGCCAGCGGCGAGGCGAACGCCTTCAGCGAGGCGATGCCGCCCGACTGCTCGGCGGGGAAGAACTTCAAAAACCGAAGGCCAGCCTCGCGCGCGGCCATGATCTCGCCGGGCGTGATGGCGCCGGGCAGCAGCGGCACCTCGCTGTCGGCCGCGCCGGCCAGCAGTTCGCGGGTGATGCCGGGGCTGACGATGAATTTCGAACCTGCTGCTGCCGCCTCGTCAAACTGTCTGGTGTCGAGAATGGTGCCCGCACCGACAATGGCTTCCTCGACCTCGGCCGCAACGCGCCGGATCGCTTCCAGCGCATCGGCGGTTCTCAGCGTGATCTCGATTGCCGGCAGGCCGCCACGCGCCAGGGCGCGGGCCAGCGGCACCGCATCGGCAACATCAGCGATCTTCAGCACCGGGATGACCGGCTGGCCGTTGAGGAGCGACAGGAGTTTTTCGGTCTTGCTGGGCATCTGTCTCTCCGTATGGTGGGGTTTAAACCGATTAGCAGACGGGTGTTTGCCTGTCCACGGGACCGTCCATGCCGCAATGTCGTGCGCTACGGAACAATGGCAAGGGGCGTCTTCCCGAGCGGCGGCACGGTACCGCCGAAGCGGTTTCGCCTTGAATCGGCTTTTACGAGCGTCTAGTTGCTCTGGCAATGACACTGTCCACGCCATCCCGACCTGTCCGCGTCGCCGCGCTCTACCGGTTTGCCCGGCTCGACGCCTTCGAGGAACTGCGCGCGCCGCTGGCGGCGTTCTGCTGCGGACGCGGCATCAAGGGCACGCTGCTCCTGGCGCATGAGGGCATCAACGGCACCGTCGCCGGCAGCGAAGCGGATATAGCTGCCCTGATCGAGCACCTGGAAGCGATCGAAGGGTTGGCTGGCCTCGAGGTCAAATACAGCAGTGCCGCTGCCATGCCGTTTCACCGCATGAAGGTGCGGCTGAAACGCGAGATCGTCACCATGGGCGTTGGAGATATCGACCCCGCGACGAGTGCTGGCACCTATGTCGCGCCGGCCGACTGGAACGCGCTGATTTCGCAGCCCGAGACGATCGTCATCGACACGCGCAACGCCTACGAAGTGTCGATCGGCACGTTCAAGGGCGCGATCGATCCGGCAACCGCGAGCTTTCGCGAGTTCCCGGCCTGGGTGGAAGCGCATCGCGCAGAACTCGAGGGTCGCAAGGTCGCGATGTTCTGCACCGGCGGCATCCGTTGCGAAAAGGCGACCGCCTATGTCAAGTCGCTCGGCTTCGAGGACGTGTTTCACCTCAAGGGCGGCATTCTCAGATATCTCGAGGACGTGCCGGCCGAGCAGAGCCTGTGGCAAGGCGAGTGCTTCGTATTCGACGAGCGGGTTTCGGTGTCGCATGGCCTTGCCGAGGGCGACGCGGAACTATGCCGCGCCTGCCGCCATCCGCTCACGCCGGACGACCTGACGTCGCCGAAATTTGCCGCCGGCGTCTCTTGTCCGCATTGCTTCGATGCCCGCTCCGATGCGGATCGCCAGCGCTACGCCGAGCGCCAGCGGCAGGTCGAACTTGCACAGGCGCGCGGCAAGGGCCCGCATATCGGGTCATAAAGCCCGTCTCGGCTGACGGCGCGCCCAAGCGGCGCGGCTTTCACGATAGGAATTTTTTCTTGACAGGGTGAGTGCAGCTATGGTAGATATCTATCTATGGTGCAGATTTGCGCCAATGACCCGCTGCACCGGCGGGTTTTCTTTTGCTGCTTCTCGACCAACGCGCCAGCGACGCTCCCGAACCCGGTAACCCGGATTCGTTGCCCTGCCAGGCGGCGGGCCTGTCATTGCAATGTCAGGCTTCGGGACCTACGTCTTCGGCGTTCGAAACCTGCCCGTTGCGCCGGGCAAATCCTGGAGGCACTGATTGTTCGATCCCAAGAAGCTTCTCGATGATCTGCTCGGCTCGCAAATTCCCGGCACCAGCGGCACCGTCCGCGACAAGGCCGGGCAAGCGGTGCAGATGGCCAAGGATAATCCGCTGGCCGCCGGCGCACTTGCCGCGGTGCTGCTTGGAACCGGCGCGGGCCGCGAGGTGACGGGTGCCGCCGTCAAGCTTGGCGGCCTGGCGGCGATCGGCGGCCTCGCCTACAAGGCTTACCAGAATTACAAGGCCGGCAAGGCACCGGAACAGGCGCCGGCGGCCGGCGAACCGGAATTGCTGCCGCCGCCCAAGGACACCGCCTTTCATCCGTCGCAGGCGCCGCAGGGCGAGGACGAATTCACGCTGACCCTGGTGCGGGCGATGATTTCGGCGGCCAAGGCCGATGGCCATATCGATGACGAGGAACGCCAGAAGATTGCCGGCAAGCTCAGCCTGGCGGGGATTGGCGCCGGTGCCGAGAAATTCCTGATGTCGGAACTTGAGGCCCCGCTCGATCTCGACACGCTGGTGGCGGGCGCGGAGACCGATGCGCAGAAGCTCGAACTCTATACGGCCTCGCGCCTTACCATCGACCCCGATACACGTGCCGAGCGCGGCTATCTCGATTTGCTTGCCGGCCGGCTTGGCTTGCCCGACGCGTTGGTCGACCATGTCGAGGCGACGGTTTCGGCGGCCAAGGTGCCGGTCGCCAAGGCAGGCACGTCGCCCAATCCGCGTTGGTAGCATCAAATCGGGACAGGTCGCGCCCTCCGGTGTTAATCCCGCGTTAACTCAGGAAGCGCATGATTCTACACAGTCGGATCGGCTTTTCCTCCTCCCAAGTCCGGTTCAGATCAGGGCGGTCGCCAATGACCGCCCTTTTTGTCGGCCCCCATCAGAGCTTTTCCGGAAACCGGATACTGCTTTTCGCGGTCGCGCCCTGGTCGGCCCGCTTGCCATCGTTGTCGTCATTTGCGATGGATTCCGTTCTTGAACCAAACCCTGAAGATCGGGCGGGCACGCGCAGCGCTGCCGGAGGACAACTGCCATGACCGAGCAAAAAACCGCCATCGTCACCGGCGCCGGCACCGGCATCGGCAAGAGCGTCGCCACGGCGCTGCTCAAGGCTGGCTGGAACACGGTGTTCTGCGGACGCCGCAAGGCGGTGCTGGATGCCGCGGTCGCGGAGGCCGGACGGACGACCGAGGCCAAGGCCTTGGCGGTCGCCTGCGACATCAGCAAGGCCGGCGAGGTCGACGACCTGTTCGAGACGGTGGCGGAAGCCTTCGGCCGCGTCGACCTGCTCTTCAACAATGCCGGCATGGGCTACAAATCGACACCGATCGACGAGATCCCGGTCGAAGTGTGGAACGATATCGTCGGGGTCAATCTCACCGGTTCGTTCCTGTGCGCCCGTGCCGCCTTCGGCGCCATGCGCAAGCAGCGACCGATGGGGGGCCGCATCATCAACAACGGCTCTGTGTCGGCCTATGCGCCGCGCCCGGGCTCGGTGCCTTACACGGCAACCAAGCACGCAATCACCGGACTGACCAAGACGCTGGCGCTCGACGGCCGGCCCTATGACATCGCCTGCGGCCAGATCGACATCGGCAATGCGCTGACCGACATGGCGCAGCCGATGACCGTGGGGGTGCCCCAGGCCAACGGCTTGATCTCCGCCGAAGCGGTGATGGACGTCCAGCACGTCGCCGACGCCGTCGTCCACATGGCCAGCCTGCCGCTTGACGCCAATGTGCTGTTCATGACCGTGATGGCCACCAAGATGCCGTTCGTGGGACGCGGCTGATCATTTCTCCGCCAGCGGCACGCCGGGAAGATAGAGCGCGATCGGGCGTATCTCATAGACGGCGGTGGGATTGACGCGGCGCAGGTCGCGCGCAATGGCGATTGCATCGTCCGAGGTGGCGCAATCGACGACATAGAGGCCGAGCAGTTGCTCCTTGGTCTCGGCGAACGGGCCGTCGATGACCGTTCCCTCACCAGGCCCGCGCAATGTGAAGGCCGATTGTGTCGGGCCAAGCCGTGCCGATGGGCCGAGGCTGCCGTCCGCATAGAGCCCGTCATGGATCTTGAGCAGATCGGTCATGAGCGCCGCATCTTCCTGGGGCGTCAGCGCCTTGATCGCATCTTCCACGTGATAGGCAAGAATTGCATAGAACATCCGAGATCCCTCGTTCCAGTCCTGATCGTGGAAGTCGTAGCCGTTTTCGACATGCTCGCCCAGCCTCGTCCAAATGCATCACGACGGCTCATGACATCGTCGTGGCGGCCGGCCGCCACCCATCGGGCCCCGCGGGCAGATGTTTAGCCTACTTGGCCAGAAACGTTCCGATCCGCTCCAGCGCGCGCAAAATGTTCTCTTCGGAATTGGCGTAGGAGAGCCTGATGTAACCTTCGCCGAGGATGCCGAAGTCGGGGCCGCCGATCAGCGCCACGCCGGCATCGTCGAGCAAGGCGGAAGCGAGTTTTTTTGCCTTCCAGCCGGTCTTCGACACATTGGGGAAGGCATAGAATGCGCCCTTCGGCGTGATGCAGGAAATATTGGGCAAGGCGTTCAGCCCCTCGACCACGATCTTCCTGCGGCTGTCGAAGGCGCGCATCATCCTGTGAACGTCGTCCTGCGGACCGTCTATGGCCGCGATGCCGGCGAACTGGCTCGGGGCGTTGACGCAGGACCAGCAATTGACCGCCAGCTTGCGCACCTTGTCATAGAGATGGGCGCCCTTGTCGCCGTTTGGCCAGATCGACCAACCCATGCGCCAGCCGGTCATCGCCCAGGTCTTGGACCAGCCGTTGAGCACGATCAACCGGTCGCGGATTTCGGGAAAGCCGAGCAGCGAACAATGCGTCTCGCCGTCATAGGTCATGACGTCGTAGATTTCGTCGGAGAGAATTGCGACTTGCGGGTGTTTCTCCAGCCCCTTGACCAGCTTTTCGATCTCGGCGCGCGGCGTGACGCCGCCGGTCGGGTTGGCCGGTGAATTGAGGATCAGGAGCCTGGTCTTCGATGTGATCAGCGCCAGCGTCTCCTCGGCCGAGAAGGCAAAGCCGTTCTCCTCGCGCATCGGCACGGGGATGGGTGCCGCGCCGGTGAACTCGATCATCGAGCGGTAGATGGGAAAGCCGGGGTCGGGATAGAGGATCTCGGCGCCCGGCTCGCCGAACATCAGGATGGCGGCGAACATGGTCGGCTTGCCGCCGGGCAGGATCATCACCGCTTCGGGCGAGACCTCGACGCCGGTGGTGGTGAGCGTGCGGCGCACCACCGCCTCGCGCGTCGCCAGCAGGCCGTTGGCGGGTGTGTAGCCGTGATGGCCGTCGCGCAGCGCCTGGATCGCCGCCTCGACGATGTGCTGCGGTGTCTTGAAGTCGGGCTGGCCGATGCCGAGATTGACGATGTCGCGGCCTTGCTGGGTGAGTGCCGTGGCCCTCGCGAGCACCGCGAACGCATTTTCCTCGCCGAGACGGTCGAAGGCCGAAATCGTGTGGAGCATTTTTCCCGTCCGTGTGGTTCTTACTGTTGGGTCGCGTTTTTGTGAGCTTCGGCCGGCAAAAGTCAAACGGATTGGAGTTTTTGGTGTCGGAAAATCTCGAAGATTGGCAACCGCGTCCGCGGCCTGAGCGCAAGGTGCTGGAGGGCCGCTATGTCAGGCTTGAGCCGCTGAACGCCGCCAAGCACGGCGATGGCCTCTATGAAGCGTCTTCCGTATCCGACGTCGACGGCCGCTTCGCCTGGCTGCCCGACTATCCGCCGGAAACCCGCGCAGCCTTCCAGCCATGGCTGGACAAGGTGGAAGCGAGCGAGGATCCGCTGTTCTTTGCCGTCATCGACAAGGCCAGCGGCAAGGTCGCCGGACGACAGACATTGATGCGCATCGATGCGGCCTATGGCGTCATCGAGATCGGCAACATCTATTGGGGGCCGCTGATCTCGCGCAAGCCGGGCGCGACGGAAGCGCAGTTCCTGTTCATGAAATACATATTCGACGAACTCGGCTATCGCCGCTACGAATGGAAGTGCAACAACCGCAACGAACCGTCGAAGCGGGCGGCGGAACGGTTCGGCTTCAAGTTCGAGGGCATTTTCCGGCAGCACCTCATCGTCAAGGGTGAAAACCGCGATACCGCGTGGTATTCGATCATCGACAAGGAATGGCCGGCCCTTCGCAAAGCCTACGAAGCGTGGCTCGATCCGGCAAATTTCGACGCCGACGGCCAGCAGAAGCGGCGGCTGGAAGATTTTCGCGCCGAGTTCGGGGCGTGACCTGAATTCGGCGCAACGGGAGTTTGGATGGCGCATACCCATTCCCACGATCACAGCGGGCACGATCACGGCGCCGGGCATGTGCATGGCTCGACCGACAAGAAACGCGTGCTGGTCGCGGCCAGCCTGACGGCGGGCTTCATGGTCGCGGAAGCGCTTGGCGGCATCCTGACAGGGTCGCTGGCGCTGCTGGCCGATGCCGGCCACATGCTCGCCGATGCGATCGCGCTCGGGCTCGCCTGGTATGCCTTCCACCTTGCGGGGCGGCCGGCAACCGTGCGTCTCACCTATGGCTTCGGCCGGGTCAAGACGCTGGTGGCCTATACCAACGGCATCGCCATCTTCGTCATCGCGCTGTGGATCATCTACGAGGCGTGGGAGCGCCTGCAGAGGCCGGCGCCGGTGCTGGGCGGGCCGATGCTGGTGGTGGCGATCCTCGGCCTGCTGGTCAATATCGGCTCCTTCCTGGTGCTGCATGGCGGCGACCGCGAAAACCTGAACATGCGCGGCGCCATCCTGCATGTGCTTGGCGACCTGCTCGGCTCGGCCGCGGCGATCGTTGCGGCGCTGGTCATCCTGATGACCGGCTGGACGCCGATCGACCCGATCCTGTCGGTTCTCGTCTCGCTGCTGATCCTGTCCACGGCGTGGTCGCTGATGCGCGCCGCCGCGCATGTCCTGCTGGAAGGGGTGCCGCCGAGCCTCGACCGCGACCTCATTGCGCGCGACATCGAGGCCACGGTGAAGGCCGTGCGCGAAGTGCACCACATGCACATCTGGTCGCTCGACGGAACCAGCACCATGGCGACGCTGCATGCCTGCCTCAACGAGGGCGCCGACGCCCATCAGGCAGTCAGCGCCGTCAAGAAGCGACTTGCGTCCGAGCATGGCATCAGCCATGCCACGGTCGAACCGGAATTCGGCCACTGCGCCGACGATGGCGGCGACCATGATCACCAGCACGATGCGGCCGTGCATCACGGCCATTATCACTAGGCCCGGTCGATTGATGTCGATCGGTCCGCCTCAGGAGTTCCACAGTCTTGCAAACCAGCCCGATGAACGCTCGCTGCCAGGATGCGGCATGATGGATCGCGATACGCGCAATGCGGCGATCGCGGCCGTCTGGATCATGCTTCTGTTCGGCATCGCCGCCTTCTACTTGCCGACCATAATGCTGGCACTCGGCAGCTTCTCGACCGTGCTGGCCGGTGCCTTCGGCATCGTTTTCGTGCTGGCGTTTTTCTCGGTGTTCTGGCTGCGGGCCCGCAACCAGCGCAAGAACCAGGACAAATGAAGGAACATCCGACATGCGCATTCTGATCACCGGCGCCGCGGGCATGGTTGGCCGCAAGCTCATCGCCCGGTTGGCCAAAGACCGTATCTTGCGTGGCAAGAAGATCACCGCGCTCGACCTGCACGACATCGTGCCGCCGCAGGCGCCGGCCATGGACGGCGTCAACGTCACGCCGCACACCGGCGACCTCGCCGAGGCAGGTGCCGCCGAACGCCTGGTCGCGTCGCGCCCCGACGTCGTGTTCCATCTCGCGGGCATCGTATCCGGCGAGGCGGAAGCCAATTTCGATCTCGGTTATCGCGTCAATCTCGACGGCACGCGCGCGTTGTTCGATGCCATCCGCCTGGCGGGTTTTGCGCCGCGCCTGGTCTTCACCTCGTCGATCGCGGTGTTCGGCGCCCCGTTCCCGGATGTCATCCCGGATGAGTTCCATCCGACGCCGCTGACCTCCTACGGCACGCAGAAGCAGATGAGCGAGGCGCTGCTCGCCGACTATTCCAGGCGCGGCCTCTTCGACGGGATCGGCATAAGGCTTCCGACCATTTGTGTCAGACCCGGCAAACCGAACAAGGCGGCGTCCGGCTTCTTCTCCGGCATCATCCGTGAACCGTTGAGCGGCCACGAGGCAATCCTGCCGGTGCCGCGCTCGGTCGTGCACACGCATGCCAGCCCACGCTCGGCGGTGAATTTCCTGATCCATGCGGCCGAGATCGACGGCGACGCCGTCGGGCCGCGCCGCAACCTGACGATGCCCGGAGTCGCCGTCACGGTCGGCGAGCAGATAGAAGCATTGGAACGCATCGCCGGCGCCGAGGCAGTGAAACTGATCCGAGAGGAACCGGACGAAACGATCTGGGCGATCGTCAAGGGCTGGCCGACCCGGTTCGAGGCGCGGCGGTCAAGGGAACTCGGCTTTGTCGCCGAAAAGAGTTTTGACGAGATCATCCAAGCGCATATCGAGGACGAGTTGGGCGGTAGGCTTGTCGGTTAGGGTGTGTTGATGGTCAGCTGGTTTCCCAGGCTTCCAGTTGCAGCATCAATTGCCGACGTCGGCGCTGCCCCTCACCCTTACCCTCTCCCCCGGGGGGGGGGGGGGGGGGGGGGGGCCCCCGCCGGGGGGCCCCCCCCCCAGCCCCGCGGGGGCGGGGGGGGGGTGGGCGGCGGGGGGGGGG
>NZ_JAMYTH010000052.1:0-28879 GCF_040322415.1 Mesorhizobium sp. M0152
CCGTTCGAATCATCAAAACCTCCAAAATGAGGCTTGAATCACTCAAAGGGCGAAAGTGGAATCCTGATTCTCAACAACCCCTAGCATGCATCTGTGAATTTTTGCGTGCGCATCGCTGCCGACACCGCCTGGCATGATTGTCGTGCTCGAAAACGGCTGCGGCGATCGCGGCAAAGCGATCGCCGCGATGATGGGGATCAACGCCTGGGCGTTGCATCGATGCGCGATACAGAGGCCTCCGCCTGGCATCGAGCAACATGCATGGAGGTACGCAAAGCGCAAATGAATCAAGTATTTGAAGGACGAGCCCCTCGCGCAAATGGAGCTTGCGCTGCCGTCGTCGTCCCATCGTGCCGCCGAACTCGGGGGCGTGACGATCGACCACGATGGCCCATTTTTTGCAAAGTCGAATGTCCCGATTCCGAAGGCGAGGGAAAAACTCCGACCACAGCGAAGAATAGTAACAACACGGGCGACGCAAGCCGCCTTGCCCTCTAGCAGGGGAGGTGCTTGCGGTGCTCTCACCGACACGAGATCGCAAATGGCACGTGGGTGAGCACCAGAACTGGAGACACGCATGGTGATCGGCTTGACTCGCTGGAGGAAACACAAGGCCTCAGCGGCCAGAGGCGCAAGAGACGGTCGAACACTGGCTGGCTGCTCGCGATCTGATCGAGGCGTAGTCGGACATGAAGCGTAGTGCCCTACCTCGATGTTCCTAGCCTGAAAAATTCATGGGAGTTCGTTGGCGGCGCCGCTAGTTGGAGCCGCGTCGAGCGCATCATCGCGCGGGTCGAGGTCGGCGCGCAAGGTGCCGTTACCCGCTTCGTCGTCACCAACCTTGCCGGTGGGAAGGCCAAGGCGCTCTACGAGCATGTCTACTGCCGCCGCGGCGCGGCCGAGAACCACATCAAGTCGTGGAAGACGCATCTTGCCGCCGACCGCACATCCTGCACCAGAGCGACGGCCAACCAGTTCCGGCTATTCCTGCATGCCGGGGCTTACTGGTTGATGTGGGGCTTGCGGGCCGCGATGCCGAGGCGCTCGAGCTTTGCCGTCGCCCAATTCGACACGCTGCGATTGCGCCTCATCAGAATCGCGGCGCGGGTGGTCGAGATGAAATCGCAAATCCGCCTGCACCTGCCGACATCGTGCCCCGACCAGCGCATCCTGCGCATCGTCCTCGATCGCATCCCCCAACTCGCGACATAACGATGGGGGCAGACGCCCCGAAACGAACCCGTCGACCGCAACCTGCAAACCCCCGCCTGCCATCACGACGGAGCAATCCCGGCGCCTGAAGAGACGCGGAAAAGCACCGCAACGGCGACCACAGCGTCGCTTCAGGCCGTCAAAAGCTATCGCCGTGCATCAAGGCGGCTAAACGTCCAGGCACTTGGGAAAGAGTGTCGCTTGCCGGCGATCCTCTCCCTCGACAAACCGATTCATCCCATGTCGGCTCTTCTGAGCCTTGTCCACCGAAAGCGGGATTCGGCCCGACCGGCCTTGGCCTGCACTGGCCGCAGCTCGATGCCGATGTGGATGTGCCGGCGCTGCTGCAAGGTGTGTTCGGCTCCAAGCGTTGGATGGCCGCGCAAGGTCGCTGGCGGTCTATAAGAACCGCTCGTGGTCTGTTGCGACACACGGAGCGGCCTTTTGCCCGAGAGCCATGCCGGCCTCCTTTCGTCGGCTGGACCAGCAAACAATATGAGAGTTCCTCTATGAGAGTTCCTCTCTGATTGGGGTCGTTTAGGTCAAGCGGCATCGTAAACTTAAAGAGCGCGAGGCGGTCGTAGCCCGCTTGCCCCACGGCGGTTCAAGCCCGCGCGATTTTGCCCAGAGGTTCATTGCCTCTGAACGCAGTTCGCGATGATGGCTGGAGGAGATTTCGTGGCGGGGGATGTGGAACAGGTTGGCAATCGGATCATGAATTGAGACGAAGCGCTGCAAATGGCGTTGTGACTTGAAGCGTTTCATGATCCGTTCCCGTCGCCGGACTGGCTGATGGGAATTCTCCGCCCGATTGTTCAAGCCTTTATGCGAACGGTGATCGACACCCGGCATGATCTCTCGCTTTGCAGCGTCGTAAGACCGAAGCTTGTCGGTGATCATCACGCGCGGCGCGCGGCCTTGGCCCTTCAACAGCTTGCGCATCAGACGCTTGGCCGCCTTGGCATTGCGACGACTTTGCACCAGAACCTCCAGGACGAAACCGTCCTGATCGACGGCGCGCCAGAGCCAGTGCTTCTTGCCACGGATCGAAACGACGGCCTCGTCGAGATGCCACTTGTCACCCAGCCGACCCGCTGAGCGGCGGCGGATCTCGCTGGCAAAGGTCCGCCCGAATTTCTCTGCCCAAAGCCGGACTGTCTGATGCGAGACAATAATCCCTCGTGCCGCCAGCAAGTCCTCGACCATTCGCAAACTGAGAGGAAAACGGAAATAGAGCCAGACAGCATGGGCGATGATCTCGGCGGGGAAGCGATGGCGGCGGTAGAGTGGGTCACGCTCTGTCATAGCCCGTCATCGCACATCGGTATCCACGCTTCGTTAAGCTGACGATGCCCTAGAGAATGATGCGCAATTAAGACATTGCTTAAGTATCAAATAATCTGCGTCGAAAACAGAACGGCGAAATAACGGATTTCTAATATACAATGCTGTAGTATAAGCGATAACTAATTTATTATTTATGATCTTGACCAACAAAACTAGCCGTGTCAATTAGCCTTTTGTCTGTATTCCGTTCCAAAAATAGAGCGAGGTAGGCAAACATAGAGCGAGGTAGACAATGTTAAATTCCCCTCTTAAGCCCGTTTCCCTAGCCGCTTTCGCGCTCGCGATGGCAAGCAGCGTCGCCTTTGGCGGGAGTACGCTTAGTCAGCTGTCGCAAAAAAGCATTGATGGTGCGGGGCGCAATATCATGCGCACCGCCGATGGCGGATTGGTCTCAACCTATTCCGTTGGCACCGGCTCGCGTCTCGACCTTGTCTTCAGCGCATCGCTGGACAATGGCGACAGCTGGAATGAGACTGTCGTCAAGGGCGTTGACGGCAAGGCTCGCCAGGCAGCCATCGATTCCAATTTTCAAGGCTCCTATATCGCCTTCACGGAAGAACGTGACGGCGATACCGTCGGCAGGATCGCGTTTGCCAGCGCGCCGTTGGCTGACAAGCCCCAAATTGTCGTCTCCGAAGCCGTAACACCTGCCGGCGTCGAAGCGACCGACACATTTATTCAGGCGTCGCGCAAAGGCTGGGGCGCTCTTGCTGACGAAAATCGTGAAACCGTAGTCTATGGTTGGCAGGACAAGCAATCGAAGAGCCTCTATGTCGGCGTTTCCATGGACGGACGCACCTTTCCCATGGCACGGAAGGTGATCGAAGACATCTATGCGACGTCAGGGCCAGCCGTTGCCATCCGGGGCAACTATGTCATCGCAACCTATCAGACCACGAACCCCGCTTTCGCTCCGTCCGATGTGGCGCAAGAAACGATATCGCAACGATCTTATCCTGCCTGGATCGAATCCATGGATGGCGGCGAGAGCTGGTCTCAACCGAAGCCATTGTTTGGGTTCAAAGCGGCAGATTATCCCGTGGTCAAAGTTGAGTCACAACCGGGCCAGTACGACAATCTGCGGTTGGCTGGCGGCACGTCCCAGCCTAATTCGCCGATCCTCAATTGGGGAGGGATAGGCGATAGGATTGGCGGCGGCGGCGGTTCGCGCGATTCCGGTACCACGGATGTTGGCGCCGAAGACAAATCGGCGGCGGCGGCAGATGTTTCTCAAATGGAAGGGGCTGCAGCCGCTCTTAATCCCGACGACGGCATAACCTTCGTGCAGACATCGATGATGGGAATAGACGGAGCCGGCCGGAAGGGCGAAGTCAGCATTGTCAGTTTCCGTCAGATCAAGCCCGACGCGCCATGGACGCATGTTATAGCGAACAACAAACTGTCGGCAAATAGCCGGGACGCTGAGACATCGAAAACGGATGCAGCGACATCGCATTTCCAATATAGCGCGCTCATCGACACGCCGGTTCGGGCGACCACATATAAGGAGACTAGCAATGGAGATGCTCGTCTCGTCGTTGCGGTCTCAACCGATACCGGCAAGGTGTTTAATCGGCACGTAAGCTTCACGCGCGACGCATTGTCCGACCTGGGGCTTCAAGGCTTCGATGACAAAGCGATCTTCGCGGCCAGCCAGTGTTTGTTCGAAGATCGCAACGGAGACGTCTTCGTCGATCTGCTCGTATCGCAGGGCGACAACACGCGCTACGCTCGCCTGCCGATCGGCGTTAATGCGGCTCAGTTGAGAGCGGCCGCCAAGCCCAGCGGTCCATAGACCCTTTCCGGGGTTGCATTGCATCTTTCCCATTCCACCAGATTTGGCGTGCGACACGCACCTGTACTGAACGGGTGCGTTGGCCACTCCCAAGATAGAACGAGGTAGAGAATGTATAATTTTCCTTTGAAGCCCGTTTCCCTGGCCGCCTTTGCGTTCGCGATGGCAAGCAGTGTCGCCTTTGGCGGGAGTATGCTCAATCAGCTGTCACAAGAAAGCATTGATGGTGCAGGGCGCAATATCATGCGCACCGCCGATGGCGGACTGGTCTCAACCTATTCCGTTGGTAATGGCTCGCGTCTCGACCTCATCTTCAGCGCTTCGCTGGACAATGGCGAAAGCTGGAATGAGACTGTCGTCAAGGGCGTTGACGGCAATGTGCGTCAGGCAGCCATCGATTCCAATTTTCAAGGCTCATATATTGCCTTCACAGAAGAACATGATGGCGTGACTGTCGGCAGGATCGCTTTTGCCAGCGCACCGTTCGCTGACAAGCCCCAAATTGTCGTCTCCGAAGCCGTAACACCTGCAGGCGTCGAAGCGACCGACACATTTATTCAGGCGTCGCGCAAAGGCTGGGGCGCTCTTGC
Organism: Mesorhizobium sp. M0152; assembly: GCF_040322415.1. NCBI lineage: Bacteria > Pseudomonadati > Pseudomonadota > Alphaproteobacteria > Hyphomicrobiales > Phyllobacteriaceae > Mesorhizobium > Mesorhizobium sp. M0152. Next base: position 4,945 of record NZ_JAMYTH010000052.1, read on the forward strand.
TGACGAGCACCGTCAAACGGTTGTCTACGGTTGGCAGGACAAGCACTCGAAGAGCCTCTATGTCGGCGTTTCCAAGGACGGCCATACCTTCCCGATGGCCAGCAAGGTTGTTGACGATCCGTATGCGACGTCAGGGCCAGCCGTCGCCATCCGGGGCACCTACGTCATTGCAAGTTATCAGACCACCAACCCCGCATTCGCTCCGTCCGATGTGGCGCAAGAAACGACATCGCAACGATCCTATCCCGCCTACATCGAATCCCAGGATGGCGGCGAGATCTGGTCTCAACCGAAGCCATTGTTTGGGTTCAAAGCGGCAGATTATCCGGTGGTCAAAGTTGAGTCACAACCGGGCCAGTACGACAATCTGCGGTTGGGAGGCGGCACGTCCCAGCCGAATTCGCCCACCCTCAATTGGGGTGGCACGCGTGAATTGGGCCAGACAGACGATGACAAGACCCTTTCATCCTTGGACCCATCCGTCGATCCCAATAACGGTATAAGCTTTGTTCAGACCTCGATGATGGCTACGGACGGCAAGGGGCGGCGGGGCGAAGTCAGCATTGTGAGCTTCAAAGCCATCCGGCCTGTGAATGCACCGTGGCAGCACGTCATTGCGAACAACAAGCTCTCGCAAGTTGTGCAGAATACCGAGACATCGAACCCCGGCATGTCGACGTCGCATTTCCAATATAGCGCGCTCATCAACACTCCAATTCGAGCGACGGCATATAAGGAATATGATGAAGGCAACGGCAATGCCCGGCTTGTCGTTGCGGTCTCCACCGACACCGGCATGAATTTCACCAATCATGTGAGCTTTACCGCCGACGAATTGGCCAAGCAGGGGGTGCAGGCGTTTGGCGAGGAGGCCATCTTCTCGTCAAGTCAATGTCTCTTTGAAGACCGGAACGGCGATGTCTATCTCGACCTTTTCGTATCGCAGGGCGGCGATACACACTATGCTCGCGTGCCAATAGGCGTGAACGCGAGCCAATACAGAGGATCAGGCCGTTCGTAAGAACTGCAACCGAGAGTGCGACCCGACAGGGTCGCACTCTGCCTTTGATTGACCAACCCTTGGTAGTTCTGCTTGATTGCGAGGTAACGAATGCTGCATCATATCGAAATCTATGTTTCAAACATCGATGCTTCGTATGCCTTTTGGGAAACGATTCTGGCGAGAATCGGTTATAAAGAAACGTCCGCGTGGGACGATGGATTTACCCTTCGAAGAAAACGGGAAGCTTATCTGACATTCGTACAGGTGTCCGATAAATACAAGAATCATAAATATCATAGAAGCGGGGTCGGCCTGAATCATATTGCTTTCAAAATCGAAGAGCGATCAGAAGTAGATTCGATGCGACAGTACTGCATCGAAAATTCTATCCCCATGTTATATGATGATCGATACCCATTCGCTAGCGGTATCAAAGATTATTATGCCCTGTTTGTAGAGGATCCGGATCGAATAAAGATTGAATTTGTTGCAGGCCACTGACCTGGTAATTTCACAATGTTCTCCCGTGTTAACGCCGGCGCGTGAGAAGGCGCAGTGGGGCCATGCGATTTCCTTCTAGATCCATCAAAAATGTCGTCGCTTGTTCACTCGTTTTTCTAGCGCTTGCTCCCTTGGGCTCATTCGCGGGTGACGACTGGTACGACGCGAAGAAGACCGGTGGGGCGCTGACCGTATATTCATTCGGGGAGTCGCCCTACAATCATGCCGCTCCTTTCCTCGAGCTCGAGGAGCGGCGCGTCTTCTCCAATGGTGCGCTTGCCTTCAGGAATAGCCATCCGATCGACGGGCTTTCGAGCGTCGAAAGCGGCCCGCCTATCGAAGCTGATTACAATGCTCGTTCCTGCGAAAGCTGCCATCCGAGCGACGGCCGAGGGATTTCGCACACAGAGGCGTTCGATTCGACTGGCTTTTCGGTCAAGGCATCAAGCCATCACTCTGTCCCGCCGGTATTCCGAAACATACTCGTCCCAAGCGTTTCCCAGAAACTTCAAGGCGTGGAATGGGAAACGAAGCAACAGATCACGCTAGGGGGCCAACTCGTCGAGCTCGTTGCACCTGTAGCAATTGTCGATGGCGAGAAAAGACTTGTCGATCTGCGCAATGCGCCAGGAGTCTACGGTTTAGGCTTGCTCGAAGCGATTTCTGACGACGAGATTAGAAAAGCAGCTGAAAAACAAGAATTCTCGGCATTCGGTGTGAGAGGCATCGTCGGGACGGCATGCGAGCAGCGGGCCAGCAACTCTTGTGATAAAGTCGGCCGTTTCGGATGGAAGGCAACTGTTTCCAATCTGAATATGCAGACGCGCTCGGCTCTCGCCGGTGAGCTCAGCATTCATCAACCTATCCCCAAAGAGACCGCACCTAACGCCCGATCGGAATATGATCGATTGGTGACGGACCTTGCCGAATACCTCAAAGTGCTGGCCGTGCCGGCGCGACGGCTCGACAACGCAAATGAGAATGCGCGAGGCGCGCGCTTATTCGAGGAAGCGGGCTGCGCCATGTGCCACAGGCCGTCTTTGCAAACAAGCTCGCGGGAAGACACGGACAAGCGGGTTCGTGGTCAGCGAATTTATCCGTTCACCGACATGCTGCTCCACGACATGGGTGAAGCTCTTGCGGACAGTAATGATGACGGCCTCAGCCGATATTGGCGAACGCCCGCTCTTTGGGGCATCGGCATGCAAGGCACTGTCTCGGAGAAAGTCGGCTACCTGCACGATGGACGGGCGCGCAACTTCTTGGAGGCCATCCTTTGGCATGGCGGAGAGGCGACCTATTCCGTGTCGCGCTTCAAGGACCTCCCCAAGGACGACAGGGACCGGCTGGTTGCGTTCCTGTCGTCATTGTGAGGTCAGCAGCCAGCGGAAGGTGTGGAGCGGTTCCCAATCGCAACTGCGGAAAGCATGCGACCAATATCGAAGTGTGGAGCTAGATCGTGCGCAATCTCAATTATAACTTCCAGTTTCGAAAAGCATGGAAGTCCTTGGCGACGATCATCGGAGTATTTATACTTTCGGTTTTTTCCGCGAAGGTGTGTCTAGCACAGGAGGCTCCATATTTTGCCCGAAATCCATCAGGGTATGGTTCCAGCCTTGTCTTTGAATTCAATGGCCGCATTTGGCTCCAGGAACGGGGGAAGTTCGCGCGCCGAATAACTGGTGGCCATACTGACGAAACGTCGCCAATGCTTTCCCCGGATGGAAAGCATGTCGCATTTTCCGCATTGGACGGCCGATCATCGGAGATTTTCTTTGCCTCACCGGCCACGGGGGAAATCGTCCGTCTGACCTATGACGGCGGCCTCGATGCAAAGGTAGAGGGATGGCTTGGCAACTCCCAAGTGCTCTACTCAACGACGATAAAATCGAAGAAACGCGGGCCGCTGCTTTTCATCGTCGATATCGCGACACGTAGGGTGAGACCTGTTCCATTGGCAGAGGCCTCAGAGGGATGTCTTTTCAAAGGAAGCGTCATATTCGTCAAAAACGAGAAGCTCATCGACAATAACAGGCTGTATCGTGGGGGGTATGCGCAATCGATATTCCGAATCTCGGCCGATATCCTTGCCGACATCGCGCCCGGCGCTGTAACTCCTGGAATCCAAGCGGTTCCGTTGACCTCCTCCTACTCGGGAATAAGCCGTCAGCCGCTATGTGCGCTCAATCGTATCTATTTTCTGTCTGACCGCAGCGGCCGCTTCAACCTATGGTCCATAGACCTAAACGGCGCGAATCTAAAGCAGCACACGTTTGAAAGTGTCTACGACATCGGTTCGATTTCGTTGCTGGGCGACGGGTCAATCCTGTACCAGCAACTGGGCGACGTCTATTCTTTCGACCCGACGAGCGGCAAGACTGAGAAGGTTGAGATACGTCTGCCTCCGCATGCGGTCAGCACCGTCGATTTGATGACGTTCAATACGAACGACGCGACCGAGCTGCAGCTGTCCAATGACGCGAAACGTGCAGTGATCGTATTGCGGGGGAATTTGTGGTCAGTCGACGTCGCCGCCAAAACGGCGTCGTGCCTGGAATGCAGCCCAGCTGCCCGGGTGAAATCGGTGCGTCTTGCAGCCGGGGACAATCTCTTTGCACTATCGGACATGAGCGGAGAAGACAGAATTTATCGATTTGACCTCCGCAGTGGGGACGCGAAGGAAGTCCACAATGATATTGTGGAGCCACTTGAAGATATTTCGGTGTCGCCGGATGGTTCGATCATGATCGCCATCACGATCTCCGGAAAGTTGTACCGGCTTGACTCTCAAACGGGCCGCGCAGCGATCATAGATGTCGCCTCAAAAACCATGCCGCGATGGTTGAGCTGGGCTGCGAACAGCAGGAAAATGGCATTTGTGACCTACACGCCGCAAGACATCGGCCGTGTGTCCATATTTGATGTTGACTGCAATACCGTCACTCACGTAACCAGCGGTCGGTATGAGTCCTATTTTCCGGCTTTTTCTTCAGACGGTAGGAAGCTCTACTTCATTTCGGAAACAAATTTCCGTTCGACGGTAACCGATCCTTGGGCACCCAGAAACTACTGGCCGGACTATCAACACCGCGGCCTTATCTATTCGATCGATTTGGACAGGGTCGGTGATTCCAGTGCCGGTCTCAAGACATCTACGGCGCAGAACAGCTCTTGGTCCGAGTGCGCCGACAATGGATATGCACGCCCGTTGACGATGCGCGATTACCAGTTGGCAACGGAAGAATTGCCGATCGTGGCCGCGAACTATGCCATGTTGTTTGCGGTCGGGGATCGTCCATACGCTGTCGTGAAAAAAGCTGTTCGTGACGAAAAAGGCAATCTCGTGGACTTCCCGAAACTGTCGGAAGGACGCCGCCGAGTTTCGCGTCCCCTTTTTGACGAAGATATTTTCAAAATCGAATGGTCGGCGGATAAGCGGTCGCTGATAGCCATAGGCCGAGGCGGGCTCTTTGCTGCACAAGTGCCGCCTGACGGCACGTTGCCGCAAAAGACGGATTTGAACAATGTTTCGAACCTGGCCGTGAAAATCGACAAATCGGTTGAGCGTGTTCAGATGTTCAATGAGATGTGGCGGCTTTACCGGGATTATTTCTGGGATCCCAAAATGAACGGGAAGAATTGGGAAGATGCCCGGCGCAAATACATCGGATTCTTGTCAAGGGTGTCGAACCGAACCGAGTTCAACGAGGTAGCATCCGCGATGGTTGCCGAGCTCGGCGTAGGCCATACATCGATGCGCTCACCGATTGATTTCCCGGACAAGCAGCGCGGCCTAGGAAGATTGGGAGGGGCGTTTTCCGATGGCGACGGCGATGGCGTGAGGGTCGTAGAAGTCTATGACGGCGATATCGACCTGGCGGAAGACAGATCGCCATTGAGCTTGGCCAATCCGCCGATAGTCCCCGGGGACCAAATTACGCAGATCAACGGCGCACGCGTTCGCAACCAAAGCTCTTTTGATGAACTTCTCGATGGGCAGGAGGGACAAACGCTATCGATAACAGTCAGCAAAGCGGATGGTCGCGTGCTGCACAATGCGGTGAAAACGATCAGCCCAACCGAAGAGGCATTTTTGCGCTACAGGCATTGGACCTTTTCAAATCAGGAGATGGTGGACAAATTAAGCGGCAGAAAGGTCGGTTATCTGCACCTCTATGCATCCTATGAAAGGGATTTGGCAACTATCGTACAGCAATATCCATCCATGCAAGGTAGAAAAGGCATGATAATTGATGTTCGCGGAAATAATGGCGGGAACATGGATGCGTGGATATTGAATTTTCTACAACGAAAGACGTGGATGTACTTAAATGGTCGCTACGACAGCGTTCTATTTAAGAATCCAAGGGATTCTTTCGAAGGAAAAATTGTTGTTTTGGTCGATGGTGACACATACTCCAATGGCGAATTGATCGCTGAAGGCGTGCGGCGTATGGGTTTAGGCGTTCTGATTGGCACGCGAACGTCAGGAGCAGGCATTTGGGTCAATAGCGGCAGAACCCTAGTTGACGGCGGCCCGGTCCGGATTCCTGAATCGGGTTCCTACGTCAAAGAAAACGGGGTTTCTCGATGGCTTATTGAGGGCGAGGGTATCAGACCCGACATATACGTCGAGAATGACCCTTATCTGTTTTATCATGGCTACGATAAGCAGCTGCGTGCCGCTGTCGACTATCTCATGCACTGACGTCGTACTGCTGCCGACCAGCGATGAGAAAGAGGACGACCAAGACGATGACTCCGAGCCGGAGCCGGTGGAGGATGCCGATTGGTTTTGTTGCAACGGCTGAATAGGGGCGCAGAGAGGCCTGATGCGAGGTCAATCAGGCGGCGAGGATTTCGAACTGCTCGGCCAGGGACGGATTCGGATTGAAGGCGTACCTCGCCTGTCGCTTGCGCATCATGTGGATCATTTCGATGCCGGAAAGGATGGTGGAGGCGGTGGCCGTCGATTTGAAGCCGAGCATCGGCCGGACCCGGCGCTTGATGCGCCGATGGTCCTGCTCGATTCGATTGTTCAAATACTGGCTCCGGCGGATGCGGATCGGCTTCAGCCGGCGTCGGGTGCGATCCTGCAAGCGATTTGTGGTGTCGCAGGAAGCGATCGCCTCGTGGTTGGTCTGGCTCCCGTCGATGACGACGCGATCCGGTCGGCCAGGACGCTCCAGCGCCTTTCTGAAGAAGCGTTTGGCCGACGGCAGGTCGCGCTGCTCGCTGAAATAGAATTCGACGCTAACCGCACAACTCAAAGAGATGAAGCTGATCGACATCTGGAACGAACGCGGGATAGGCCTTGCCATCCCTGCGGTCGAGATGTCACGACACCGGTCGTGGGTCTTCAAAACCCCGCACCTTGAAAACAGCAAGCACCGTGACGACGACTACACACTTGTCGACGTCTGCATGGCGACCACGGCGGCGCCAGTTTTTCGATCGGTGGCCTGGTTGCCCAATCCCAAAATGCAGGGCGGGCATGCCTTCGTGGATGGTGGCCTTTGGGCCAACAATCCGATCCTGGTCGGACTGACTGACGCCCTTGAGCTCACAAAACCAGGTGATGCCATTGAAATCTTTTGCCTTGGAACCTGTCCGCCGCCATCCGGCGACCAGATTACGCCGGCTCTGGTTGACCGCGGCTACAAGGAGTGGCGTTTCGGGGCGGACGCGGCTGCGGTCAGCATCAGCGCGCAACAATATGCCTTCGACCATATTGCCCGCATGATGGGCAAACATACCGATCGGGAGCTCTCGATCATCCGCTTTCCGCATGGTGATACTTGTCGTCTGCAAGGGGGATATCGACGAAATGCCAGTTGTAACTCTCGGGATGCAGGGCATAGCGCACGTCGTCGGCCCAGCTCGCTACGGAGGCCATGGAGACCTCGCCGCCAAGGATGTGTTTGACCTCAAAAAGAGCCGTGGCGGTCAGCCGCCGCTGGGCGATCTCGGCGACGATCGCGTGGCCTTCAGGACCCCACGCGTAGGCGGGGCTCCACGCGATCGTCATCACCAACGCGACAATCCAGCGGCGCATACCTGTCTCCCTTGCCTCGCAGCCGTCGATCACAATGGCTGGGCGTCGTGACCTATTTCGTGTCGACCTTGATATCCAGCGTAGTGCCAGTCTCGTCACCATTGGCGAAGAACACGTCGTCGGCCATGGCTTGACTGGCCTCTTGCTCCACCATCTCGGGGGTCAGTGATCCGCCCTGGGCCTCGAGTTGGGGCACGTTGTCGGCCATGGTCTTCGCGAATTTGGCAGTTCCATATTGCGGACCGCGGACCGCGATCAATCCGCCGTTCTCATCCACCGAGAGCCCAGTCCCCGGCAACTGCAGGCTAGCGCCGACCTGGTTTATGCAGCCCAGTCCAACCCCGCAAGGCTTGCCTTTGATGAGCTTGATCCATTTCGGGCCGCCGACCAGGATGGCAAAATACATGATGCCGGCCTTCTCGGAACCCACGGCACTTGCACGCAAGGCGTCATAGAAGACCCGGTGGGTCTGCCGCCAAGAGCGGACATGCCGGTCACAATAATGATCGTGGATGATCGCCGCCTTGATGAAGCTTTCGTCGAAAGGCTTCCCGACAATCGGCTGCGCCCATGGAGGAATGCTGGCGCCATCAGTGATCAAGCCCTTGGCGGCCTGCCAGCCGACACCTTTGGGATCGATGAAGCTGAAATCAGCGCCGAGCTCGCAGTGGCCCGTGCTTTCGCAACCCGCAGGCGACAGAACAAGAGTCCCGACGAAATCGGCGTGCGCGGCCTGGACGCCGGCTAAGAGCATAAACGCGATGAACAGAACCGCAGAAGACTTCGCGAGAAAGGGTAGTTGTGTTAACTGACGCAGGCCAAACATGAGGCTGCTCTCCTTTGCTATCTACTTACCACAGCGATAGCGGGAATGGACATGCCATAGTGTCTGATTTTTTAACAGGGGGGTGAAGAATGAGCTGTCTGATTGGCTACGACTTGAACCGCGAGGGTGCGAACTACTCCGCCAAAAATACGGCCCTGCGCAACCACATCAAAGAGAGATATCCGAAGTACTGGGCACACTTGGATTCCACGTTCACAGTTGTAACAGATCTCACCGCCGAGTTGATCAGACATGACCTTCTTCCCTTCGTTGACGAGAACGATGAGCTCCTCGTCGTGGAGCTCACACACGAGGGGGCATGGCATGGCTTCAGCGAGAAGGGGCGCAACTGGCTGTTGAAAGACTTGTGACCTGACACAACCCACGCCCTCATATGGCGCCCTTCGCCGGGGGCTGTCGGTCCCGCATCCCGCCTGGTGGCGGCGCTATACTGATGCTCCTGCGGCCGCCCTGTTGAACCGGTCTCAGGGCCACGAACTTTCTCCAGCACCGAACTGATATGGTCTCACTGTCGGACATTTCGGTGCTTCCGCTTTGTGCGCCCTTTTTGCTCAAGGCCGCCGGTGCGGTCACTGATCGCGATGTACCTGACGGCACGGGGTTGGGGGAGAGAGGCGCGCGGCCCGCTCTCCCGGCAAGCCGCCAGCGTTGGCCTCCCCCATCTTCCCACGCTTCGCTCCGTGCAGACCAGGGAGATCCCTCCGCCCCGGGACTTGTCCCCACTCTCCCCGCCACTCGCCGCGAGGCAGGGGTTCAAGCGACCTTAACCCGCAGGAACAGGGGACGTCTGGAAAGCGAAAGTAAGGAGCAACCCATGAATATCGCAGAAATCACCATACCGCTTTGCAAGCTGGTGCCGAGCAAGGCGAATGTGCGCCCTGTTAATTCCGAGGCGGGCAAAGCGGAGCTGGCCGCAACCATCGAGGCCCACGGCCTAATCCACCAGTGATCGTGGTTAGGGCCCGGCGCAGGCAAGCCAAATGCTCTACGGGTTGAAGGGCAGTTGCTGCCCCGGGCATTGGCTAGAAACCTGACGGGTATGAATTGGGAGTGGCGGCGGGACTTGAACCCGCGACCTCCTCGCCCCTAAATAGCGGTGTCACGCACTGTCTAGGTCGAAAGCGAGGTGCTCTGTCCGCTGAGCTACGCCACGATCTGGTTTACCCGTCGTTGCTAACGACCAGCTTCGGCCGTTTCCGGGATAGCCTTTCCGATTTCGCCTCGGCGGCTTTCTTGATCTCGGCAGCCTTCTCCACCGCGAACGGTTTCGCCGCCTCGATCAGTCCGTCGAAGTTATAGCGGTTCGTCATGCTACCATTGGGCGTGTTGCGTCGTTCCTCCCGGGCGAGGAGGCCGATGGCTTCCAGTGCGGCAATTCGTTTCTGGATTGTGCGGGGCGTGACCCCGATGGCCTTCGCTATCGTCTCCACCGATGGGTGGGGCAGATTTTCCGGCAGCCACCCGTATTGCACCAGGTGGATCACGATGTTCATGTCGAGCGCATCCAGGCCGAGGGCCTGTTGTTTTTCGATAATGATGTTGGGGAAGGCGCTCCAGCCGGTGGCCATCAGCGTCTTGGTCCATTTCTTTTCGTTGATGCGAAGTTTCGTGACTTCGGCTTTGGCGGTATCCGGCTGGGCCATTGGAGGCTCCCTGTGGTGAACTGCACCCAGATATGGTGGTCTGCCGCGCTGACGCAAGGGCAACAGGGGCGAACCTGTATTCAGGGGGCGGGTGTCCTGGAACTCACCCAGTCCGTGTCCCTCCATTCGGGGGCCGGGGAACCGCGCTGCACCCAAAGTAGATGACTTGATGATACTAATCGTCGATCAGACGAATCCCGCTATATGCAAGGTACAGAGGATAGGTGCCCCTGAACGACGGTTCACCCGGGCTATTGACATGTGGTTTATGCACACAGATAGTTTCTATGATCATCAATTCGAGATTGGTTGCAGCCGGCGTTAGACGTCGGGCAATCGATCACGTTACCGTTAGGCGAGGTGACTTATGGATTTTACAGCTGACGTGCTTCATCGCCTCGAAAAGAACGCGAAGGCGGCAGCCGGCGTTTCGAAAAAGGCCGCCGACAAAGAGCTGAAAAAAATCGGAATCCTGACCCCTAAGGGTAAGTTGGCATCGCCCTACCGGAATGAAAAGCCTAAAGCCCGCCGGAAGGCGAAAGTGGCTTAGAAACGCCCCTCTGGGCGTTTTTTCAGCTTACAGTAGGCGGAAAACCCCTCTTATGCAGTCGGGGTTGCGAATGCAGATTTGGATGTGGCTTTTTTTGAAGAAGCCTGAGCCCTCATAAAGTGCGCCGCCCTCTTGATAGAGACCACGCAAGCTGTCGGCGGGCGGGTGGTTGATGTCTTTGATCATTTTATGCAAGGTCATGACCACAGCGCAATCCCGTCGCCTCAGCAGCGCATCCGTCCCGCCCTCGTTTATCGGCACGGGGTTGCCGCTGGAGGCGGACAAAGACACCAATTTGTCATACGCTTGGCTTAGCGCCTGAAGGCTTTGCTCATTCAGGGTATCGATGCAGTTCCCCAAGGTCAGCGCCGCCCCCACGACCATCGGTTTCTTTACGCGCCCCCATTTCACTTGCTGGTGAGCAAAGCTCAATGCGCGCTCTGGGTTCGCCTCCCAGAAGTAGATACCGTGACCCAGCCAATCGTAATCGTTCTCGCTTGGCTCAAACTTGTTTCCGGCAAGAATCTTCTCACCGACCGCTTCGTCGCAGCCATGATAGCCCAGTAGGAGATTGGTGCTGAGTGCGTGATACATGCAAATCGTAGTCCTGTCCGTTCTTCGCGGGCCTTCCCAGAGCCCGCTCGGTCAACATCAGGCGGCCGGGCGTGCTCGTGTCAAGGGCAAGCCCCCCTCCTAAGGCGTCAGATGCGAAGGGACGATATATTTTATCCGCAAACGGTGACTGCGCCAGCTTCTGCGTTTCAACGCAGCCTTCGTCGCGACCTGTCGTGCCAAAGCACGGCCGTCAATTCCGGCTCGAGCGTCACGCCCCGATCACTTTCCTGATGTCGAACTGCGGGTCGCCGAGCGCGTCCTGTCCGCCATAATGGGGGCAGACATTGGGGATGTTCATGTAACGCGGCCGCTCGCTTAGGGCCACCGTCTGCTGATTGCCATCCAGCTCGAGCCAGGTGTAGGGCTCCCAGGCAGGCAGCCAAGGTGTGAGCATTTTCATGAAAGCGCCGACAGCAAGGCTTGCCAAGGTTCCGTTGGTCCACACGACTTGAGGATTGATGCCGGCGGCGCCATACCTGTTCTCCTCGAGGGCAAGATTTTCCGGTGTCAAGAACCCGAGGCAGTGCATGCAAGGCTGTCCTGGAAGGCTTACTATCATCTGCCCGGCGACCGCGAAGTGCCCGTCGGCGACCTGGGTGATGTCCATTCCGATGTCGATTAAAGGCACCGCGAAGCGGCGCGCCGCGCGTTCGAGATAATCCCGCTGCTGGTAACCATCCACGCAGCCGAAAATCACATGGGCGTCGCGGATTAGGTGATCGGATTCTTGCCACGTCGTGTCCGCCGAGAGGACGTCAGCCCAAGGACGTATGCCCCTGATCAGACGCGTGGCGATGTCAATTTTCTTGGTCCCGGCGACAATGTCGCTCTCGGTTCCACCGACAAGCCGGTTCAAGTTGCTGGCCTCCATGGCGTCCGGATCGATAAGTCGGAAATGGCCGACGCCCGCATGCGCCAATTGTTGGGCGATATGAGATCCGCCGCCGCCGAGTCCGGCGACCGCCACGCGCACGTTGGCGAGGAGGTGTTCAGCTTCGGGCCCGAGGAAGCTTTGGCGTGAGAAATCCCTATCGACCGTCATATGTAAAACTCCGTGCTGCCGTCGCGGGCGGCCCGATCAATGACTAGGCGCGGACCGATGGTGCTGAACTCATCGATCTTCACTACCTGCTCGGGCGATAGCCAGACGCGTCCCGCCGCAGTTTTCGGGTTCAGGACGATCGCTCCATGCGGCATTTGCGGACAGACCGTGAAGAAGTCCGGTAAGAACTTAACCTGCTCACGCAGGTCGATTCCGCTAAACCAGAGGTGCTTGGAAAGCCCGTGCATATGGGTGTGGAACACGCCGACACCCTTCAGGAGGGCCAGTTCGAGCGCCTTGCGGATTGCTTCCGACCCGATCATGGCCCCTACCGACGGATCTCTTACATAGTCGTCGTCAGCGACTGGGTAATAGTCCTCGGCAATCAAGGTGACTCCCTCCGCGCCTTCGGCAGCGCGAACCGTAATGAACCCGACGCGTTCATGGGCAAAGGCGTGACGGCGCTCGAGGTCCGCGCGGACGCGAGACAGGAAGGCTTCGCTTGCGCGGAAAGTGACCCTCAAGGCGGGAACGGCCGGAGGCGGCGAGGAGGTCAGCGGCTTGTCGACGGCCGTTGGCTTCCCGAAAACCGTCTGATAGAGCCAGCGCAGGAACCTCTTCATGATCAAGCCGCCTTATCGCTGGCCAGCGGCGCGAGGTGGGCCGCCAGGATTTCATGATACGGCAGGGCAGGGCTGACGTCCCGCCATGAAAACGAGTGCCAGTAGCGTCCGAGCAACGGCACGTTCGCTTCGTTCCAATTGACCGGCCCGCCTACGTTCTCCGCCATGTACAATTTCGTCGGATAGGTCGGATTGTTATGGTTTAGGCATAACACCGCATCCGTGACACGCACCTGGTTGCCCACCCACAGGCGCAACTGCTCCATAAAAATCAAATTTCGCCACCCTTCGGTTTTGAAGTTGACTTCACCGGAGCAGAGTTCACGGATTTGATCCAATCCATCAGGAGGGTCGCCTCCCTCCTCGACGCCGGCGATGATCATGACGAACCTCCGGTGCGAGCATGGCTCATGAAGCGCGATCCGTCGCGCACGGCGACAGTGCTAGCATCATCGAGGTCCTTGAGGCCGTTCGGCGTGATTTCGGCAAGGATCTTGGCGGGGTCAACGCCAACCTGGGCCTTCAATTCGCTGACGATCCACTGGCCGCCGCGGACGCGCTTCTGCGCATTATCGACGAGGATAGTGACCTTATCATCCCCGTGGCCAGGGTTGCCGCCACCGTGACCGGGATTGCCGTCACCGCCGCCGTGGTCTGGGTTGCCACCATTACCGCGGCCGGAGTTGTCTCCGGCGTCGGAATGGCCTTTACCCTTCCCGTCGTCTTGATCGCTCATGTTAGTTCTCCTTGATCCAGAGGCCTACACGGTATACAGTTTCTCAACTAGTTTGCTGCTATATGCGTAGTTTTTATAAGTGTCAATGAGGCGATCCATATGAATGATCCGGATGTGCGTTGGACGGTGGCCCAGCGCTACGAATTCATGGAATGGCGTATTTACTGGACAGGTTCGGTCAACCGGAGAGACCTCGAGACGAGGTTTCAGATCTCGTCGCCTCAAGCCTCGGTCGACTTCCGGACCTATCAGGAGATTGCCCCCGGCAACATCGAATACGACGCGTCGGAAAAGTCGTATGTGAAGACTCGGAATTTCCGCCCGGTTTTCCTGACGTTGTCGCCGGAACGTTATCTCGCACAGTTGCGCGCCATCGAGTCAGGCGCCGCGCGTCTGGCCGATACCTGGTTCGAAAAGACACCCCCGGTGGAGATCATCCCTGAAATATCCCGAGGCCCCGAGGCTTACGTCCTTCGGGCGGTGGTCGACGCGATCGAGACGCGCTCCCAGATCGACGTCTTTTATCAGTCGCTGAGTCGGACAGGCCGCAGAACGATATGCCCTCATGCTCTGGTTCACGACGGGTCGCGTTGGCATTGCCGAGCGTTCTCGGTCGACCGCCAAGAATTTAGGGACTACGTGCTCGGGCGTATCCTTTCGTTCTGGCCGCCCGAGCCCTGTGACATTGATCCCGCCGATGACTTAGAGTGGTCGACGGATTTCGTCCTTAGGATTAAAGCCCATCCAGGCCTTGATGCAGAGCAGCGAGCCGCCATCGAGCACGATTTCCGCATTGAGGGCGGTGAGCGCAAGCTAAAGATGCGGCTAGCGGTGGCGTTCTATTTCGTCAAGCGCCACAACCTCGACCTGCAGTCTCATCCGGACGTGCCGCCAGCACGTATCCAGCTATGGCTGGAGAACCTGGAAGAACTGAACAGGGAGATCGCGTCTGCGAAAGAACGCTCCAAGCGCCTCATCACCGGCCGATCAAACGCACTCTGATATCATCGCCTAAGCGCAAACGTGTTCGTTACTCGTAGCGCCCGCCGACCAGATCGCCCATTGACCGCCGCTTCTTGTACGCAATATCGCGCTGTCGCAGATGCTCCGGTCGTGCAGCATGTGAGAGCGCTGGCAAAGGCGCGCAGGTTCGCCGGCTTTGTCTGCTAGGTCGTGATCGAGATGAGCCGCCGCCAGCACCACCTTGGTGTAGAGGACCGGCTCGGTGCATTCAAAATGGGCAGGGAGTTGGAACAAGCGCTCTCCCGTCCCTGACCGCCAGCTTGCCGCCTCCTCGTCCCGCCATCGGCCGTCACCGAGGTGCGCGATGGTTTTCCCATGCGGAGGACGGCCAAGTGTAGGCTGTTCAGGGCTACGTCGCTTAGCTAGACGTTCCGTTCGTCCGGCATGCCGGCGTCCGCGGCAGTCCCAGCGACAATCTCCCACTCGCCACGAACCCACATCGAGTACAACTCGAAGGGGTCGTCCGGCTTTTGGACCGGATCGGCGTATGTCGCTGTCTCGACATAGGGTATTCCCACCTTCAGCCGCTTTCCTGGGACCTCACCGAAAAGATGGTCGTAGCAGGCCAGCAGCACCGCAATTGAGAGGAGCTTTGAAGACAGCGGTGAAACGAAGGCCTTGCAGCCGCCAAGCGTATTCAGCGCGCGTCGATACCGGTCCATCGCCTCGAACACCTGCTTGTAGGCTTCGAAAGGGTTGTATTCGCATGCGAGGAGAATGTTACGTGGCTCGACTTGGAAGGTGTCGAACAGCAATTCGCGGTGCTCATAGATGATCTCGTCCCCACGTCGCGGCTCTCGCGACGG
Source organism: Mesorhizobium sp. M0152 (assembly GCF_040322415.1). Lineage (NCBI taxonomy): Bacteria > Pseudomonadati > Pseudomonadota > Alphaproteobacteria > Hyphomicrobiales > Phyllobacteriaceae > Mesorhizobium > Mesorhizobium sp. M0152. The sequence goes on from NZ_JAMYTH010000052.1 coordinate 20,389, forward strand.
GAACGGCACAACCGGGCAAATCTCATCCGGGGTGAGTTTCTGGTGGATCCTGTCGAGACGGTCGCGCTGACTCTCCCCAAGAACGGGAAACCAGACGTGCGGTAGGTTCTTAGTTGTCTGCGATGTCAGTTCGCCGGAGAAGCCGCGCACGAACGACACTTGGTCTTTCAGCGAGCCTTAGCCCGCCGCGAGGTCGGACGTGACGCTCTCCGCTGACGTGCAGATTGACGCACCTGCCGGTCGCCGATGCGATGTCGAGGCCACGCAGCAGCACGGCGACGCTCGTCATCGCGACCATCCGAGGCATCGCACTGATGTCCACAATGACGTCGTCATACAAAGTTGGATCGCCGGCCGCGCGAATCTTCTCATAGGTTTGCCGCGACGCGACAGGGTCCTCGAATGCGCCCCCAAGGTTGATATCCACCTCCATTATTCGCTCGGGCGGAAATAGCTTTCCGAGGCCCTCGACGTTCTTCTCCGTCCTGGCATGACGAAGCGCGCTGTCCTGCTGGCCGTTGTGGAACGCGAGGAGCCAGACATGAACGTTGGCGCCGAGCCCATGGAGCCGACGCGCGGTCTCCAACGCGCGGACGTATCTCTCCGCTTCTGATTCCGCGGAAACCTAGAGCCACCTGTCCGCTTCGGGCCCCAAATCTGCCGGTCAGCAATGCGCCTCCATTTCGGCCGTAGGGATTGACTTCGAAATTTACCGAAAGCGTTTCCTATGCCGCGCAATAAGTTGCGCTCGCGCGATTAGCAGAACCGGTGAGGTCGCCGACGACCGGACATTCGCATCGCGTCGTCGTCGCCTCCAAACCTCCATGGCAGTTAGGCGGGCAATCTGACGGCCATCATTGCGGCGGCTCATCCGTATGCCAGGAGTCGATGAGGACCGTCGTTGCTGCCTCCTGCTCACTTTCCGCAATCACGACAGGAATAGCGACAGACGATCGAGGGGACCTTATGCGAGGCTGCTTGCCTGGAATGCCGGCCTTCATTTCGAGCGCTCGCTTTCCGTTGACGAAGACCCGTTGGATGAAGTTCTCCAGCACGTCCATAAGTTGGTGCACATGCTGTCGCTCCGGCGTCCAGCCGCGATGAGCCGCAGCGCTTCCAGCGTCGATCAGGACCGTAAGCAGGTCGTGCTCAGTTTCGCCGATATAACCGCCAGCCTTCAGAGCGTGAAGCTTCTTGGCGAAGGTGTCACCGCCCTCAATTCCAACGCCCTCAAAACAACTGTCCAATGCTGTCCTGAGACCCACGGCCGCAAGCAAGTGACAGCCGGCTTCGTCGGCTTTGTAGGTCTCCTCCATGATGCCGTGAAGCGTGTGGTTTATGGCTCCTGAGACATCGAACCAGTCCGGACGAGGACGCGCGGGAGGCTTCGGAAAAGTCTCCTTCGTCAAATTGGCTTCGCTCTCTGTTTGACCATCAGGACCATACCACTGGTCAACGTCATTCTCGTCCCAGGAACTGGTTTCGTAAAAGACGGCGTTGCAACCGCGACATTCGAACAAAGTATAGGTTACGCCGCCGCACATTGTGTGGCCTTGGCAGTCAGACCACTCCCATGGCTTGTACACTCGACCATGAGCATCGCAGTTCTGCGATCTATTGCATGTCGGACAATGTGCCTTCTCCGGCAACGCGATCTTCGGGGGCTCAGGCACAACCTTAGGCGGTGAGGCTTCCACGGCGCTTCCCCTTTGACAGCTCCATATTCCCTTCGCCACGACCTGCGGTTCAACGGCTCAATAGCAGTCCGCGAAGCTCAAGTTGTGCCCGATTCCGTCGAGTGGGCTATGTGATGGCTTGCGCTTTGCTCGAAAGCTCGAAACACTCTGTCCCGCCTCCTATCGAGCTGGCTCCCTGAAAGCAAACGTTGCCGACCTCCGTAAAGGCACCAGTTTGAGACTTCGGGCCCGCTGGATTGAACATCTGCATTCTTGCGCAGTCTTCCCAGGACGGCGTGCCGGTTCCGTCCCCAACCCAGCCGTTCAACAATTCTCACGAGTTGAAGTCAAGGGCAGAAACGGACGCAGAACTGTGACGTCAAGAACACTCAATGCCTACATGTTCGTCTTTTGTGCTTAGAAAGTCGCATAAATGGCAGTCTGGAAGTTGAAAGGTCAGGACCCAAAAGGCCTCATTTCATTCCATTGAACCCGCCTTGGCCGGATAACCCTTTGCGACGTAGCTAAGAAGGCGGCTTCATAGCCGAGTGCGATGGCGAGGATGCGCTAGTCTAAGTCTAGCATGCATCTGTGAATTTTTGCATGCGCATCGCTGCCGACACCGCCTGGCATGATTGTCGTGCTCGAAAACGGCTGCGGCGATCGCGGCAAAGCGATCGCCGCGATGATGGGGATCAACGCCTGGGCGTTGCAGCGATGCGCGATACAGAGGCCTCCGCCTGGCATCGAGCAACATGCACGGAGGTACGCAAAGCGCAAATGCATCAAGTATTTGAAAGCTAGAAGCGCGCCGGCAGCCTGGGCGGGGGGCTTGGGGTTAGACTGCCGGCGCACGCCACTCATGAAGAGCGGCCCCTTTTCGCGGTTCGGACACCCATAGTCAACCCGGCAGCGTCTGGATGCCCGCTGTGCTCTTTTCAGAGCGGCGCGCGATGCCGGCCATGTCGGCCGATCCTGCCTAGGATGGTGGGCCACTCTCGTCGGCCGAGTTGATGCTCCAGCCAGTATCGCCTCGCCGACCGGCATGAGTTCGCCGTTAGCAATCCTTCGTCGCGAGCTGATGCTATCGTGCACATGTCGCAGCACTCCGGGCGGCTATATCACCTAAGACAGCATGAAGAAGCGTTCCAAGTTCCTGTTCGGCGAGCCCGTGTGCTGACTCGGACAGTGGACGAATTCTCTTGGCGGTACTGCGCCGGAAGGCACTCGCGTCCAACGGAATCAAGCCTCGACTATAGTCCCAAACTACATATCATAATATCATAAGAGCAGTCTTCCACCCGTTTGCAGATTATCCGACTGATCAGGCGGCGTTTGATATGTCCGACCCTGCCTCAAGCATTCCCACAGGTATGGACAGCGATCTCGCTATTGGTCGCAACGTGCTTGGATTCAAGACTTCATTCATAGTTTCTCGAAGGCGATGACAAGGACGTCACGATATGCGAACGGCATTTTCGGATTTTCGGTCACGATCGGTGATACATCATGAAACGTCTTGCGATCGTTGCAAATCACAAAATCATTTGGAAGGTTCATTTCGACATCGCCGAGAGACCGCTTTGAGGCATCAGTAATCGTGCTCATACCGCCGGCCACGTTAACCCGCCCGATCATGTAAGAAACGATGAAATCCACCCCGTCCTGATGAAGGCCCTCGGGTGCTGGTTTGCCGTTTACACCGTCGCGTGCAACAATCCGGTAGGGATGGAGCTTAATATCCCAACGATCATGTCCAGCGGTTTGACATAGAATTCTGCAGAAACCTGTCAGGATCTTGTTTAAGACAGGATGATCTATAAAGGATTGTTCAAAGGGCTCGAAGTAGCGCTTGAAGCCGCCATTCAAGTGGTTGATGGCTTTCGATTGCTCATAAGGGGCATGCGGCAGGAGCCGAAAAATTCCGTCAACTGCGTCAAATTCAAACGCACTATAGCGCCGGTAGCGATAGGTCCCGCCGTCACGCATGTATTCATCGAGAAGCAGTCGATTCCAGTGGTCAGCAAAGTTCTTCCAGCCAGCATCAATTTCGATGCCGAAGCCGGCTTCGGTGCGCTCACCTCTCGAAAACCACCATCCATTCGTCACCAGATGATCAGTGCATTCTTGACTGAGGCTGCATAGCGCCTGGGGTGCGACCTTTTTCATGGGTGTCTCCCGTCTTGGTAATTTGGCGAGGGGGAAGTTTTAAAGGACGCTTGGTGGCTCGCGGCTTGGTGTTCCCAAAGGTGGCGGTGCGTAATATATTTGGGCGTGCTGGCTATGATGGACCGAGGTAAAAAGCGCGTATTATCGACTATGTAGCTGACGCTCCCGCTGACGCCCTCGAGCGCGGACGCTATGGCCCGTTCGCACATCTTGTGAATAGTACTGCCCCATGCACCTGAAACCGCCTCCTGGGACCAGGCTTGCTCAAGCCCTTCCTTCAACACGATTGATCCGACGCCAAGGGAAGCGGTTTCGAGGTGCCGCAGCGCGTCCATGATGATGGCCGCCGCGGGGGCCTCGCGGACTTCGAGAACCTTTTCACCGCTTGAGATGTGTTCGAGCCCAACAAAGCGGCCGTGTCCGAATTTACCAACTGTTTTATTCAGGAGCGGAATTGTGTCGATCAGTGCAACATCACGGTCATCAATTGACACGAGATTTCCGTCTATAAATCCGAGTTTGATCTCTACCGGCTGCTCTGTGGCAATGTTGCGCGTCCAATCAAACGCCTCTTCCGGGATAGAAAAGTTCTCGGGATTTTCCAAAGGTCCAGACTCGAATTCCCGGCACCAGAGGTTTTCGTCTCCGCTCCAGGTGCGGTCCGTCACAAAAGCCAGTCCGAACTTGGAGAGGGCGGCGGCCTTCTGCTGCCGGGAAATCACCGAGCATTCATACGGACTGCCGAAGTTGCCGGAAAATCCCGAGCGCTTGATGCTATTGTTAAGGCGCGGAAGACTATTTTGCGAAAGACTTGCTGTATGAAGAAGCAGCCGTGAGCCGATTGATGTCGCATGATCAACAATCAACGAGGCGATTACGGGACGGCTCAAGGAACTGCTTAACGGATAGTTACCAAGGTACTTGGCGTGGGCCCGAATGGCGGGTTTCACGCCTTGTTCGACAAAAGCTTCCCGCCCTTCGAGACAGACAAAGCGTGCGCCGAACCCGGCTACCGTCTGTTCCAGCAAAGGCTTATCGATGGAAGTTCCGACATCCACCGCGACAGCTTCAATATTCGCAAAGCCAAGGCTTTGCAGCTTGTAGAGAAGGTAGGTGCTGTCGAGACCGCCGCTGAACATGGTTGCAACTGGTGCGTTTCGGTCCGGAAAAGCCTCCAGATCTTCGAAACTCAAAATGCCGCCGGTAGATGGTTTGATCGAAGTTGAGACGGGGTTCATTTGTCAGGTCCTGCTCTCAAAAAAGATGCCGGCAAAGGTTCCGGCGAGGATGAGGCCGGCACCTATCAAGCCCGTTGCGGTCAAAGATACTGTCAGGAGAAGGTGCGCGAGGACGAAACCAAAAAAGGGTTCTGTTCCCATCAGCAAGCCAACCCGTGTCGGCGTGGATTTTCTGACCGCGGCGTTTTGAATGTAGAATGCAGCGATCGTGCAGAAGAGTGAAAGGAAGGCGACGGCGCCCCAAAACTGAAGGGGGGCCTTCACAATAAGGCCGTAGATTCCGAATTGACCCACGGCTAAAACGAAAGTGAGTGTTGCCACCGCCGATCCCTGGATGGCCGTCAGTGCCGCAGACGAAATCTGCCGGCCGGCCAGAAGGCGTTTGGTGGAAACGACCATAATTGCTCGCAGAATCGCAGCCCCCAGCACAAGCGCGTCACCCGGACTGAACTTGCCGATCCCGCCAGTGAGAAGGCCGACACCGATGCAGGATATGGCGGCACTTGCCAATATGCCCGGAGGTGGAAGTCGCCTCGATAGCCCAGAGTCAATGATCGGGGTGACAATTACACAAAGAGAAATGATCAAGGCCGTATTCATTGCGCTTGTTGATGCAACACCGTAAGTTTCAGCAATAAAAATTGAGAAAAGTATTGTCCCCAATACGAGGCCTCGGATGCAATCGCCCCAAGAGATCGATGCTATCTCATCTCTTGCCACCACTGCCATAAAGATCGTGGTAATCAGGAAACGATAAAGAATGAGGATCAAAACCGGCGCATAGAATAGTGCGCTTTTCGCGACCGGATAGCTCGCGCCCCAAACGAATGCGACACCCAGTACGGCCAGGTCGGCCGAGAAGGATGAGGTCAGTGACCTCCTCGCAGGTATTGAAGCACGTTCGAAAACGTCCACGTTCAAGTATCCTTTGTGCCAGCCATCCATGCTACTGTGCAGAACGAGTCAAAACAGATTAAGCCGTCCCTGTAACGTTGGTATCGCGGAACGGTCCGGCCTTCCGCGAGGCGCTCATCGATGTCCCACCGCTGGACTTCATTAAGCGGCGGACGATCGAGCGGCTTTTTGTCCAGTCGTCGCCCGCGTCGGGAGAGTTTTGGCGCCCCCACATGCAGTAGGGGGAGTGTTTGGTTACAAGCTCGGCCCATTCCGATTGCAACCGGAGGGCGGATTCGCATGCACAGATCTTGCTGTAGCGCTGCCTGAGGCTGTTCATGGAGGAACTCCTGCAGGTTCGTGCCGTAGGGTATTTGTGATTCAGCAAAGCAAATGCTGTGCCAATCCAGAAAACCATTTTTAGACAACATGATCGTTTTGATAGTGCAGTGTTTCATACCCAACATTGTCAGAAGGCCGACAATGAGTCCGACTGCCGGGCATGCAACCGAACGCTGTGATCCTGTTATCGTGAAAGGTTTCCCGCTGCAGCCCGGCTTGGCAATTCATCAGGGCCTGTCGCAAATGAGAAGTCGAAGGGCAAGGCGGCTTCCGGCTCGCAGAGCGGTCCGAACGACCTCGGCGCGGTCTCTAAGCCTCGCCCCGATGCAGCTTGGCATACATACTGACTATCTCGTTGACTACGCCTTGCCGTAGTTGCGGACGCTCTACAGCTTCGTACTTTTTCCGGGCGGTGCGCGCGAACTGAAGGAATGGCTGTTTCGGGAAACCGACTTGGCAGTGTCGAACGAGGAAATTGCCCGTCGCTTCTTGGCCGACTGCCGTCCACCCGCACGGTTCCCCGGTATCGGTCCGGTAGGGGCTCTAGCATTGGCTGCATCCGTTGCCGATCCGGGGCAGTTCCGCTCGGGTCGGGAGTTCGCCGCCTGGCTCGAGCCGCGCGATATCGGTTGGCTATGCCCAGGTTCGAGCACCGCGTTCGGCTTCAGCGTCGAGCAGCCGTTCGCCGCGAAGAGCGGCACTGCGATATATTGATGGAAAGGAGAAGGGAGTTCGCGCCGCTTGTGCCCGGAGCTAGTCTCCACACAGACGGCGCAGCAACTCGCTTCGCAGGATCGGCCTCGGATGATAGGCAGGCCGCTGGTCGCTTCCAGCACGACCCGGCAAAGCCGACGGCGCCGAGGTCGAGTTCTCGATGGATACTTCGATGAGTCGCACCGGATTTTCCTGCATCACCTAAACGTCCAGGCACTACGGGACACCATGACTGTCCGCTACGGGCTCACATTCGAAGACCGCGAAGATATGATGCGAGAAATTGATCAGGACGAATTGAAGAAGCTCACAGAGGCCATCAAGAAACTCCGCAAGGATAGCAACCGCCGCCACGAAGACATCCGCGCTGCCAATGATGCAGCCCACATTCTGGTCGTTCAAAAGAGGCGCCGGGCAGAAGAAAAAGAGGTATCAAGCCCCTACGGCTACCGCACCTGGTGGCTTACGCAGGAGACGAAATCCGGTATTGCCGTGGCGCTTGCTTTCCCAAGAAGGCGGTTGCCAAGAGCCATAATGCGGCCAGAGCTGCTCATCAACTACATCGCCTACAATCCGACCACCACTGAGGTTCGTCGAAGCATGGGCGAGATTTCCCATCACTCATGGGTATCCGGCTTGGCACACGCCTTGAGCAGGACGAATTCGAAAAGATCATGAACAAGATCAAGGATGCACACCGTACAGACCCAGCGCGCGCTCAGGCAATGGTCGCCGAGCATTCAAACGCGCTCGTCAGCCAGACTCTTCGCGATTTCAGCATCAAATACAGTAAGCGGTCAGCCGATAACGTCAGGCCTAAAGTTCCAAGGCATGAGCATTTCGATCTCGGATGCCGGCCATCCTTGAGCGATGCGGGTCAAGGTCTGCGAGAGCCAGTCGAGCGGATCGACGCTGTTCATTTTGCAGGTTTGCAGCAAGGTGGCTACCGTCGCCCAGGTTCGTCCACCGCCTTGGCTGCCAGCGAATAGACTATTCTTTCGCGTGATCGTCTGGGGCCTGATTGCACGCTCGACGATATTGGAGTCGATCTCGATGCGACCGTCCATCAGAAAGCGTTCCAGCGCCTCCCGCCGGGTGAGCGCGTAGCGGATCGCCTCGGCGGTTTTGGATTTTCCGGAGACCTTCCCCAGTTCCGCTTCCCATAGATCGAAGAGGCTCGCGACAATGGCCACGGACTTTTCCTGACGGAGCGCGGCGCGGCTTCCGGCATCCTTGCCGCGAACCTCGTCCTCGACCTTCCACAATTCGGTCATGGCGATGATCGTTACCGTCGCGGCCTGTGAGACCCCGCTGATGTGCAGGTCGTAGAATTTGCGCCGCAGGTGAGCCCAGCACCCGGCGAGCCGGATTGTTTCATTGCTGCCGGCTTTGGCCCGTGCCTTGACCAGGTTGGTATAGGCCGAGTAGCCATCCACTTGCAGGATACCGCTGAACCCG
>NZ_JAMYTH010000053.1:0-22500 GCF_040322415.1 Mesorhizobium sp. M0152
AAAAAATAGCGGCGGGGCTTCTGTATCTCCCCCCCCCCCCGGTGCCTTCCCCCTTATGCCCCGCTGCTTCTCTCAAAAACCCCCCCGGCCGCCCCGCCCTCCCCGGTTTTGGTCGGCCGCCCCGCTGCATAGGTCAGGGGCGGTTGCCGAGAGAGCCTACTCGGTGCGCCTCGGGCCGCGCAGGAACACCAGGACGGCCGCCAGCAACGTCGCCGTACCGCAATAGGCAAAGGCGCTGGCAAGGACGTCTAGCTGTATGTCGAACGAGGGCAGGTCGGAGTGCTGCCGGCCGGGAACCCTGTTGTTTTGCGGCAGCATGTACTTCAATCTCGACGGTTTGCACCCCTTGCTCGGCATGATGCCGGATGTGATGCGCACACATGAACTGGAGGCCTATGAGCCGGGTATTCCGCATTTGCTGGAATCGATGGCGCGCGAAGTGACGATGGAGCGCGTCGGCTCCGGTGGCATCCTGGCGCGGCTGGCCGATGTGCTGGCCGCCATCGTCATCCGCTCATGGGTCGAACGCGGCTGCGGCGACTCCTCCGGCTGGATCGCCGCCGTCAGGGATCGCGACATCGGCCGCGTGCTGGCTGCCATCCATCTCGAACCCGACCATGACTGGACGGTCGAGTCGCTGGCCAGGATGATGGGCTCCTCGCGCTCGGGCTTTGCCGAGCGCTTCGCCACCATCGTCGGCGAAACGCCGGCAAGATATGTCACCCAGGTCAGGATGCATCAGGCTCGGCAATGGCTGATCCGCGACCGGATGAAAATATCCGTCGTTGCCGCACGCCTCGGCTATGAATCGGACGCCGCCTTCAGCCGTGCCTTCAAGCGCGTCATCGGTTCGGCGCCCAGCCACCTTCGCGCCGAAGAACAGGCCGAGATCCGCCAGGCCGGTTGATGCAGTTGGCCGTGACTGGCTGACTGTTCCAAACTAGAAAGCCCGCATGGGCGCACTCCGTCCGATGGCGGCCGGCCTGCGGCATGGGCGTGCATGAAGGCAGGAAACTCAGCTTGCGTGGCGAAGGCTTATCCCGCTGCCCTTGTCGAACAGCACCACCTTGTCCGGGTTCCAGGCAAAGCGCACCGCCTGCTCGATGGCGACATCGGTCCTGGCCGGCACGGTGGCGCGCAACGTGGCGTCGCCGACGCGCAGCGTCAGGATCTTCTCCACGCCGTGGTTCTCGACATCGTGGACACGCGCCTCGACCGGCGCGCCACTCTCGAGATAGACATCCTCCGGGCGAACGCCGAAGACGAGCGGGCGACCATCGGTCGCTGCGCCAGTCTTTAGTCCCCAAGAAGTCTTGGCCCCCGAAAAAGGCAGTTCGAAATTCAGCGGCGCCATCACCGCGCGGCCGTTCACAAGCCTGCCGTCGATGAGGTTCATCGGCGGCGAGCCGACGAAGCTTGCCACATAAGTGTCGCGCGGATTGTTATAGATCTCGTGCGGCGTGCCGGTCTGGACGATGCGGCCATGGTTGAGCACCCCGACCTTGTCGCCCATCGACATCGCTTCGATCTGGTCGTGGGTGACGAACAGGAAGGTGGCGCCGAGCTGTATCTGGAGGTTCTTCAGTTCGGTACGCAGCGCTTCGCGGAGTTTGGCGTCAAGCGCCGACAGCGGCTCGTCCATCAGGAAGACGCGCGGCTTGCGCACGATGGCGCGACCGATCGAGACGCGCTGCATCTCGCCGCCGGACAGCCGGTCGGTCTTGCGGTCTAGCAGATGCTCGATCCTCAGCGTGCGGGCAGCACGATCGACGCGGTCCTTGATCTCGGCGTCGGGCAACCGGCGGATTTTCGGCTTCAGCGGGAACTCGAGGTTTTCGCGCACCGTGTAGCGCGGATAGAGCGAGTATTGCTGCAAAACCAGCGCCACGTCGCGCTCGGCCGCACCCCAGTCGGCAACGTCGACGCCGTCGATGAAGACCTGACCTTCGCTCGGCCTTTCCAGGCCGGCGATCAGACGCAACGTCGTCGTCTTGCCGGCGCCCGTCTCGCCGAGCAGGACGAAGAACTCGCCATCGGCGATGTCGAGATCGAGCCCCGTCAGCGCGGTGTGGTTGCCGAATGTCTTCGAGATGTTCTTGAGCTGGATATGGGCCATCAGAGTCTCACTTCCAGCGACTTGCCGCTTGCCGTGTCGAAGAAATGCGCCTGGGCCGGATCGATCCGGGCAAATACCTTCTCGCCGGGACCGCTGACGAAGCCGCTCTTGGTGCGCGCACGCAGCATCTTGGAGCCGACTTTCAGGTCGACGATGTCGAAGGAGCCGAGCGGTTCGACGATCTGCGTCTCGACCGGCAGGAAGCCGTCGGCCGCATCGCGGCGGATGAGCACGCCCTCCGGCCGGATGCCGAGCGCCAACTGGCCGCCGGCATGGCCGTTGAGTTTCGACAGCAGCGCCCGCGGGAACTCGAAGCCGGCGGCAGCCCCGCCGACCGCCACCGAAACCGAAGACGCTGTTTCGGTGACCGCGGCATCGGCGACGTTCATCACCGGACTGCCGACGAACTGCGCCACGAACAGGTTTGCCGGCCGCGAATAGACCTCGTCCGGCGAGCCGACCTGCTGCAGCACGCCTTCATGCATGATGACGATGCGGTCGGCGAGACTCATCGCCTCGATCTGATCGTGGGTGACATAGATGGTGGTCGAGCCCTGCTTGATGTGCAGCCGCTTGATCTCGGCCCGCATCTCCTCGCGCAGCTTGGCGTCGAGCGCGCCGATCGGCTCGTCCATCAGCATCGCCTTCGGCCGCCGCACCAGCGCCCGTCCGATGGCGACGCGCTGCATGTCGCCGCCCGAAAGCGCCGATGGCTTCTTGCCGAGCAGGTCGCCGATTTGCAGCGTCTTGGCGACTGAACGCACTTCCTGGTCGATCTCTGCCTTGCTCTTGCGCGTGGCGCGCAAGGGGAAGGCGATGTTCTCGTAGACGCTCATATGCGGGTAGAGCGAGAACGACTGGAAGACCATGGCGATGTCGCGGTCGGCGGCCTTCAAATGTTGAATCGGCTTGCCGTCGATAAGGATGTCGCCCTCATCGATCGTCTCCAGCCCGGCGATGGCGCGCAGCGTCGTCGTCTTGCCGCAGCCCGACTGGCCGAGCAGAACGATGAACTCGTTGTCGTTGATCTTCAGGTTCAGGTCCTTGATGACCTGGACGGCGCCGAAGAATTTCTGGATGCCGCGAAGCTCGATCTGGGTCAATGCTGTGCTCCCGGATTTCGTATCTGTCCGGTACCGGCCTTCTGCTCCGGCGAGATCTTCGACGTGATGTTGAAGCCGATCAGCCCGATCAGGATGATGGTCAGGCCATATGCATGCAACAGCAGGTTCCAGGGCTGGCAGAGGGCGATGATGCCGAGCACCATCAGCACCTGCGATCCGGGTTCCAGATATTTCTGGTTGATGGCGCGAAAGCTCATTTGCGGATCGCTCCGAAGGACATACCGCGCAGCAGGTGGTTGCGGAGCAGGAAGGTGAAGATGGCGACCGGCAGCAGGAACAGGAAGGTACCAGCCGCGATCACCGTCCAGTCCGGCAGGCCGGAGCCGACCTGGCTGGGGATGAACGGCGGCGCGGTCTGGGCCCGGCGGTTGGTCATGATCAATGCAAATGCATATTCGTTCCACGCGGTGATGAAGCAGAACACGGCGGTGGCGGCGATGCCGGTGGCTGCCTCGGGCAGCACGATCTTGAAGAAGGCCTCCATGCGCGTGTAGCCGTCGACGAGGGCAGCCTCCTCATACTCTTTCGGGATCTCGTCCATAAAGCCCTTCATCAGCCACACCGAGAAGGACAGGTTGAAGGCGGTGTAGAGGATGATCAGGCCGACATGGGAATCATTCAGGCCGACCGCCCGGTACATCAGGAACATCGGGATCGCCACCACGACGGGCGGCAGCATGCGCGTCGACAGAATGAAGAAGAGCAGGTCCGCCTCGCCCTTCACCTTGAAGCGCGAGAAGCCGTAGGCGGTGAACGTTCCCATGCCGACCGCCAGCACCGTCGAGGTGATGGCGATGATCAACGAGTTCATGAACCGGCTTGGATAGCCCGACCACTGCACCTGGCCCTTGCCGTCGCGCACGATCTTCTCGCCGCCGTCGAAAACGACACGCTCCCACCATGGCGCCGCCGCGTACTCTTCCGGCGATGGCGGCGTGCGCAATTGCGAGCGCTTGGTGAACAGCTTCACGAAGGGTGATATTTCCGGCTGGAAGACAACCGTCGGCGGGATGGTGGTGGCGAGGTTGCGCGGCTTGAATGCCGTCGAGGCGATCCAGTAGATCGGCGCCAGGAAGATCACCGTCGCCACCAGGACGGCGACGATGGCGACACGGTTGAAGGCGATTTCGGAAGAAGTGCGGACGGCGGCCATCTCAGCGCTCCTTCACCTTGTTGAGGTATTTGACGTAGATGTTGGTGATCGCCAGCACCATGATCAGCACGATGTAGGCGAGCGCGCAGGAGCGCCCTGTCTGCCACTCCTGGAACGCCATCTTGTAGAGCCGGATGGAGATCAGTTCAGCCGTCGGCTGGGTGGTCAGGATGTAGGCGAGATCGAATGTCTTGAACGCTTCCATGGTGCGGAAGATGACGGCGATCATTAGGATCGGCGCGACCAGCGGCAAGGTAATGCGGAAGAAGGTGTAGAACGGACCGGCGCGATCGATCGCAGCGGCTTCGTAGAGGTGCTTCGGCACCGCCGAGAGGCCGGCCAGCGACAGCAGCATGACGAAGGGCGACCACATCCAGATGTCGGTCAGCGCAACGGCGTAGAGCGCCATCTTGGGATTAGCCAGCCACTCGAAATTGCCAAGCCCGAGCGCATAGTTGATGACGCCCCACGACGGGTCGTAGAGCAGTTTCCAGAACAAGCCGACGACGGCCATCGATAGCATCATCGGCAGCAGCAGCAGGGTCGTCAGCAGGCCCTTCAGCGGGATATCGCGGTTGAGCAGCATCGCCATGCCGAAACCGACCAGCAGTTGGCCGGCGACCGAGATGATCACGTACTTCGCGGTGATAGCGAAGTTGGACCACACATAGGGGTCGTTGAGCAGGTCGCGATAGTTCTGCAGCCCGACGAAATTCGCCGGCGCATTGGTCGACGCGCGAAAGTCGGTGAAGGAATAACCAAGCGAATAGATCAGCGGAAAGATGTTGAAGACGATCAGGAACAGGACCGTCGGAATGATGAAGAGGTTGCGGATGGAAATGTCGCTAAGGCCGCGCGCGGCCGCTCTTGAAGACCTGTCCAGCGTCGTGATCATCGTGGTCGCCAAGACCTCTGCTCCCGTTTGCAGAAAAGAAACGGAGGAGGCACAAACGCCCCCTCCGTGAGGCATGATTGTTACTGGCCGCGGCCGTACTTCTTGAAGGTCGCGTTCCAATCGGCCGCCAGTGCGTCCAGCGTTTCCTTGGCGGTGCCTTCGCCGCCGATCATGTAGGGATAGACGCGCTGGTTGAGCTGCTGTAGCAGCTCGGCATATTCCGGCACCGCCCAGAAATCCTTCACCTTGAACATGGTCTCGTAGAAGGCCTTGTTGTACGGTGTTGCGTTCTGGAATTCAGGCGACTTGAGCACGGCCGCGCTGCACGTGTAGCCGCCAAGTGCCGCCCACTTCTTCTGGGTCTCGTCCTTGATGAACCATTCCAGGAACTTGATCGCCTCGTCCTGCTTTTGCGAGTAGGAAACGATGGAGATGCCTTGACCGCCGAGCGCGGCGAACTGGTCGCCGTTCGGGCCGGGAGGATTGGCGAAGAAGCCGGTGTTCTTGGCGTTCGGGTTCGACGCCTCGTTGATCAGCGAGGGGAAGAACGCGAAGTAGTTCATGCTCATCGCGGCCAGGTTTTCGGTGATCGCCTGGTTGTCCTCGACGAAGAACGACTTGGCCCAGCCTGGAGGCGTGAACTTGTAGAGCTCCTTGTAGGCATCGAGTGCTGCGACGGCCTTGTCGGAGTTGATGAAGCCATCGACCTTGTAGGTCGAATAGTCGCCCAGTTCGCCGCCATAGGAGAACAGCGCATTCTCGAAGCCCATCGCCATCGCGTCATAGGAATTGTCAGTGTAGATGGCGATGCCGTATTTCTTCTGATCCGGCCTGTAGAAGAATTCGGCGATGTCGCGCAACGCCTTGAAATCCTTCGGCACGTCGAGATCGTAACCGTACTTGGCCTTGAAGGCTTCCTTCTCCTTCGAATCCTCGAACCAGTCCTTGCGATAGGACCAGCCGACGGCGTCGCCTTCAAGCGGAATAGCCCAGTACTTGCTGCTGCCGCCCGGATATTCGGCATAGTACTTCACCGTCGCCGGTGCCATCACGTCGCCGACCTTGTGCTTGTTGAAGAAGTCGGTCAGGTCGACATAGTGGCCACCGGTCGAGCCGGCACCGAGCCATTGCGAGTCGCCGACGACCATATCATAGGCGTCGCCATGGGCGTTGAACTCGGTGAAGGCCTTGGTCTGGAAGTCGGACCATGGCGTGGTTTCCACCGTGATCTTGACGCCGGTTTCCTTCTCGTATTCGTTGCCGAGTTCCTGCAAATAGTTGGCTGGATCCCATTCCGCCCAGAAGATGGTGAGCGATTTTTCCTGCGCGTAGACGGACGTCCCGCAGGCAAGCGTTAAGCCGATACCAGCAAGCACGCTGGTCACTAACTTGCGCATAATGATTTCCTCCCTTGTGCGCGTTCTACCTTGTCATGCGAGCCGGCAACGGGGCCGACCCTGGTAGTTCCTCCCGTGATCGCACCTTTCCGATTCCGAGCCTCCTCGCCCTGCCGGAAAATGGATCGCAACCCTCACTTTCGATCCGCTTTTCTTTTCTGATCTGGTATTACCAATTCTGCATGCGCGTCAAGCCCTTTCTTGGCAGCTTGACTTGGCCATTGCTATCGGATTCCGGCTTTATCTGCCTGTTTTCCCATGATTTTCCTACTCAGTGATATAGAAAGCCATTGTCGTCGACCTTACACTGCTATTAATATCGATAGTCGACGTGCAAATCTGGTCGAACCAGATTAGCACTATCTTTGTGCCATCGTTGCGCCGAGACTGTCCGCGCCGTCGATCGCTTCCGCGACCGCCGCGCGCACCAGCGCCCCTGCCGCCCATTGCGCGACCGACATCGTCCTGCGGCTGTCCAGCCCCCAGATGTCCTTGAGCACGATCAGCACTTCGACGCCGAAGATCAGCGACAGCGCCTGCGCCAGCCGCTTGAAATCGCGTGGAGGCAAATGACCCTTGAGCGGCGCGATCGCTTCTTTCAACAAATCGATGCGGTGACCACGCTTGAAGGCAGGCTCGCCGCCCAGCGTACCGGCCTGGCGCCGGGCCCATTGATCCAGCGACAGTTTCAGCGCCGCCTTGAACGTCGCTTCGAAGGCTTCGATGCGCGGCATCGCGGTGTCGAACAGGTCGGCGACCCGGCGCTCGGCATCGGCGGATGTCGATTGCCAGGTCAAAATCGGGCCGAGCCCCTCATCGACGACAGCTTGCACCAGGGCCGCCTGGCTCGGGAAATAACGATAGGCGGTCGCCCGGGACACTTCCGCGGCCTCCGCGACCTCGCTGACCGACGGCGTGGCGCCCGCTTGCATCAGCCTTGTCGCCGTCTCCAGCATCAGCCGTTTGGTGCGCGCGCGCGGCCCGCGCTGGGCTCCCTCAGCGGTGTCGTGGCTTGCTGCGGCTTGTTGACGTGAGACATCCATATCAATACGATACGCGCGTCTCAAAAAATTGCAATGACCTCCTCGTTTTCGGAGTGGCTACGTTGACGCGTAAAGCACCAGGTTTTCATGCCCTGAGCAGCGCCGCCTTTGAACCCTCCATCGCGGAGGCGCGGCCATGAAGCGCATCTATGTGGTGGGCACCGCCGACACCAAGGGCGAGGAACTCGCCTTCCTGGCCGATGCGATCGCCGCCACCGGCGCCTTGGTGCTGCGCGTCGATGTCGGAACGCGCGACGCAACCATTCCCGTCGACATCACAGCGAAGGAAATTGCCGGCCATCACCCAGATGGCAGCAAAGCAGTGCTCGGCGGCAATGACCGCGGCGCCGCGGTTGCCGCAATGGGCATCGCCTTCGCCCGCTTTGCCCAATCGCGAAACGATATCGCCGCCATGATCGGCATTGGCGGCGGCGGCGGCACATCGATCGTCACGTCGGGCATGCGCGCGCTGCCGCTCGGCCTGCCGAAGATCATGGTCTCGACGCTCGCTTCCGGTGACACCGCCCCCTATGTGGACGTCTCCGACATCATCATGATGCCTGCGGTGACCGACATGGCCGGACTGAACCGGCTCTCCCGCGTCGTGCTGCACAACGCCGCCCAGGCGATCGCGGGCATGGCGGCAAGACCGGCGCCACCGCCCGACGGAAAACCGTCGATCGGGCTCACCATGTTCGGCGTCACCACGCCTTGCGTGACGGCCATCGCCGATCAGCTTCGCGCGAGCTATGACTGTATGGTCTTCCACGCTACCGGCACCGGCGGCCGCAGCATGGAGAAGCTGGCCGACAGCGGCCTGCTGTCCGGCGTCATCGATATCACCACGACCGAGGTCTGCGACCTGCTGTCCGGCGGCGTGCTGCCGGCGACGGAAGACCGTTTCGGCGCAATCGCTCGCACCAGAGTGCCTTATGTCGGTTCGGCCGGCGCCCTCGACATGGTCAACTTCTGGGCCCCCTCGACGATTCCGGAACGCTATCGCGGGCGGCTGTTCTACGAGCACAATCCAAACGTCACGCTGATGCGCACCACCGCACGGGAATGCCGGGCAATCGGCGAGTGGATCGGCAATAGGCTCGCCCTCTGTGAAGGACCGGTGAATTTCCTCATCCCGGAAAAGGGCGTCTCGGCGCTCGACGTCGAAGGCGGCGCCTTCTTCGATCCCGAGGCCGATACTGTCCTGTTCGAAGCCATCGAACGCACGATCAAGCCGAATGGCACGCGCTGCGTGACGCGCCTGCCGCTGCACATCAACGATCCAGAATTCGCCGACGCTGCCGTTAAAGCTTTTCTCGACATCGCCAGACAGTGAGAGATTCAAGACATGCCCGCCATACCGCGCAAGGACATACTGAAGAAATTTCGGGGAATGATCGACAAGGGCGTGCCGATCGTCGGCGGCGGCGCCGGCACCGGCCTGTCGGCCAAGGCCGAGGAAGCCGGCGGCATCGATCTCATCATCATCTATAATTCCGGCCGTTACCGAATGGCCGGGCGCGGCTCCGCCGCCGGCCTGCTCGCCTATGGCAATGCCAACGAGATCGTCAAGGAAATGGCCTATGAGGTGCTGCCAGTGGTCAGGAACACGCCGGTGCTGGCCGGCGTCAACGGCACCGACCCCTTCGTCATCATGCCGCTGCTTCTGGCCGAACTGAAGACGATGGGCTTTTCCGGCGTGCAGAATTTTCCGACCATCGGCCTGTTCGACGGCACCATGCGGCAGAGTTTCGAGGAGACCGGCATGGGCTTTGGGCTCGAGATCGATATGATCGCCGAGGCGCACAAGCTCGACCTCCTGACCACGCCCTATGTCTTCAACCCGGACGAGGCCCGCGCCATGACCAACGCCGGAGCCGACATCGTCGTTGCCCATATGGGCGTGACGACGGGCGGCTCGATC
This sequence comes from Mesorhizobium sp. M0152, assembly GCF_040322415.1. NCBI lineage: Bacteria > Pseudomonadati > Pseudomonadota > Alphaproteobacteria > Hyphomicrobiales > Phyllobacteriaceae > Mesorhizobium > Mesorhizobium sp. M0152. The sequence continues at coordinate 9,650 of NZ_JAMYTH010000053.1, forward strand.
GGCGCCACCTCGGCCAAGTCGCTCGACGACTGCGTTGTCGAGATTGACGCCATCGCCGATGCCGCGCGCTCGGTGCGCAGGGATGTCATCCTGCTTTGCCATGGCGGGCCGATCTCGATGCCGGACGACGCCCGCTACATTCTCGATCGCTGCGAGGGCCTGCACGGCTTCTATGGTGCAAGCTCGATGGAACGGCTGCCGGCGGAAGCCGCGATCGCCCGGCAGACGGCGGATTTCAAGGCGGTGACGCTCGCTGGTAGCGGGAATAAGGCGGCAAATAAGAAGGGATAATGAGAGATGACCGACAAGAGCAAGGTGTTTGTCTATCCGAAGGATGTCAGCGCCTTCGGCTTCGACTGGGGAAAATTGTCGCTGACCGTGGCTCCGGAAGTGAACGGCGCGACCCGCTTTTCCGGCGGCGTCGTCGACCTGCCGTCGGGCAAAGGCCACACGCGCCACAATCATCCAGGCGCCGAGGAGATCATCTTCGTCATTTCAGGTCATGGCGAGCAGATGGTCGAGGACGAGAAGGGCAATCCGCGGGTCGAGAAGGTCGGCCCCGGCTGCACCATCTATGTGCCGGAAAGCCGGTTTCACTCGACGCTGAACACCAGCGACGGGCCGATGCAACTCTTCGTCGTCTATTCGCCCGCCGGCCCGGAACTGGGCTTACGGGAGCTGCCGGATTTCAGGCTGATTCCGGCGGGTGGAAAATAATATCCGTTCTATACGAGGAGAAGATGCCGGCAGCTGGTGAGTTTCCGGGAAGAGGCGCCGCCTTCATAGCCAATTAGACGGTCGCACCCCGGTTCCACCCCCGGCCCCGGTCGCCGAACATCACATAACCGGTCTCGGTAACCGCCAGCGTGTCTTCCAGCTTGATGAAGCCGCGCTTCGGGTGGAGCATCGTGGTCTCCACCGACAGCACCATGTTCTTTTCCAGCGGCTTGGCGGCGTAGGTGCCTTCATAGGTCACCGGATGATTGGTCATCAGGAACGGCGCCTCATGCGTGATCAGTCCCATGCCGTGGGCGAAGAAATCCGTGTAGGCCGCGACCTTCGATGTCTTCAGCACGCCCTCCGCGTGCGAAATCATGTCGCCGCCCAGCGTGCCCGCTCTGACTTTGGAAAAAGCTGCCTGCTGCACCGTCTCGATCTGGGCTAGCAGATCTTCCAACTCGGCATCCGGTTCACCCAGAATGCCCATCCGGCAGAGGTCGCCGATATAGCCGTGATAATTGCCACCGGAGTCGATCGACAGCACTTCGCCCATCTTCCATGCTTGCGGCGAGGCGGCGCGGTTGTGGCTGGAGCCCAGCGTCAGCAGGCAATATTCGAAATGCGCGCCGCGATTGGTCTCCTCGCGCCGTAGCTGCTCGATGATCTCCGTTTTGGTCGTGCCTTCGCGCGCCCAGGCGATGGTCGCCAGCATGGAATCGGTGATCAGTTCGGAGGCGGTGCGCAACTTCTCCAGTTCCGCATCGGTCTTGATGGCGCGCATGCGCTCGAGCATGTCGGTCGCATCGATCAACTTGGCATCCGGCAGCGCCTTGCGGATCAGCGTGTACGCATCCGACGGAAGGAAACCCGGCTCGATGCCGATGTGGGCGTTGCCCTTCCCAATCTTCGTCAGGTGCTCGACGGCGAGGTTGGCGGCATCCAGCGTGCCCCAGCAGGCGGCGTGCAGCGTCGGCGTCCAGAACGGGTGGTTCTGGTGCTCGCCGCCCTCCATGCGGTTGCCGATATAGGCGGCGTGGTCAGGCCCGCCCTTTTCGTAGACGACGATCGGCAGGTAACGGCTGTGGCCGATCGCATCCATGGCGGCGAAGAAGATGAATTTGTAGCCGCCAAGCAGATATTGCGTGTTGTGCTTCGAGGTCGCCAGCAGCACATCGATGCCGGCCTCTTCCATCAGCTGGTCGACCCTAGTCTGGTCGAACGGGATATTGCTGACGGCACTCTTGCCCGGCGCAATATTCATCTCTCTCTCCCTGAATTGCCAGGGATCGGCGGTGTTGCGCTCCCGATCGCTTGGCTGCGTTCAAATCTGCACATTTTGAGCACTCTGGTCTAGCCAGAAATACCGCAAGGTCGCCCACCTCGCCCTCGCCCTATCATCGTTGGCGACATATCCATCCGATCTGGTCTTACCAGATCTTTTGAATGGAACCACTTCTTCCTAACTGGTCCAGCGGACGAAAATTTCAAAGCCACGCGGGGATGCGCCAATTCCGTCTCTGGCGAAACCGTCGGCAAGGCTCATAATCGCCGGCAAGAATGCAGGCGGGCCCGCCGGCGTTCGAGGGGTGTTGGCGCGCCCGGCCGGGTCGCGGAGAGGACGGAGTTCGATCATGTCAGACGTCACGATTTCCAGGCGCACGATGCTTGCCGGCTCGGCAATGCTGCTGGCCTCCACCGCCATACCGATTTCAGGCTGGGCGCAGACGCCCAAGAAGGGTGGCCGGCTGGTGCTCGCCGCCGATTCCGAGCCGCGCAACCTTAACCCGGCAATCGTCGCCTCCAACGGCGTCTTCTTCATCTCCAGCAAGATCGTCGAAACACTGGCCGAAGCCTCCTTCGACGGCAAGGACGGGCTCGCGCCTCGGTTGGCGGTGAGTTGGGAAGGTGCTGCCGACGGGCTGTCGGCGACGTTCAAACTGCGCGAGGGCGTCAAATGGCACGACGGCAAGCCGTTCACGTCGGCCGACGTCGCCTTCTCGGCGCTGCAGATCTGGAAGCCTTTGCAGAACCTCGGCCGCACCGTGTTCAAGGACCTTGCCGCCGTCGACACTCCTGACGATCTCACCGCCGTGTTCAAATTCGCCAAACCGACCCCGTTCCAGCTGATCCGCAACGCACTGCCGGCGTTGAGCAGCGTCGTGCCGAAGCACATCTACGAGATCGGCAAGATCGAGGACAATCCCGCGAATAACGCGCCAATCGGCACCGGGCCGTTCAAATTCGGTGAGTACAAGGCAGGCCAGTACTACCGGCTGACGAAGAACACCGATTACTGGGGCAAGGACGAGCCCTATCTCGACGAAATCATCTATCAAGTGCTGCCCGACCGCACATCGGCCGCGAGCGCACTGGAAGCGGAAGAGATCCAGCTCGCCGCCTTCTCCGCCGTGCCGTTGGCTGACCTCGACCGCATCTCCAAGGTGCCTGGCCTGAAAGTGATCACCAAGGGCTATGAAGGGCTGACCTACCAGCTCGTCGTCGAGATCAACCATCGCCGCAAGGAACTGGCCGACCTCAAGGTACGCCAGGCGATCGCGCATGCCATCGACAAGGATTTCGTCGTCAAGACGGTGTTCCTCGGCTACGCCGCCACCGCCACCGGCCCGGTGCCGAAGAACGACCCCCAGTTCTATACCGCAGACGTGCCGACCTATGCCTTCGACGTCGCCAAGGCCAACGCCCTGCTCGACGGAGCCGGTTACAAGAAAGGCGCCGATGGCAATCGCTTCTCACTGAAACTTTTGCCGGCGCCCTATTTCAACGAGACCAAGCAGTTCGGCGACTATCTGCGCCAGGCACTCGCCGCCATCGGCATCGATGCCCAGTTGGTCAACAACGACTCGGCAGCGCACATCAAGGCCGTCTACACGGACCACGCCTTCGACCTCGCCGTCGGCCCGCCTGTGTTCCGCGGCGACCCGGCGATCTCGACCACCATCCTGGTGCAAAGCGGCATTCCCGACGGCGTGCCGTTCTCAAATCAAGGCGGCTACAAGAACGACGCGCTCGATGCCCTGATCGCCAAGGCATCCGAAACGCTCGACACCGCTGCCCGCACCGATCTCTACAAGGAGTTCCAGAAAGAAGTGGCGGCCGACCTGCCGTTGATCAACGTCGCCGAATGGAGTTTTATCAGCGTCGCGCGCGACATAGTGGGGAATATCGCCAACAACCCGCGCTGGGCGGTGTCGAACTGGGCGGACACGTATTTGGAATCGTGACAGTATTTTGCGGATGAACGTTCGCGAAATCATCGTAGGCGTTGAGTTCTACAAGGCCCCCCTTTGTCCTGCCGGACAGAAGGGGGTGCCCAGGCGCGGTCCTGACCAACGTATCGCCAGCCCATCGAGGGCCGCATGACCCGAGCCCTCATTCTCCTCCGTCGCCGCCTCGTCGGCAGCATCTTCGTGCTGCTGATCGTCGTCGTCGGCACCTTCCTGCTGCTCGAAGCCGCCCCCGGCGACGCGGTCGATGCCTATATCGTCTCGACCGGCGGCGACGCCGGCATGATCGAGCTGCTGCGCCATCGCTGGGGCCTCGATCAGTCGGAAGTGACGCGGCTCGCCAACTATCTCTGGGCGTTGCTGCATCTTGACCTCGGTCTGTCGGTGACCTTCTCCAGGCCGATCCGCGATGTCATTCTCGAGCGCCTCCCCAACACGCTGTTGTTGATGGGCAGCGCCACCGCGCTCTCCTTCGGGCTCGGCTCGGCACTCGGCATCTACGCTGGCGCCAAGCCAGGCAGTTTCCGTGACCGGTTCCTGTCGATCGGATCGCTGGCGCTCTATGCCGTGCCCGGTTTCTGGCTTGGCCTGGTGCTGATCGTCGTCTTTGCCGTCGACCTGCGCTGGCTGCCGATCGGCGGCATCGAAACCCTCGCCTCGGACAAGATCGGCTTAGACCGCGCCGCCGACATCGCCACCCATTTGGTGCTGCCGGTGGCGGCACTTGGCTTCATCTACCTGGCCCTCTATCTGCGCATGATGCGCGCCGGCATGGCCGAGGTCTGGCGCCAGGATTTTGTGCTGGCCGCCCGCGCCAAGGGATTGTCCCGCCGCCGCATCGTGCTCGCCCATGTCGCTCGCAACGCGCTGCTGCCGCTGGTCACCATGCTCGGCCTGCAATCGGCCCAGATGCTCGGTGGCAGCGTCGTCATCGAGAGCGTCTTTTCCGTACCCGGCCTTGGCCGGCTGGCGCAGGAAGCGGTGGCCGCGCGCGATACTCCCTTGCTGCTCGGCATCATTCTCGCGAGTGCCGTGCTGGTCATCGTCATCAACTTTCTCGTCGACATCGCCTATGCCTTTCTGGATCCGCGCGTCGGCGCCGGCGAGGCTGGTGCATGAGCCCGCTCCGCCGCTTCCTGCGCACGCCTGAGGCAGTTGCCGGCGCGATCATGCTCGCGGCGCTGGTTGCGATGGCGCTGTCGGCGTCGCTGCTTTTCCCTGGCGACCCGCAAGCGATTGCCGGGCCAGCGCTGCTGCCGCCGTTTCAGGATTGGTCGCTGCCGCTCGGCACCGACCGGCTCGGCCGCAATATGCTGGCGGAACTCTTCCACGGTGCCCGCACCTCACTTGCCGTTGGGCTCGCGGCGGCGGCGGCGGCACTCGCCATCGGCGCGGTGATCGGCACGCTGGCCGGTTTTGCCGGCGGCCTCGCCGACGAGGTGCTGATGCGTATCACCGACGCCTTCCAGACCGTACCGGGCTTCCTGCTGGCGCTGGCTTTCGTGAGCGTCGTCGGACCGTCGCTCGGCATAGTGGTGATCGCCATCGCGCTCGGGACCTGGCCGGGCCCGGCTCGCATAGCGCGCGCGGAAATCCTTTCCATTCGCGAACGCGATTATGTCGCCAGTGCCCGCGCCATCGGCATGCATCCGCTGGAGATCGCCTTTCGTGAGGTGTTGCCCAATGCCTTGCCGCCGGTGCTTGCGATGTCGTCGGTGATCGTCGCCGCCGCCATCCTCACCGAGGCGGCTTTGTCCTTCCTCGGGCTAGGCGACCCAAACCGCGTCACCTGGGGTGGCATGATATCAGAGGGCCGTGCCGTGCTGCGCACAGCGCCATTCCTGTCGATCATCCCCGGGCTAGCGCTGGTACTGACCGTACTCGGCGTCTATCTCGCCGGCGAAGGCATCGTCGAGACCTCGGCCGTGAGAAGAGGCCTGTCGTGACAGCACTCGCTTCGATCCGCGACCTGACGGCGACCTATCGCCGCGACGGCGGCGAGGTGCCGGCACTGAAGACCATCAGCCTCGACATCGTGGCCGGCGAGCGGCTGGCCGTCATCGGCGAAAGCGGCTCGGGCAAGAGCACACTGGCGCTGGCGATTGCGGGATTGTTGCCGGCATCGTCCAGAATTGAAGGCCGGATTGATTGGTTTTTGCGGCCGTCATCGACGCTGGGTGCCAAAGCACCCCCCTCTGTCCTGCCGGACATCTCCCCCTCAAGGGGGGAGATTGACAGCTTCGCCGTCAGCAAAATCCCCCTCGGCGGCCGCGACATCGGCTTCATCTTCCAGGACCCCTCCGCCAGCCTCGATCCCGTCATGACCGTCGGCAAACAGATCGCCGAAGTCGCCCGCGCCCACCTCGATCTCACATGGCCGCAGGCCTATGCCAAAGCCAAAACCTTGTTCGAACGCGTCCGCTTGCCGGATCCGGACTCCGCCTTGCGGGCCTTCCCGCATCAGCTCTCCGGCGGCCAGAAGCAGCGCGTGGCGATTGCGGCCGCGATTGCGGCCGGGCCGAAATTGCTGATTGCGGACGAGGCGACCAGCGCTCTCGACACCATCGTGCAAGCCGAGATTGTCGCCTTGATCAGGCGGCTGGTGGCCGAGGATGGCATGACGCTGCTGTTCGTCAGCCACGACATCGCGCTTGCCGCCGAACTCGCCGATCGCATCGCCGTCTTCCGTCATGGTGAGCTGGTCGAGCTTGGCACGACGGCGCAGATTGTCAGTGCACCAACCCAGGCGTACACGCGCGCGCTGCTCGACGCCCATATCGGTCTAGACGCCGAGCCGCTGCTGAACCGACCCAGGCTCGACGCATGAGCCTGCTGGCAATTTCCAACCTCAGCAGAAGTTATCGTCGCGGCGGCAAGACCATCGCCGCCGTGGACGATGTCTCCTTTCACATCGAGCCCGGTGAAACCCTGGCACTGGCGGGGCCCTCGGGTAGCGGCAAGTCGACGATCGCGCGGCTGGTGCTGCGATTGATCGAACCGGATGCCGGTCGCATCGAATTCGAAGGAAGTAATTTCCTGGCTTTGGAGGGTTCCGCGCTGCGAGCACACCGGACCCGCCTGCAAATGGTGTTCCAGGATCCGCTTGCCGCCTTCAATCCACGCGCCACCGTGGCACGCGTGCTCGACGATCCCTTGCGCATCCATGGCATCGCCTCGCGGAGCGAGCGCCCCCGCAGCATCGCCGCGTTGCTCGAACGCGTCGGGCTGCCGGCGGATCTCACCGCGCGTGCCATCCATGAAATCTCCGGCGGCCAGCGACAGCGCGTCGCCATTGCCCGCGCTATCGCGACAAAACCGTCATTGATCGTGCTCGACGAGGCGGTGTCGGCGCTCGACGTTTCGGTGCGCGGACAGGTCCTCGAACTCCTGCTCGACTTGCAACGCCAGGAACGGATCGCCTATCTCTTCATTTCACACGATCTCGGCGTCGTCAGGGCGATTGCCCACCGCATCGTCCTTCTCGACGGCGGGCGGATCGCCGAGAGCGGCGATGCCCGAGCCGTCATCGATGCGCCGCAATCGGCCATAGGCAAGGCGCTGTTGGCCGCCGCACCGAGATTACACAGAACCAGCCCACAGGACACATGATGACCGATCCCGAAGCCAGAGCCGAAAAGCTGTCGCGTGAACTCGACTCGGCATTTCGCAACCGCGCCGACCTTTATCGCCTGTTCCTTGACGAGCTCACCGGAGAACTGGGCGCCGAAAGGGCTGAGGCGATCATGATCCGCGCCATCGAACAGCGCGGCAAGGAGGTGGCCGCGGCCGCCTTCGCCGGCTTCGGCGCCAATGATGCACGCGCGATCGGCGAGGCTTTCCTGGAGGTCAGCCCAGACGGCGGCCGCATGTACCCGACCGATGTCGAACGCAGCGATCATGGCATCGCCTTCAAGGTGAAGCGCTGTCCGCTGAAGGATGCCTGGATCGAGGCCGGTGTCGGCGACGACAAGCTCGCCACGCTCTGCCGCATTGCCGGCGCCTTCGATCGTGGGCTGTTCGAGGCGACCGGCGTGCGTTTCGACAATGTCACCTGGACGCCGGGCCATGGCTCCGGCTGCTGCGATATCGCCCTGACCAATCGGGATACAGTCTAGAAATTACGCGCCGACCATCATCTGACGACACGGAATGCCGGCTGACAAGCGTCGCCACCGCGCCGGCCGGGCTCGACCGAGCCTCGGCCGCCACCAGCGGTGTGATCAATAGCCGACGGTGAACCGCTGCCTGACATGGGCCGGCTTCTCGATTTCATCGACCATGACGATGGCGTAGTCCTCGAAGGAAATGCTGCTGCCCTTATCCGAGGCGAGAAGTGTGTCCTTGCCGATGCGGAATTTGCCGGTGCGCTCGCCTGGGATGAACAGGGCGGACGGCGACAGGAAGGTCCAGTCCAGATCGCCGACGGTCTTCAACCTGTCCAGGAAGTCGGCGCCCTTCTGCGCCTCGGCCTTGTAGATCGCCGGGAATTCGGGCGTATCGACCAGCCGCTTGCCGGGCGCGACTTCGAGACTGCCCGCGCCGCCGACGACGAGGTAACGCTTTACTCCGGACGCGCGCACGGCGGCGATCAGCGTGTCGGCGTCGCTGTCCAGGAAATGCACCGCGCTGATCACCGCATCATGGCCCCGGACAAGATTGGCGAGACCTTCGAGGTCGAAGACATCGCCCTTCCGAGCCGTCACGCCTGGCAGCGCCGCGATCCTTTCGGGGTTACGGGCAATGCCGGTGACCGTGTGGCCGCGATCGGAGAGTTCTTTCAGAAGGCGCGAACCGACAGCACCCGATGCGCCGATGAGAGCGACTTTTGCCATTTTCCGTTTCCTTGTTGGAGGTCTGTGGTGATTGAGATCAAGCCGCCGCGATATGGGCGACGAGATTGTCGAAGCTGCCGAACAGCGCGTTCGAACCGATGAGGTGAGGCGTATCGTTGCGGATGACCGCGAGTGAAGGCACGCCATCGGCATGCAGGCGCTGGAACAGCGCGCGGCCACGACCGACCAGGTCGCGGTGAGCTGCCAGCAATCCCTCGGTCGGCGCCCCCAGCATTGCAGCGGCGTCCGCCATTCCGGCGGCAGCAAGCACATCCGCGACGCCTTCAATGGTCACGACATCGCGGCCGTCGACATAGCGCGCACGCTGGATCGCCTTTAACGCGGCAAGCCGGCGGCTAGAATCTTCAAGGCCGGCGGCGCTGATGCCGAGCGTGGCTGCGTTGGAATCAAGCAAGGTGCCGCGGACATTGAGCACGTGGTGCTGATAGGCCTGCGTGAACTGTTGCCCGGTCAGGCGCTCGATACGCTGGTCGTTCGCCCAGGCGTGGGCAGCGAAACTCTCATCCATCGGGCGCGCGCCGGCACCGGAGAACAGGCCGGTCGGCAGCAGGTCGACGTGTACGCCGCTGGCCGAAAGCCTGTCCAGCATCGGCGTGGCGCCATAGCACCAGCCGCAGAGCGGATCGAAAAGATAAGTCACTTCCGAATTGGCCATCGTCGTTGCCGTTCCGCGCCGCGAAATAATCGCTTGGTTCGAGATAGTGGGCTGGCTGTACTGCGTTGGCGTATCTATGGCAGAGGGTGCTCTTGTGAAAAACAGGGCCCAATAATACAAACTGTCTGATTACATCAGACAAAACCAAGCCATGACCGACCTTCTGAATCTCAATCGGCTCGTTTACTTCACCACGGTGATGGAGACCGGCTCATTCACCGCAGCCGCCGATCGGCTTGGCGTCGCCAAAGCTGTGGTCAGCCACCAGGTCGGCAAGCTCGAGGAAGAATTGGGCGCAACGCTCATGCGGCGCACGACGCGGCGCGTCACCTCGACCGAAGAGGGTCGTCTCTTCTACGACCGCTCAATGATCATCCTGCGCGAAGCGGAGGCAGCTTACGGCGAAATCTCGCATGGTGCGGTCGAACCAAGCGGAATGCTGAGGCTGACCGCCCCGCTCGATTACGGCACCAAGATAGTGGCCCCCGTGATGGCAGCCTATCTGAAGACCTACCCGCACATGCGCGTCGAGGCGATCTTCGACGACGCGGTGAGTAATCTGGTCGGCGAGCAGATCGATCTTGGCATTCGCGTCGGCTGGCTCACCGATTCTTCCAACCAGGCGCGGCGCCTGGGTACGATACGACAGACGGTCGTCGCTAGCCCCGCCTTCGCGGCAAGCTTGCCGCCCGATGTCGGTCCGCGCCAGGCAAGATCGTTGGCATGGGTCGGCAACGCCCAGCTTCGCGGCATCAGCCAATGGCTGTTTTCCAGGGATGGCGAAAAGGTGCTGACCGAGCTCAATCCGGTCATCATGTGCGACAAGAGCCCCGCGGCCCATGCCTGCGTGCTGGCCGGCATCGGACTGGGTATATTTCCCGATTACAGCGTCAGCGACGATATCGCAGAGGGGCGGCTCGTGCCGGTGTTTGCCGGCTGGGCTTTGCCGACTGGAGGCATCCATGCCGTGTTTCCACCAGCGCGGTTCCGACCCGCCAAGGTGCGTGCCTTTGTAGACCTGCTCGCGGCTGCCGAGAAAAGACGATCGCGCCGCCTTTGAAACGCAATGACGCCGCCACGCGACGCTGAAGCGTTCCCAGGAACTTACGTTTGGCTGTTTCCTGAGCGCCTCGACGCCGTCATTGCCGACGCGCCAGGCAGCACATTTATTGCGCCTTTGCCGACGCCTGCGCGTTTTCTCGGACGTGTTGGGTTGCGCTTACTTTTGTGCTGGGAGGTGGCTTGGTGGGTTGGGGTTAGCTTGGAATCGAAACAGCCCGCGGGCGAGAGCCGGGCGGGCTGTTTGATTTGGTTGCGGGGACAGGATTTGAACCTGTGACCTTCAGGTTATGAGCCTGACGAGCTACCGGGCTGCTCCACCCCGCGTCAACCTTGGTTGGTTTGATCCGCCAACTGAAAGGGCCGCTTGCGCGGCCCCGGATCCCTTGGCGGGCCTTGTTTCATAAAGAGAAGATTTCTCTATCCAGCATTTTGGCTCTGGATATGAGATGAACGTGCATTTAGCAGACCTGGCAGCGACCTACTCTCCCGCGTCTTGAGACGAAGTACCATCAGCGCTGGAGCGTTTCACGGCCGAGTTCGGAATGGGATCGGGTGCAGCCGCTCCGCCATAACCACCAGGTCGGCAAAACGCACGTTGTTTCGAGAAGCTGGAATAGGGATTAGGCAGTAGGGAATAGTGAGTAGGGGATGCCTATTCGCTATTGGCTCATGCTCTTCACCTGTCTTTTTGTGCCTGAGCGACATCCACAGTTTGCTTCCGGGCAAAGCCCGCAAGCGCGACTGCGCGTCGCCGGTCGTCCGGCGCCCTCGCTTAAGCATAGGCCCGTAAGGGCCGCTCATGCGTGAGCGCTGGTAGACCATTTGACTTCGTCAAATGGGCATAAGGAATGAGAACGATCAAGCCGATCGAACTATTAGTACCGGTAAGCTTCAAGCGTTGCCGCTCTTCCACACCCGGCCTATCAACGTGGTCGTCTTCCACGGTTCTCAGGGAATACTCGTTTTAAGGTGGGTTTCCCGCTTAGATGCCTTCAGCGGTTATCCCGTCCGGATATAGCTACCCTGCTATGCGGCTGGCGCCACAACAGGTCCACCAGAGATCCGTCCATCCCGGTCCTCTCGTACTAGGGACAGATCCTTTCAATATTCCTACACCCACGGCAGATAGGGACCGAACTGTCTCACGACGTTCTGAACCCAACTCACGTACCGCTTTAAATGGCGAACAGCCATACCCTTGGGACCTGCTCCAGCCCCAGGATGCGATGAGTCGACATCGAGGTGCCAAACAACCCCGTCGATATGGACTCTTGGGGGTCATCAGCCTGTTATCCCCGGCGTACCTTTTATCCGTTGAGCGATGGCCCTTCCACGCGGGACCACCGGATCACTATGACCGACTTTCGTCTCTGCTCGACTTGTCAGTCTCGCAGTCAGGCAGGCTTATGCCATTGCACTCAGCGAACGATTTCCGACCGTTCTGAGCCCACCATCGCGCGCCTCCGTTACTCTTTAGGAGGCGACCGCCCCAGTCAAACTACCCACCATACATTGTCCCGGACCCGGATAACGGGCCGCGGTTAGACATCCATAGTGATAAGGGTGGTATTTCAAGGGTGGCTCCACCTGAGCTGGCGCCCAGGTTTCAAAGCCTACCACCTATCCTACACATGCCACTACGAATGCCAATGTAAAGCTATAGTAAAGGTGCACGGGGTCTTTCCGTCTAACCGCAGGAACCCCGCATCTTCACGGGGAATTCAATTTCACTGAGTCTATGCTGGAGACAGCGGGGAAGTCGTTACGCCATTCGTGCAGGTCGGAACTTACCCGACAAGGAATTTCGCTACCTTAGGACCGTTATAGTTACGGCCGCCGTTTACTGGGGCTTCGATTCAGAGCTTGCACCCCTCCTCTTAACCTTCCAGCACCGGGCAGGCGTCAGACCCTATACGTCGTCTTGCGACTTCGCAGAGCCCTGTGTTTTTGATAAACAGTCGCTACCCCCTGGTCTGTGCCACCCTCCTCTACTTGCGTAGAAAAGGGTCACGCTTCTTCCGAAGTTACGCGTGCAATTTGCCGAGTTCCTTCAGCATAGTTCTCTCAAGCGCCTTGGTATACTCTACCAGACCACCAGTGTCGGTTTCGGGTACGGTTTATAAGGAGGAGCTATTTCCTGGAACCACGCAGCAGCCCGTTCAATCCGATAAGATTGGACTACCTCAATGATCCGTCACTACCTCCAAGCCCACGAATATTAACGTGGTTCCCATCGACTACGCGTTTCCGCCTCGTCTTAGGGGCCGGCTAACCCTGCTCAGATTAGCTTTAAGCAGGAACCCTTGGTCTTTCGGC
>NZ_JAMYTH010000054.1:0-26033 GCF_040322415.1 Mesorhizobium sp. M0152
CGACGCCTCTACCCGCTCAAGGTCTATGACATGCACGCCATCTCAGAAGGAGGCGGCCCTCCCGCGCAGCGGGTTCGTGCATTGGTGCATCGGTCGACAGGGTAGCCATGGCGAGTTCCTCTCGTTGAAGGGAAGTCCATGGTCAGATCGACGCCTCTACTCGCTCAAGTCAAATGCTTGTCGCGCCATCTCAGGCCTAGGTGCCCTCCCGCGAAGCGGGTTCGTTCATTGGGCGCAAAGCAGCCGTTCAACGCAGACACCTTCGAAGTTCGCCTTGCGCCGACGGCAACCCTGGGCTCCACCGCCGCCCCCGAATGACCTTAGTCCGCTCGTTCCACGGCGCGAGGGCACCTTTTCAGGCTTCACGCCTTCATCGCCCTTGTCATCGACGAGGCTCGACCAAGAACGAACAGAGCACCACCGGCAGCGAGCCGATCAGCGCGCCCGGGCACCGGAAAAAACTCGCCTGGCACGCGCTGCCAGCACGCACAGGTCAATCGCGGAAGTCCAGAGATCAAACCGGCGGGTCGCCGACGTGATCTGCCCCCAACCGCTGCAGCTTTATCGGACATCCCGCGTCTTCACCTTGATGCGGTCGATGTGCTCGTAGGGATCGACGATATCGCGCGTTTTCGGCATGCCGCGCGGATCGATGCCCGAACACCGTCACGATGCGACGGCGACAAGGATCGGCACGCAGGAACGACATAGGGTGGCTAAGGACGAAAGCGCACAATCCTTTTACGCGGCATTGTCCCGCATACTTGATCGCGTCGGGAAGGAGATTGCCACGGTGCTGAGGGGCTTTTGATGACAGGATCACCCTGCCACTCGCCCGATTTGCGATGGAAATGTAATGGCACTTGCACCGCTTCTACTTCACTGGCTCCGGCATCGCCGAGGAGTGGTGGTGGACGATGAGCCATTTTCCGTTGCGCAATTCGTAGATGTAGGAGTAGCGCGCCTTGACGGTCTCGGTCGTGCCTGGCGTGCTTCCGGAAAGCGCGAAGGTATAGGTGCCGACGTCATACGCCGTGTTGCAGCCAATATGGATCGTGCGGCTATCGATGGTGCCGTGGGGATTGCGCTCGAGGAAATGGACGAAATAATCCTTGATTGCGGCAGGACCCGTTCGCGGTTGATTGGAAACGGTCGCCAGCAACACTGCATCAGGAGCATAATTAGCGGTGACCTTGGCCGCATCGTGCGTTTCCAGCGAATTGTTCCAGCGATCGAACAGCGCGGCGATTTGGGCTTTGTTGACCGTCTTGCAGCTCATCGACGTTTTGGCTTGCGCGCCTTGTGCGACAGCACATGCCACGCAGGCGACGGCCACTGTGATGAATCTTTTCATCTCTGATGGTACCTTTTGGAGGATACGGACGGTAACTGCGCTACGAACGTTTGGTCGCCATGGTGTACAGCGGACTTAAAAGAGATGACCGGTGCGACGAGGGACTACTGAGGGGACATGGCGCCGGCCGCACCGATCAACGCTAGAACTTGAAAGCTATCAGCATATTAGCAACTGCGCAATCACGCGGAAGAAGTACGCCTTTGCCGTTAGTTTGCCGGGCGCGCGGCACGGCAAAGCCGTAGTGGGCGCTGATATCAGCTTCCCCGCCATGTGCGGGGGCCGCGTCATTCATCTGGTAACTCGCGCGGCATTTGCTTCAATGCATGGCCGCTGCTGCACGGATCAGACCGTCAGAACCGGAAACATTTTCTCAACAGGCACGGCCCCGTTTTACGTGGCGCCGCATGCTTGCACGACACTGTTGCAATAGTCACCGCATCACACTCCAACCCAGTCATAGGAGCAAGCGCATTGCCATCTTTTGGACCGTCTCGCGCGCGTTGCAGCCCTTTGCTTCCGCCAGGTAGGACATCGATCCGCCGATGATATAGGCAGCTTTTGCCGAGGCATCCTGCACTCCGCGGAGAGACAACTCCAGTTCGAGCCGCACTTTAAGCGCCTCCCGAAACCGGGGCAGTAAAGCATCCCCACGCTTGCCCGCCATTGCGCCGGCAAAAAAGTCCGGTGCTGCGCCCACGTGCGAAACCAGCCAGTTCAGCGTCGCCAACTGTTCGCTTGGCCGCGTTGAAGGCTTTATGTCACCCAATATATCGGAAAAGATTTCGTCCAGCAGGTCAGCTTTGGTGTCGAAATGCTCGTAAAAGGAGGAGCGCGCAACGCCCGCTCGACGGCAGATGGCGCTTGCAGTGATTTCGGACCAATCACCCTGCTGTAACAAGTGCATCAGGGCCTCCTTCAATGTGGCGCGCGTGCGCACGGCGCGCGGATCATCGGACACATTGGTCTGCACCTGTCCGGAAAGATGACCGCTCATCTGGTTCTTCTGCTCAAATCCGTTACCTCTCTCGAACTTATCAGACACCTGTCTGAAAACTCAAGGAGGACCGAACATGAGTATCGAGAATATAACTCGGCGGCTCATCCGCTGGGGATTGTACCCGGTTTCGTGGATCTGGGTCATCTACGCGTTGAACCGGTTCCTTGCGATGGGCGTGGACGAGCGCCCCGCCTGGATATTGATCACCCTGCCACTCTTGCTGACCTATCTGGTTATCGAGTTGACGTTGCCGATGCAGAAACGCTGGTCGATGACCTGGCGAACACTGTTGCCGGACCTTGCCTATATCGTATCGTCCGGGGCGACCGTGGCATTGGTCTCCGCGGTACTTGCGATGCTGACGATCACCATTTCCAGCAAAACCGATGGCCCAGCACGTGATTGGCCGATCTGGATTCAATTGCCAGTCCTGTTCGTCGTCTTCGAGTTCATGAATTATCACATCCACCGAGGCATGCATGAACTGCGGGGGCCACTGGGAGGGTTGCTCTGGCGTATCCACGCTGCGCATCACTTGCCGGAACGGCTTTATCTGCTGATGCACGCTGTTTCGCATCCGTTCAACGCAGTGCTCGTTCAGGCGTTTGCGATCATTCTGCCGATCTGGCTCATGGGATACTCAACCGACGCGGTTCTGATCTTTCTCGTTATCAATGCCTTTCATGGCATCATCAGCCATTTCAACGTTGATCTGCGCCTGGGATGGGCCAATTACATCTTCGTTGGTCCGGAAGTGCATCGCTATCACCACTCTGCGGACGTGAATGAGGCCAAGAATTACGGCGCAACCCTGACACTTTGGGATCAGATCTTTGGCACCTTCGTTTTCCATCCGGGCCTTGCACCACAGGATCTGGGCGTCTCTCCGGACGCAAACCTTCCCCACTATCAGCAGATTCCGTCAGTGCTGGCCTTGCCCTTCCGACGCTCGTAGTCAGGAAAGCCAGCAGCCGGGATTGCCCAAGCTCGTTGCCAACTCACGCCGCCAGCACTGCCGTATCAAGGCCGCGGATGATCTTCGCCAGTTCGACGCATTCGTCGTGCCGCACCTTGTTGCGCCGCCAGGCGAGGCAGATCATGCGCCGCGGCATCGGGTCCTGGAACGGCACGATCTTCAGATCGGGCATGGCACCGGCCGGCTTGACCGCCATCTCGGGGATGAGCGTCACGCCGAGCCCATGCGCCACCATCTGCAGGAGCGTGGTCAGGCTGGTCGCGCCGTAGCTTGCCATCGCCACCGGCCGCACATTGCCGCAGACGGAGAGCGCCTGCTCGCGCAGGCAATGGCCTTCTTCCAGAAGCATCAGCCGCTCCAGCGCCGGGCTCTCGGGCGGGACCGGCGGGGAGGCGAAGGCAGGATCGCCGGCGGGCACCGCCAGGAAGAAACGGTCGGAAAACAGCTCTTCGCTGACAAGGCCGGGTTGCTCCAGCGGCAGGGCGGCGATGAAGGCATCCAGCCTGCCCGATGCGCTGTCCTCGACCAGCGAAGCGGTCACCGCTTCGCGCAGCTCGAGCTGCAAGGCCGGGAAATGCAGTTTCAGCTCCGGCAGCATATGGGGCAAGAGGTAGGGCGCGACCGTTGGGATGATGCCCAACCGGAAGCGCCCTTGCATGGCCGGGCGGCCGCGCCGGGCCGTCGTCTCGACATCGCGTATATCGGCCAGGATGCGCTCGATGCGCGGCAACAGCACCACGGCTTCGTCGGTCATGCGCACCGTTTTGCCGCCGCGTTCGAACAGCCGGCAGTTCAGCCGCTGCTCCATCTCGGCGATCTGCGACGACAGCGCCGGCTGGCTCACGCCGGCAAGCTTCGCCGCGCGCCCGAAATGCAGCGTCTGCGCCAACGCGTCGAAATAGTGCATCTGCCGGACGGTCAAGCCTATCATAAGAAAATCCTATCGAAGTGAACAGGAAAGGCAATTTGTTTTTATCGGAAATGCGGGTTAACCTGGAATCATTCCAGAGTGGCGGCCGCTGGCAGCCCCGGAAACCCTCGGCAAAATCTCGGAAAAATCGGAGTGTAAGATGGACGCGAAAACCGACGACAACAGCGCTGGCAAATGCCCCGTAGCGCATGGATCCGCCGGCAGGAAAAACCGCGACTGGTGGCCGAACCAGCTCGACCTCGGCGTTCTTCACCAGCAGTCGAACCTCTCGGACCCGATGGGCGAGGACTTTGACTACGCCAAGGAATTCGAGAGCCTCGATCTCGACGCGGTGATCAAGGATCTGCACCACGTGATGACGGATTCGCAGGACTGGTGGCCGGCCGATTTCGGCCACTACGGGCCGCTGTTCATCCGCATGGCCTGGCACAGCGCCGGCACCTATCGCATCGGCGACGGCCGCGGCGGCGCCGGTGCCGGTCAGCAGCGTTTCGCCCCGCTCAACAGCTGGCCGGACAATGCCAACCTCGACAAGGCGCGCCGGCTGCTGTGGCCGGTCAAGCAGAAATACGGCAGGAAGATCTCCTGGGCCGACCTGTTGATCCTCGCCGGCAACGTCGCGCTGGAATCGATGGGCTTCAAGACCTTCGGTTTCGCCGGCGGGCGCGCCGACGTCTGGGAGCCCGAGCAGGACGTCGACTGGGGTTCGGAAACCAAGTGGCTCGGCGACGAGCGCTATTCCGGTGACCGCGAACTTCAAGGTCACCTCGGCGCTGTCCAGATGGGGCTTATCTACGTCAATCCGGAAGGGCCGAACGGCAAGCCCGATCCGCTGGCCTCGGCACGCGACATCCGGGAAACCTTCGGCCGCATGGCGATGAATGACGAGGAGACCGTGGCGCTGATCGCCGGCGGCCACACTTTCGGCAAGACCCATGGCGCCGGCGATGCTTCGCTGGTGGGCGCGGAGCCGGAGGGCGCCGGCATCGAGGCACAAGGTCTCGGCTGGTCGAGCAAATATGCCACCGGCATCGCCGGCGACGCGATCACCTCGGGCCTCGAAGTCATCTGGACCACGACGCCGACGAAGTGGAGCAACAACTTCTTCGACAATTTGTTCAACTACGAATGGGAGTTGACGAAGAGCCCGGCGGGTGCCCACCAGTGGACACCGAAGGGCGGCGCCGGTGCGGGTACCGTGCCGGACGCGCACAACGCCTCCAAGCGTCACGCGCCGTCCATGCTGACCACCGACCTGGCGCTGCGGTTCGACCCGGCCTATGAGAAGATCTCGCGGCGTTTCCATGAGAATCCGGATCAGTTCGCCGACGCGTTCGCCCGCGCCTGGTTCAAGCTGACCCATCGCGACATGGGACCGGCCGTACGCTACCTTGGCCCGCTGGTGCCGAAGGAAGAGCTGATCTGGCAGGATCCGATCCCGGCGGTCGACCACGAACTGGTCAGCGAGCAGGATATCGCATCGCTGAAGGCGAAGATCCTTGCCTCTGGCCTGTCCGTTTCCGAACTTGTGTCGACGGCCTGGGCCTCGGCCTCGACCTTCCGCGGCTCCGACAAGCGCGGCGGTGCCAACGGCGCCCGCATTCGCCTGGCACCGCAGAAGGACTGGGACGTCAATCAGCCGGCTGAACTGTCGAAGGTGCTGGCGAAGCTCGAAGCCATCCAGAAGGAGTTCAACACCGCGCAGACGGGCGGCAAGAAGGTGTCGCTCGCCGATCTCATCGTGCTCGGCGGCGTGGCCGCGGTCGAGAAGGCCGCGAAGGACGGCGGCCATGAGGTGAAGGCGCCGTTCACGCCTGGCCGCATGGACGCCTCGCAGGAACAGACGGACGTCGCCTCCTTCGCCGCTCTCGAGCCGAAAGTCGACGGGTTCCGCAACTATGTCAGGGGCAAGCAGCCGATGTCGGTCGAGGCGATGCTGGTGGACCGGGCGCAGCTGCTGACGCTGACGGCGCCGGAGATGACGGTGCTGGTCGGCGGCTTGCGGGTGCTTGGTGCCAATGCCGGCAAGTCGAAGCACGGCGTGTTCACCGACAGGCCGGGCACGCTGACCAACGACTTCTTCGTCAACCTGCTCAGCATGAGCACGGTCTGGGATCCGGTCGCGGGCTCCGATGAAATCTACGAGGCGCGCGACCGCACGACCAGGGCGGTCAGGTGGACCGGCACCCGCGCCGACCTGATCTTCGGCTCGCACGCACAGTTGCGTGCGCTTGCCGAGGTCTACGGGTCCGCGGATGCCGGGCAGAAATTCGTCGGGGATTTTGTTGCGGCATGGACCAAGGTGATGAACGCCGACCGCTTCGACATCGCCGCCTGATCCAGGACGATTTCTCAATTGAAAAAGGCGCGGGCCGTGGCCCGCGCCTTTTTTACGGCCAGACTTTCGAAATCAGTCCTTCTCGAAAATGCGTGCCTTGGCGACGACGCCGGCAATGGCGCCGCCGATCAGCGGCGCAACGATGAACAGCCAGAGCTGGCCGATCGCGGCGCCGCCCGAGAACAGGGCCGGGCCGATGGAGCGGGCCGGATTGACCGAGGTGCCGGTGACCGGGATCATGGCGAAGTGAATTCCCGCCAGCGTCAGGCCGATGACCAGCCCGGCAAAGGCCGTCGAGTGCTTTTCAGCGGTGACGCCGAGGATGACCGTGACGAAGGTGAAGGTGCCGATCAGTTCCCACAGGAACGCCGAGCTGACCCCCCATTTGGTGTCGTCCCAGCCATTGGCGCCGAAGCCGCCGGTGTGGCCGCCGACCTGACCGGAAACGATGATCCACAATGCCAGCGAAGCCAGGACGGCGCCGATGATCTGCGCGATCCAATAGGGAATGACGTCCTTGGCCGGCAGCCGGCCGGCAAGGAAGACGCCGAGCGTTACCGCCGGATTGAGATGCGCGCCCGAAATGGGGCCGATCGCATAGGCCGCCGCGATGAGGCCGATGCCGAACGCCAGCCCGATGCCTTCCTGGCCCAGTGGAAGCGCGCCGCCGAAGCCGCCCGTCACCACCGACGCAGTGCCGATGAAAACCAAAAGAAACGTGCCTAGAACTTCCGCCAGATAAGTCTTCATTGCCCTCTCCTCGTAACGATCCGCCGGTCCGCGTTTTCCGCGCCGCGAATCATGGCGCCAAGAGTATTCCCAACGGAAAAACTTGGAAAGCAGAGCAGATGCGCTTCATGCCGAGCTTGCAGGCGCCGGTCACGAACATTAGAGGTCTTTAATCTACTGATCGATCTGTTGTCGCAGGTCGAGGATGCTTTGTGGCGGGGTATCTGGTCTCGGTTTGGACGCGTCGTCGCCGCGGGGACGGAAGCAGGGTTCAATCCGGACGTGAAAGGCTCTAAGAGCAGGCCTGAGATCCTGTGCTCGATTTGATGGAATGACGAATGCGACTTGGCGGACGGCTGGCTGCGGCTATCGAAGTGCTGGAAGACATTGGCCGGCGTCACCGGCCGGTGGCGGACGCGCTGAAGGATTGGGGCCTGTCGCATCGTTTTGCCGGCGGCGGTGATCGCGCGGCGATCGGCAACATCGTCTACGACGCGCTGCGCCACAAGCGCTCCGCCGGCTGGCTGCTCGGCGAGGACACGCCGCGCGCCATCGGCTTCGGCGCGCTGCTGCTCGAATGGGGGCAGACGGCGCAATCGCTCAACGGTGCGCTCGATGGCGACAAGTTCGCGCCGCCGCTGCTCAACCCAGCGGAACTCCAGGTGATCGCCGGGCGCCGGCTTGCCGATGCGCCGCCTGCCGTGCAGGCCGATATACCCGATTGGTGCGAGCCGCTTTTCGAACGCGCCTTTGGTGAGAACTGGGTCGAGGAGGGTGCGGCGCTGGCCACCCGTCCGCCGCTCGACATCAGGGTCAATACGTTGCAGGCCGATCGCGCCAAGGTGCTGGCGGAACTGGCGCAGGCCGGCGCCAGCGCCGCTCGGATCGCGCCGCACGGCATCCGCATCCCGCCTATCGACGGCGACGGCAGGCACCCGAACGTGCAGGCCGAACCGGCCTTTCAGAAAGGCTGGTTCGAGGTCCAGGACGAGGGCTCGCAGATCGCGGCGGCGCTTGCGGGTGCCGAGGCCGGCATGCAGGTGCTCGATTTCTGCGCCGGCGCCGGCGGCAAGACGCTGGCGCTGTCCGCAGCGATGGACAACCGCGGCCAGGTCTTCGCTCATGATGCCGAGAAGGCACGGCTTGCGCCGATCTTCGACCGCATCCGCCGTTCGGAAAACCGAAACGTGCAGGTCGTCACCAAACCGGCCGAACTCGCGCCGCTCGGCAACCATATGGACATCGTTCTGGTCGACGCACCCTGCACCGGCAGCGGCACCTGGCGCCGCCGCCCCGACGCCAAATGGCGGCTGACGCAAAGACAGCTCGATGCCCGCAAGGGCGAGCAATCGGCGATCCTCGACGCGGCCCAGGCCTATGTCAAACCCGGCGGCCTGCTGGTCTACGTCACCTGTTCGGTGTTCGACGAGGAGAATGGCGAGCAGATCGCCGCGTTCCGCGAGCGCACCGGCGGCTTTGCCCCGGTCGATCATCGCGCACTGTGGGACAGCCGTTTTCCAGGCCACGCAGCCGCAATGCGGATCGGCCCCCTGGGCGGCATTTCCCTGTCGCCGGCGCTGAGCGGCACCGACGGTTTCTTTGTCTGCGCCATGCGCAGGTCCGGCTGAACCGCATCGGATGTCGCCAGATCCTGGCTGCGTGCGTGCGTTGTCGGGAATGAGGCCGATTGTTGCAGTGCAGCAAAAGCATTTGCCTGCCGTCCGTGCCTCTGCAATAAGCTTTCCCGGCAAAGGTGAAGGCAATTGCGATGGCGGCAAAGATCGTACCGGCTCCGGATTATGAGGATCGCGTCAGGGCGTCCTTCGCGCGCCAGCAGGCGATGGCGACGATCGGCGCCGAACTGACGCTGGTGACGCCGGGCATCATCGAGATCGAAATGCCTTATTCGGCGGCACTGACCCAGCAGCATGGCTTCCTCCATGCCGGCGTCATTTCGACGGCGCTGGACTCGGCCTGCGGCTATGCCGCCTTCTCGCTGATGCCTGAAAATTCCGGCGTGCTGACCATCGAGTTCAAGGTCAATCTCCTGGCGCCGGGCAGGGGCGAGCGTTTCCTGTTCCGCGGTTCGGTGACCAAGCCTGGCCGCACCATCATCGTCGCCGACGGCCAGGCCTATGCTTTCGCCGCAGACGGCGAGGCCAAGCTGATCGCCACCATGACCGGCACGATGATGACGGTGGTCGGACGGGACGGTATTGCTGGGTGAGTGGCAGGTTCGCCGTAGGCGAATTCATCGTGCCAGTGGCACGATGAAATGCCACGAACGCCGGGAGCTGCCGGTCCCGGCGAGCAGGTGGTGGAGACTGCGGGGCACGGAGGGAGTAGATCATCATGGCCGATAAAGTGTCGCGCATGGCCGGCAAGAATGTCCTCTTCGTCATGGCGGCGCAGGCCGAATACGGCCCGCATCTGCAAAAACAGTTCACACCGCTGATGACGGGCGTCGGCCCGGTCGAAGCCGGCGTCCGGCTCAGTGCGGAACTCTCCCGGCTGAAGTCGCGGAGCGCACTGCCGGATCTCGTCGTCTCGCTCGGCTCCGCCGGCAGCCGGACCCTGGAACAGGCGGAAATCTATCAGGCCGTCTCCGTCGGCTATCGCGACATCGATGCCTCGCCGCTTGGATTCGAGAAGGGCGCGACGCCGTTCCTCGACCTGCCGGTGACGGTGCCGCTGCCGTTCCGCATTCCAGGCATAAAGGAAGCCACGTTGTCGACCGGTGGCGCCATCATTACAGGTGCCGCCTATGATGCGATCGCGGCCGACATGGTCGACATGGAAACCTTCGCTTGCCTGCGCGCCTGCCAGTTGTTCGACGTTCCGCTGATCGGTCTGCGCGGCATCTCCGACGGTGCCGCCGATCTCAGGCATGTCGGTGACTGGACCGAATATCTGCACGTCATCGACGAGAAGCTGGCCGAGGCGATCGGACGGCTGGAACAGGCGATCGGCGACGGTCTGCTGGGTCGGCCATCGCGTGAAGAACCCGACTCGGACTGAAGACACGCCGCGCAACCCATTGCGCCGACTCATTTCTTTCTCTAAACGCTCGCCATGAAAACAGCCAATCATCCCGACACCGTCCTGATTGTCGATTTCGGCAGCCAGTTTACCCAGCTCATCGCCCGCCGCATCCGCGAGGCCGGCGTGTTTTCCGAAATCGTGCCATTCCAGTCGGCCGAAGCGGCCTTCAAGCGCACCATGCCAAAAGCCGTCATTCTGTCCGGCGGTCCGGCCTCCACTGGCGACATCGGCAGCCCGCGCGCGCCGCAGATCGTCTTCGACGCCGGCGTGCCGGTGCTCGGCATCTGCTATGGCCAGATGGCCATGTGCGTCCAGATGGGCGGCATCGCGGAAAGCTCCAACCATCGCGAATTCGGCCGCGCCTTCGTCGAGATCGAGAAGGACAGTCCGCTGTTCGAGGGCTTGTGGGCGACCGGCCAGCGGCACCAGGTGTGGATGAGCCATGGCGACCGCGTCATCGCCTTGCCGCCGGGCTTCGAGGTTTTCGGCAAATCGGAAAGCTCGCCCTTCGCCATCTTCGGCGATATCGGGCGCAAGATGTACGGCATCATGTTCCATCCCGAGGTGGTGCACACGCCCGATGGCGCCAGGCTGCTGAGGAACTTCGTCCACAACATCGCCGGCATCGAAGGCGACTGGACGATGCGCGCCTATCGCGAGCATGCGGTCGAGACGATCCGCAAGCAGGTCGGCAAGGGCAAGGTCATCTGCGCGCTGTCTGGCGGTGTCGACTCCTCGGTCGCGGCGCTGTTGATCCACGAAGCGGTCGGCGACCAGCTCACCTGCATCCTCGTCGACCACGGCCTGATGCGCAAGGACGAGGCTGCGGGCGTCGTTGCGATGTTCCGCGAACACTACAATTTGCCGCTCATTCTGGTGAACGCGTCGGATCGTTTCATCGGTGCGCTCGAAGGCGAGTCGGACCCCGAGAAAAAACGCAAGACCATCGGCCGGCTGTTCATCGAAGTGTTCGAGGAAGAAGCCAAGAAGCTCGGCGGTGCCGATTTCCTGGCGCAGGGCACGCTCTATCCCGACGTCATCGAAAGCGTCTCGTTTACCGGCGGCCCCTCGGTGACCATCAAGTCGCACCACAATGTCGGTGGCCTGCCGGCGCGCATGAACATGCAGCTGGTCGAGCCGCTGCGCGAACTGTTCAAGGACGAGGTGAGGGCGCTCGGCAAGGAACTCGGCCTGCCCGAAAGCTTCATCGGCCGCCATCCGTTCCCGGGTCCGGGCCTTGCCATCCGCTGCCCCGGCGGCATCACCCGGGAGAAGCTGGAGATCCTGCGCGAGGCCGACGCCATCTATCTCGATGAGATCCGCAAGGCCGGCCTCTACGATGCCATCTGGCAGGCTTTCGCCGTGCTGTTGCCGGTGCAGACGGTCGGCGTGATGGGCGATGGCCGCACCTACGAGTTCGTCTGCGCGCTGCGCGCCGTCACCTCGGTCGACGGCATGACGGCGGATTTCTACCACTACGACATGGCATTCCTGGGCGCAGCCGCCACCCGCATCATCAACGAGGTCCGAGGCATCAACCGCGTCGTCTACGACGTCACGTCGAAGCCGCCAGGGACGATCGAGTGGGAGTAGGGTGCTATAGGGCGGCAATAGCGTAGTCTCGGCGGTTTCTGCTCCGCTCCACGTCGCCGCGTTGGTCGCCTCTGGCCCTTTCGTACTCGTTTCCAAGTAGGTTGATCTTACAGAAACTCGTGGAGCGGTGGATGTAAAGGACCATCGGTATCGCGTAGGGCTATGGCGTAGAATGGCGTGCAAATCGGTGGGTTTGCGCGCCGACAGCTGCCGATGTCTGCCTCACGAGGTCTGGATGACGCCTAGACCTATCGTTCGAGGAGATCGGCATTTCCGAGACCATCCGACGGCCGAACGGCACCGACGATCGCGGTGCGACTGAAACCGAACCGGTCGATCAGCGCCGGCTCGGTCGGCAGTTTGTCGCCCGGCGCGTAAAAGCCAGCCTCAATCTGCGCCCGCAAGGCGTGCGATACCCGCGACGATAGCGAACGGCGCGGCCCTTGCCGACCTGAACCGACGCCGTTTCGGCGCTCCGCCGAAGGCGATATTGCGTAGCCCTTATCACGCAATCAGATGCCGCCAACCGGCAAACCCGATTCGGCAACGGCTCGGTAACGCCCATCTGCAGGGCGCGGGCGTGGAGCGGAACCTCTTAGCCGAACTGGGCGGCGATCTGCGCGCCCGGCGCCAGTGGTGTTGAGCAAGGAGCCGGCGGTGAGCACGCCCTTCGAAGTGATGACACGGGAACCAGAGTTGGTGTGTTCGACCGCGGCAAGCATCACGGCAAAGAATGCGGCCAGTCAAATGTGTCCGCGCTGCTTACGGGCAGAATCGACGTGGCGGCATTTTCTGCGCCAACTGCGGCTCGCATTCTGTCCGACGACAACGTCCGCGGCATCGAACGCGCCTTGCCGTTCGAAGGTGTTCAACAAGATGGACAGGAGCAGTACGGCTATTCGGCGATCGCGTTTCGCAAACAGGACGGTGACCTTCGCGACTTGTACAACTCCCGGCTGAAGGCGCTCAAGCTCGACGGCACGCTTGCGCGCATCATGGCTAAGAATGGCTTCAGCCAACAGGAGAGGGCGCCGGATCTGACGCATGATCAGGTCTGCGCGGGGCAGGACTGACGCTCGGGCCATGAGGTGTCGATACGCCGATGGCCCGTGTCGTTTATAAAAGTCGACCATTCGCAAGGTCAAAAAAGTCGCCTCGTCGTCGGGTCGTCGTATCTGCGAGACAGGCTCGCCAGCAGCCGGTTAGCGGACGGAACACGCACAAGCCAGGTGAGGGCGCGAAGGACGAGTGAATCCGCGTGCTCGATCCCTCAACTTATGTACATATCACATCAAGGCGGCACCACGGGCGTTCGGCGACAGGGTCGGCTTCATTCGCGACATCGCTATGTCACCTATGTTGCCGACGATACGGAGCTGGTGCTGGCGCTGGACGGCGCATCACGAGGCCGTTAGCAGCCACTGACGTTCCGCTTGCTGTTTGCACTTATGTTAGCTCTGGTGCATATTAAGATAGCCGGAGAAGTGACCCATACCGGTTAGGCTCGGCGCCAGTCCCCCCAACCCTTCGACGCCGGGCCGCGCGGTTTCGGCTTTGAGCTGGTCGCGCTTGCCGGCGATGCGGTTGAGACCTCATCAGTGTGAGCTTGCGCCAGTGTTCCTTGACCACCTTTGACCTACTTCCAATTTCCGTCGACGCGGCCCGGTCCATGGTGGCGACCTCCTTCGTTTCACCCATGGAAAAACGTGTAAGGTTCCACTGCAATTCCGAACAACGACAACAGCGATTGGAGCCGAGTTTCAATTCGACCAAACAGCGCTGATGGAACATTAGAAGTCTCTAAAGGTTGATGCATGCAGCAGGTAATGCCCCTCCATCGCCTGCTGAAGATTGGGGCAGCAACCCTGATCGGCCCGCGCTCTCCGCCAGAGGCGCGGGCTTTATAAATGGCAAAGCGAGCGATGACCGACAAGCCGGTAAGAACCGACGATGAGCGTGTTCGAGAAGCTGCGTTGGCGCACAGTGCTGAGCACCAAGGCCAAGGCCCTATCGATGGGGAAGGGCTTTGGCGACGAGGTGCGCGCCTGCGGCCACCTCATTAGTTTGTGTCCGAAGTTTCGATGGAAAAGGCAAAACTGCCCTGCAAAATCAAAAGCTTTGTCACCCTACATCTTGTAGTCGGTCGGCGATGGCCCATTTTTTCGCGGTCGAATAGGCTGCTTTTGGCCCTCGTTCATTATGGACTCCGATGCAGGATGCGGGAGATCGAGCTTAGCGCCGGCAGGGCGATCTTCTCAGAGCGATGCACCCCTTTGGACCAAGTGGAAACGCCTACGGTTCTCGGAAACACCCCGATTTCACCAGCAGGGGGAACCTTCCCGCAGGGGCCGGCTTTATTAATCATGGACGACAGACGAGGCGAAGATGCAACTTTTGACAACCGAAATTCGCGCTGAAGGGCAGACCGTCAAGGTGGAGTTTCTTGGCGAAGGCGGCGAGAAAGTTGCTGTAACCATGGCAGACCCTGGGCTGGACACGGTGCAAGAGAGATCGGCACTGATCGAACGGGCCAAACAGATGATGGTCCAGGTCGTGACGTTCGAGGCCGCGGAGACCGAGTACGACCAGAAACCAGCGGGGATAACGGGGCAACCATTGTTACCGGCAGGTCCGATGGGCGCCGACTTCGTTCGAATTGCGCGAACGGGGCGTCAGATCCGGCGCAGGCGGCAAGGCCAACGGCGCGAATGCAGGGCAGGGCGCCTCTGTGAAGGATCAGGAGAATGTATCCCTTTTTTCCAATCCACACTTTGGCCGTCAGGGGAGACGGGCTTCGTCCCGAGTTAATCCGCATGTTCACGGCTCGCGCCGCGGTCTCGTCGCCAAAGGTCGTGCAACTTGGCGAGCGTTCGGATGGTTTTGAACAGGCGGGGCCAAACCCGATTGGGGATAGCGAAGCCAGCCTTCCGGACGGCGTTTTGCACTTTCCTCCCAGGCTGCGAAGTCCATACGCGTTTGAAGGCCCGGTCGGGAACTTCGTTGCATCGGCTATGATCCAGGATGGGGTCTGTGGTCCTGGCGCGGTGAGCAATTAATTCACTTGAGCGCGTAGAGATAGGCGGCGATGTCGCGCGCCTGCTGCTCGGTAAGACCGGTCGAGGGCATCGCCGAGCGCGGATTGACCTGCCTTGCGGCGCGGATCCAGCGGATCATGTTGTCTGGATTGTTGGACACAACGCCCCCAATGTAGACGCGGCTGGCCAAGCTGGCGTCAAGGCGCGGGCCAACAAGGCCTTGGGCGCCGGGCACACCGGTGATGGTGTGGCAACCGGCGCAACCGTTGGCCGTCATGATCGGTATCGCTCGCGCGGCGAGGCCGCCAGTCGCCCGGTTGGCCTCGTCCTCGGCCCGATCAATGCGCTGCTGCCACCAGGCAAACGCCGCCAGCATCGCAAGCAATGCAATGACCACCGCTCCGACGCTGATCCACCCGGTTCTGCCGGGATCGTCAGCCGCGAGCACTCCGGCCGGCTCCGGCTGCCGCACGGGCGACGGCAGCACCACGGCGAGCATAGCAACGGCCGCGGCCGTGCCGAGCGCCAGCAGGATCAGCCTAGCCAGCGTTAAACGCATGGGACGCCTCCCAATCGGTTTGCCCGCTCGAACGGATCCAGAGGCCAGCCAGCAGCAACGCTGCGCCGCCATAGATCAGCCCGGTCGGGACCCACATGACAAGGCCGGCGAGTTGCTGGTCTTCGAGTGGGGTAAGGCCCCACAAACTCGCGCCGGCGGCCTTTGCCGCATACCAGGGCCTCGGCGAAACGAGAAGCAGAACGCCGAGCAGGCCGGTGTGCAGCGAGGTGAAGAAGAGATGCATCACCGCGCCGCCATGGGCCTGTTCGCGGCCGGATCGCGGCAGCAGCGCCCACCAGAACAACAGCCCGGTGCCGAGAAAGCTGGCGTGCTGGGCATAATGCAGAAAGCCACGATTAAGCGCCGCTTCGAACAGCGCCGGAACGTGCCAGACCCATATCGCCACGCCGTGCAGGATGGTGGCAGCCAGGGGGCGGCTGATTGCGGCCCAGACCACCTGAACCACGCTCGCATGCCCGGCTTGGCCAAATGCCCGCCGCAGCGGCGTCGGTAGAGCCCACATCATTGCCGCCGCCGGGGCCGAAGCGACCAGCAAGGGTGCGGCGAGCGCCATCAGCAATTCGTGCTCGATCATATGAGCGGCGAACACGCGCTCGCCCAACGCATGGATTGGGCTGACCAATGCGACCGCCAGCGCCATCCAGCCGGCGCAAAACAGCAGCGCCTGCCGCAATCGCAGGGTCCTGCCACGGCCGCTTCGTCGCCACAGCCGCAGCGCGCCGACGGCATAGATGATGGCGGTTGCCGACAGCGGCAGCGTAGTGGGCAAGGCCAGCGTCCATCCGGCCTCGGGCGCGCCGGCGCCGTAACAGACGGAGGTGGAGAAGAAGTCCTCGAGGCTCATCGCAAGCACCCGTCGAGGATGAGCGCGGCGCTACCTTGCATGATGATCACCAGGGCAAACAGCAATGCCGACAGAACGCCAAGCTTGGCAACGAAATGCTCCGTGCCGCGCGTGCGTTGCGGTTTGAAGCCGGCGCCGCCTCGCCGTTTTGCCCGCCACGACAAGGCACCGCCGAGCAGCGAAAGCAGCGCCAGCGCCAAAGCGATGGGCAGCACGATCGGCACCTGGCGATTGCATTGCCAATGCACAAGCGAATAGTTCAGTTGCGTCGACACCGCCCAGGCCAGTGGCCCTGAAAGAAGTCCGCCCCAAGAAGTGCCCAACACAACCGCACGCATCTCAGCCGAGCCTCGGTGTCCAGTAGATCAGCAGATAGATCGGGATCCAGGTGGCGACCACGAAATCCCAATAGAAGACATTGTCGCCAACATCGCCGAAGCGCCGGCCGCTGTTGCCGTGACGCGTGAACATCAGCACCGTCAGCACGACGGTGTCGCCAACGTCGGTGATCAGATGCGTCGTGTGCAACCCAAGCAGCACCCACAGCATCGACCCGTAGGCGTTGGTGTCCCAGTAGATGTTCAACGCCGGAAACTCGAACCAGCGTACGACGAGCGGCGCGATCCCGAGCAGTGACATGACAACGAGGCCGATCCGCACAGGCATGATCGCGCATTGCTCAGCATAGCGGTTGAGCATGTGGTTTGGCACCAAGCTGACAATCAACAGCAGCGTCACGATCGTTCCGGGCCAATGGTTCGGCGGCGGCGCGCCGAGTGGCCATTGCGGCCACGACAGCGCCAGGTAGAGATAGGCACCTGCGGCGAGCGCGAAGCCGGTGCCCTCGAGTGCCATGAAGCCGAGCGTGCCCCACCAGGTGAGGCTGCGCGGACCAATCCCATAGGTGGGCAGGCCGGAAAGATCGACGGCGGGACGCTGTTTCATTCCTCGTCCTCTGGATCGCCTTTTGGCCAGAACCAGCCGATCAGCGTGATAGCAATCGGCAAGGCGCCCCAGACCACGGCCCAGGGCGTAAAGATCGAATAAAGGAAGGTCGCGCCCACAGCGATGGCCGCAAACAGCGGCCAGATCGACGGCGTGGCCGATTTCTCGCGAATGTCGGGACGCGCTTCGGCTACCGTCGAGATGACAAGTTCGCGCGCGTCGACGCGGAGGCCTGTCGCGACCGGCAAGGCCTCACGTTCGGCCCACAGCGGCTCGGCGTTGGTGACGACGGGGATGCGGGCGAAGTTGTAGCTCGGTGGCGGCGAGGTCGTCGCCCATTCCAGGGTGCCGGCATCCCAGGGATTGTTGCCCGCCGGTGCGCCTCGCAAGGCGCCGTGCAGCATGTTGAACGTGAACAGGACGAAGCTCAGGAAGAAGACCGCCGCGCCGGCGGTGATGAACAGGTTTATGTTTCCCCAGCCAAGCTCGGCCGGATAGGTATAGACCCGTCGCGGCATGCCCCAGAGGCCGACAAGATGCATGGGGAAGAACGCCGCATTGAAGCCGATGAAGGCCATCCAAAAATGCCAGCGCCCAAGCCGCTCGCTCATCACGCGGCCGGTGAGCTTGGGCAACCAGAAATAGGCGGCGCCAAGCAGCGGAAAAACCGATCCGCCGATCAGCACATAATGGAAATGCGCGACCACGAAATAGGTGTCGTGGACCTGCAGGTCCAAAGGCACGGATGCCACCATAACACCGGTGAGACCGCCGATGACAAAAGTGAAGACGAAGCCGAATACGAACAGCAGCGGCGTCCGGATCACCGGCCGGCCGTCCGACAAGGTCGCCAGCCAGCAGAAGATCTGCAGCCCGTTGGGAATGGCGATCATCATGCTCGAGGCGGTGAAGAAGCTGGCGCCGAGCTTGGGCAGGCCGGTCGCGAACATGTGGTGGACCCACAGGCCGAACGACAGGAAGCCGACCGCGATCAACGACAGTACAAGTCCCAGATGCCCGAAGACCGGGCGTCTGGCGAAGGCGGGGATGATCGACGACACCATGCCTGTCGCCGGCAGGAAGATGATGTAGACCTCGGGATGGCCGAAGAACCAGAAAAGATGCTGGAACAACAAGGCATCGCCTCCCTCGGCCGGGTTGAAGATGTGGGTACCGACGAGCCGATCGAGGATCAGGAATGTCGAGGTGATCATCACCGCCGGCATGGCGAAGACGACGACGAAGGAGGTGACCAGCATCGCCCAGACGTAGAGCGGGATCTTGTCGAGCGACATGCCCGGCGCGCGCTGCTTGAACACGGTGACGATGGTCGCGACGGCGACGGCCAGGGACGACACTTCGGTGTAGGTGATCATCTGCGCCCACACATCGGCGCGCTTGCCGGGTCCGAATTCGGGGCCCGACAACGGCACATAGGCGAACCAGCCGACGTCCGGCGCCATGCTGAGCGCGAACGATGCCCAGGCAAAAATCCCGCCCGAGACGTATATCCAATAACTGAACGCATTCAGGCGAGGGAAGGCGATGTTGCGCGTGCCGACCATCAGCGGCACCAGATAAATGCCGGTGGCCTGGACGATCGGCACGGCGAACAGGAACATCATGGTCACACCGTGCATGGTGAACAGCTGGTTGTAGAGATCCGGCCCGATCAGGCCGCGTTGCGGTCCCGACAGCTGGATGCGCATGGCGACTGCATTGAGCCCGCCCAGGCACAGGAAGACGAAAGCGGTCACCAGATAGCGCCGCGCGACGACCTTGTGGTCGACGCTCGACAGCGCACCGATGATGCCCGGCTTCGTTCGCCAGGTCCGTTCGAGCCAGCGATGCAGGGTGGCATCGTCCAGACCGGTATCGCGCGGCCCGTCGCCTTCTGGCGCAATGTCGCCCTTGGGGGTTGCTGGCCGCGTCAGGTCGCGTTCGCTGGTCAGATCGGAGCTGCTCATTTGAGCCCCTCCAGATAGGCGACAATCGCATTGAGTTCGTCGCCATTGAGATCGACTACCGGCATGTGCGCGCCGGGCTTGATGCCTTGCGGATCGGCGATCCAGGCGGCAAGGTTGCCGCGGCTCATCGTCAGCGTTCCGGCGGCGAGCGTTTGCCGGCTCGCGATGTGCGTGAGATCGGGCGCAACCGTGCCGCCGGCAACCGTCCCGCCAATTTTGTGGCACATCACGCAGGCACGATTGAGGAACAATTCCGCCCCGGCGCTGGCCTCAGCACTTATCGGTGCAGCGGCGGACCGAAGCTGGTCGTTCAACCATGCATCGAAGACCGGCCGCGGCTCGGCGATGATCAACGTGCTCATATTGGCGTGCTGCTGACCGCAGAACTCGGCGCATTGGCCGCGATAGACGCCGGGCTTGTCGGCCATGAGATCAAGGACATTCTCATGGCCGGGGATGAGGTCGAGCTTGCCGGCGAGGCTCGGCACCCAGAAGGAGTGGATCACATCGGTCGAGGTCACGATGATCCGTACCGGCTCGCCGGAGGGGATATGGATCTCGTTGGCCGTCGTAAGGATGCGGCTCGGCTGGGCGTCCTCGTAGCGTACCTCCCACCACCATTGGTGTCCGGTCACCCGGATCGTCAGCTCGGCGTCCGAGCCGATGGCGGCGAGCGTCCTGTTGGCGAAGAAGCTCAACAGGGTGAGCCCGATGAGGATCACGGTTGTCGCGGCAAGCGCGGTCCAAACCGCCCGCGCCTTGCGGTGCTCGGCGCCTGGATCGAGCACGAGCGGGTCGGAGCGCGTGCGCGATCGCATCGCAAGTGGCGCCGCCAAGGCGATCATCACCAGGAGCCAAATCAGCGCGCAGAGCCCGGTGAAGAACCAGATGAGCCAAGCCAGTTCCGAGGCGGCGGGGCCCTTCGGGTCGAGTGCCGATTGCCAGCCGGCGCATCCCTGGAGAAGCAACACGCAGGCCGTGCCGAATGCCGCAAAGACGGGCCGTCTCACGGCGACTTCCCCAGAGTCGCGGCATCCGGCAGGCGGTTCTCGGACGGATGCACCATCATATCATCGTTGCGCGAAGGCGCGGCGGAGGAGGGCGCGTTGCCGCCCAGCGAGCGGACGAAGGCGGCAAGCTCCCAAATCTGGTCGTCGGGGACCTTGTCGCGGAATGTTGGCATGCCGTTCGGCCGCCCGTCTCGGATGGTGGCGTGGATGCTCTCGATCGAACTGCCATAAATCCATTTCTGGTCCATCAGGGCCGGTCCCATGCCGCCGCCGCCATTGGCATGGCAGCCGGTGCAGTTGAACCAGCTGAAGAGGCGCTTGCCCTCGCTAAGGTGAAAGGCATTGGCCTCGAAAGCGGCAGCCTTGTTGTCACTTAGAGAGGGCCGCTCGCCGCCAGGCTCCAACGTGGTGACGGGGGCCGGCTGCTCGCCGGAGCCGAGCGCGGATTGCGGGCGTGTGTCGCGCTCTTCCCGTTGGCATGCCGCAACCGCCAGCGTCGCGGAAAGGAGGACGACGAGCCCCCGTTTCATCGCACCGGACTCCCGCCTGCGTCCAGACGAGGCACCCCAAACTGAGTCAGAACGGAATCGATCTCGGCCTTGTGCTTGGCAAGTGCGGCATCGACTTCGCCACGCAACGCATCGTCCTCACGCCGGACGCCCATCGAAATATCGTAAATCATCGGCAGCAGCGGCCCGTCTGTGCGGGGGGTCACTGGCGTGAGCTTAAGCGACACCTTCTGCCTCGCGGCGAAGTAGCCGGCGAGCGGCCCCCAGACGACGGCGAGGTCAACCTCGCCATTGGCCACGGCTTCGACGATGCGCGCCGGAGGGTTTGGCGCCGAATAGTCGCCATAGACGGGGTATCCGATCAGATGGCCGACAATACCACGGCGGCCAAGCGCCTGGACCGGAGGCGAGTTGGCGCCGTCATCGCCAATGAGTTGCACACCAATGCGCAGCTCACGCAGGCGCGGATCGTTGAAGGACGTAATGTCGGGCCCATCCTTGCGCATCACGAATACATAGGAGGAACGGTAGTAGGGTGTGGTGGTGCGCAGCATTTCGAGGTTGGCAGGAGTGCCCGGCACGAGGTCGCAAAGCCCGGCCTTCAGCGTGTTTCGGACAAAGCCGCGGCGCTGCGCCCACCAAATGTAGGAAAGCTTGGCGCCAAGCTCGTCAGCCACGATTTCCGCTATCTTGTTCTCGAAACCCTGGCCGCTGGCGTTCGAGAAGGGCATGTTGTTGGGGTCGGCACACACCCTCAACTCGCGCGCATGAGCGACCACGGCGGCGAACAACAAGACGAGCGCACCGATCGCGGCGGCAATGTGCCGGACGGCTTTTCGCCGAACGGGCCTGTCGAAGTCGTCAGGGCAGGCGGAATACATAGAGCGTTCCTCCCGGCGTCGTCACGTCCTTCAAATCCTTCATGGCGTTGGCGAAGCCGAGGGCGGCTGTCGCGTCGCGTGGATCGAGGTCGCCCGACACGATGGCACCGGCCCAACCGCCGACACCCGACAGGATCGCCACATATTGACGCCCGTCGGGACCGCGGTAGGTGATCGGCTGGCCGATGATGCCGGACGACGTCTTGAATTGCCAAAGCAGTTCTCCTGTCCTGGCGCTGACCGCCTTGAACCAGCCCTCCATCGTGCCGTAGAAGACGACATCGCCGGCGGTGACCACCGCACCGCTCCATACTGGAAAGTTCTCCTTCAAGTTCCATACAGGCTTGGCGGTGGCAACATCCCAGGCGGTGAATGCACCGCGATTGCCGCCTGGCCCTGGGATCATACGGACGTTCATGCCGACATAGGGCGTGCCGGCGATGTAGTTCACCTCGACGCCCTCTTCATCCATGCAAAGATTGTTGTGGGGGATGTAGAGCAGGCCGGTCCTCGGCGAGAATGCCGACGGTTGCCAATCCTTGAGGCCGGACGCGGTCGGACAGATGTCGCGGACGACCTTGCCGGTACCGGTCTTCTTGTCGGGATTTATCACGAGGCGCCCGGTCTTGAGGTCCACGCCCTTGCTGGAGTTGACCGGGCCGAAAGGCTGAGCAGACAGGACTTCGCCGGTGGTGCGGTCAAGCAGGTAGACATAGCCATTGCGCTCCGGCCGCACGAGCACCTTGCGCGGCTTACCCTGCCAGGTCATGTCCAGGAGAATCTGCTCGTTGATGCCGTCGTAGTCGTGCAGGTCGTGCGGTGTCCACTGATAGAACCATTTCGCCGCGCCCGTGCCGGGGTCGCGGGCGAAGATGCCGGCCGTCCATTTGTTGTCGCCGGGCCGCAGGTCCGGGTTCCAGGGACCGGGATTGCCGGTGCCGTGGAAGATCAGGTTCAGGTCCGGATCATAGGAGATCCAGCCCCACACGTTGCCGCCGCCGATCTTCCAGGCCTCCGGCGGCCATGTCGTGACGCCAAGATCCTTGCCTTTGTCCATATCGTAGTGGGGCTTGAAGTCCGGGCCGATCAGCACGTCCTTGTCGGGGCCCGTGCTGTAGGCCGTCCACACGACATGTCCGTCCGCGGCATCGAGCGCCTTGACCCATCCGCGCACGCCCATCTCGCCGCCGGAATTGCCGACCAGCACTTTGCCCTTCACCACCAGGGGCGCCATGGTGATGGTTTCGCCGATGTTGATGTTGCCGATTTGTGTATTCCAGATGGGCTTGCCGCTGCCGGCGTCGAGGGCGATCGTGTGGCCATCGAGCGTATTGAAAAACACCCGTCCGTCGGAGAAGACCGCCCCCCGGTTGACGACATCACAGCAGGCGACGCCTTGCGCTGCCGGTTCGGGATTGGGCTCGTACTTCCATTTCATCGGCGCGCCCGGCCTGGAGAGGTCGAGCGCGTAGACGACGTTGGGAAACGGCGTAACGATGTACATCGTGCTGCCGACGACCAGAGGAGCGGCCTCTTGGCCCTTGTTTACGCCGGTCGAAAAGGTGAAGGCCACCTGCAGGTTCTTGACGTTGTCTTCGGTGATCTCCGCCAGCTCACTGTACCGGGTCGAGGCATAGTTCTTTGCCGGCATGGTCCACTGGCCGTCATCGGCCGGAGCGGCTGAAACTGGCGGTTTTATTGCGGCGTCGCTCGCCGGTTGGGCAGCCGCCCCGGCCGCGATCGCAAGACCTGCCAGCATCACCCAGCCCAGCGCCAACCTGGAACCGCGCCCTGTTGCGTGCATTGCACCATCCTCTTCGGCGACTACGGTTGGCACCGGCGCCGGCCGTCTCATTTGCGCAGCGACCCGCCGACGCCGGCGCCGAGTTCGGCGGCGATGTCCGCTTCGGTTCCGGCGCACAACGGATGGCCCCAGCCCGAAGCGCTCTTTCCCCCGGGATCGAGGTCGTAGATGATTGCGTCTTTGCGACTTGGATTGACGCCGGCCGGCACCTTGTCGAGGCCAAGTGCGGCGCGCACCCGCCAGGCGACATTGTGGTCGGCGCAAGAGGAATCCCCGCTGACGCCGAGCCCGCCAACGATGCCCTTCCCATCATAGAGAGCCAGGCCTCCGCCAAAGACGACCGCCCCTCCAACGGGCTTTCCGGTCAGTGGATCACCGGCACTGCCAAAGGTCGTGGGATCGCCAGCATACGCGACCGACTGGTTGACTGGATTGGTGGCCTGCAGCCCAAACATTGGGCCACCCGGCTGGACCGGTGCATAGAGATTTGCAGTCGACAGCGCCATCTGAGGAAGGCTGAGCCCATTGGCCGTGCTGGCTTTCTCGGCTGCAATCAGCCGGCTGCCAGGCCATTGCGCGTCGGTGGTCGGGCCGCTGAAGGCAACCGCGCACACGGTTCCGTCCCGCGCCACGACCGCGGCCCATTCATTGGTGTCGAACCCGCCATTGCCAGGACCGCCGCTGGCTTTGACATTTCTCGTCAATGCGGCCAGCAGCTTGTCGTGGTCGGCGGGGCAAGGTGCTTGGGCGGCGGCCGTTTGCCGGGCGCTGCTTATCGCCAGCAGGAACAGGCTGAGAGCCAGCAACAGGGCGCGCCTATGAGCCATCATCCGTAACGTTCGTTGAACACTCCCCAACGCTTGAGACGGGCAGAAGTGCCATCGCCTGCAAAAGATTGTTGTTGTTCGCGCAGCTGGCGAGAACGCCCCGGCACCGAGGGCGGGTCGACCCTTACTCGCTTCAGGCAATCCTGGAACCGAAACCGCATTTGCCAGTTCGCTGGTATGCAGTCGGTGTTCACGCAAATTGCCGGGTCGCTGAAAGAGCGAAGGGCGATGTTGTTTGTCGGCGCCGGGGTGTCGATGAGCGTCGGCTTGCCGTCATGGCAAAAGCTGATCGATTATATGGCAAATGACCTCGGCCTGGACGGCGAGACGGTGGGCATGCCTGATGCCACTTATCAGGCGCTTGCCGAATACTACCGGCTGAAGCACGGAAGCATCGCCTCTCTGCGCAGCTGGATGGACCGCGAATGGGCGGTCTCTCGCGAAAAGGTGGAGCGATCGGCGATCCACAAGCTGATCGTCTCGCTCGATTTCCCGATTATCTACACCACCAACTACGATCGAAACTTGGAAGTCGCCTTCGAGATCTATGGCCGACCCTTTGTCAAAATAGCCAACGCCAAGGACATCGCCAAGGCCAGCGGCGGCCAGACGCAAATCGTCAAATACCACGGTGACTTTGACGATGAGGCTTCGCTTGTGTTGGCAGAGACCGACTATTTTGACCGGTTGTCGTTCGATTCGCCGCTGGATGTGAAATTTCGAGCCGATGCGCTGGGGCGCACGATCCTGTTCATCGGGTACAGCATGTCCGACATGAACATTCGTCTGCTGTTGCATCGCCTGTGGCAGACCTGGCGTCTGTCCGGTTTCGAGCGGGATCGTCCAAAGTCATTCGTGTTCATGCCGGGCTCGAACGTCGTTCAAGAGGCGGTTCTCGGTCGCTGGGGGCTCAACGTCGTGTCCGGGGCCGACGAGAACCCGGAGCAGGCACTGATAGCGTTTCTCGCGAAGATCGCCGAAGCGAAATAGCGAAGCTGGTCGCAATGATTGCTGCTGACAATCTCGCATGCGCCCCACGTGCTTGGAGTCTCGCCTTGTCGGTCATGCCGTCAATCTCGCAAGCCCGCTGTTGGCGCGCAGGCGCTCCGACCTGAGACGTTAAGGCGGCCGATAGGGTTCGCCGTTTTCGACCGTCTGTGGGTGGCGCCTTTGCGTGACATCGACAATGCTGCTGCGCGAGGCGGGCAACCCAGTGTCCACCAGCACTCAGTTGCGGTCGCCGCTTTTGGGCGCTGAAGAGGACGGCGTTGACAGTCCAAGGACTAGCAGATCAGGCGCGACCCCCCATGCGCCCTGGCCGCGGTCATGGCGAAAGTCGAACTTGCACGGGCATGTGATGCTTGAGGCCTCTTTGCGTCCCGCGGTCGCTTCGAATGTGCCAAGACTTACGTCGCCTTTGGACGTCTTGCGAGCGGCGACCAATGGCGTGCATGCACTTACGACGTGCGCTGCGGGCACAACTTGCCCGCTGACTGCCTTGACATGATAGTTCGGGATTGACAGGCCCTGCTTCCATCCACCGGAACTCTTGCTTGCAAAGGCGCAGAACGCTGCGTACGGCGCCCATGCTCGCGCTCCGTTGCCGAACGAGGCGCACAATGCCTGGTCAACGCTTGGCGCTCTCGCTGTCCGTATCGGCCCGCGCAA
>NZ_JAMYTH010000055.1:0-25829 GCF_040322415.1 Mesorhizobium sp. M0152
GCAGCACGAACATGATGTACTTGATGGTGACGATGATAGTCAGCGACCAGATGATCAGCGACAGCACGCCGAGGATATCGCCGCGCTCGGCGACATTGCCGCCCGACGACGCCACCAGCGCCTCACGGAACGCGTAGATCGGGCTGGTGCCAATATCGCCATAGACAACGCCGAGCGCGCCTAGCATCAGCACCTTGGGGCTTTGCTGTTCGATTGCCGGATGGCTCGACTGTTCGACGGGTTCTGCCTCGCTACCAGTATTGGTAAGGACCATGGACGACACTCCGATAAGGGGCGGCCCTCTACCTTTGCTGCACTGCAATATCAAGTGCCGCGACGTAATGGCTCCGGATGCGGACCGCATTTGTTGCCGCACCGGCGGATTGTCTCATACGAAACCACGATCCCGCTCCCGGGCCATTTCCTCGACGAGACACAGGCTCAAGGGGACCTGAAGGAGGGCCAGACCGGATGGGCGATGATCTGCGGCAGGAAACGATGGCGCTGCTTTTAGCTGACGGGTCTGCCAGACGAGCGGGCGGGCACGGAAGTGGTCGCGCTCTGGCCGCCAGACATAATCGTCGAACCTGATGAAAACCTGACATGTCACCCAGCCCAAACCGGTGCGATGGGTCGGTCTAATACCAAAGGCTCTGAGGGCTGACTCTCTAGCCCGAATATCTCACAGAGTTGAGGTGCATCGGGGCTCCGAATCAGGGAAAGTGCTTCTGCGACAAAGACTTACCCTAGGCAGAGGTGTTCCCCGATGCAAACAGAGTGTAGCGCAGAACGGTTTGATTTTGGAGCTGTTGAAAAGCGCGCCGTTGTGGCCGGTTTTGACGGCGGGACGATCACGTCGGATGCCGGGGCGCTTTTGCTGGGGCTGACGGAGCGGGCGATCGGACTGGTCGGCCGCTTTGCCCGCTGCTTCGTGGATGCCCGCAATCCGGGCTTGATCGAGCATGCGGTGAAGACGCTGGTCGGGCAGCGGATCTTCGCGCTTGCGCTCGGCTACGAGGACCTCAACGACCACGACGAACTGCGCCATGATCCGGTGCTGGCCGGCAAGCTCAAGGCACGGCGTCACAAGAAATGCGCGGCCGTCGCCGGCAAGTCGACGCTCAACCGGCTGGAGGCTGTTCGTCGAGCTGTTCATGGGTGCGCACGCCGCCCCGCCCGAAGAGATCGTGCTGGATCTGGATGCCACGGACGATCCCCTGCACGGCAACCAGGAGGGGCGGTTCTTATGGCAACTACTGCTACCTGCCGCTCTACATCTTCTGCGGCGATCACCTTTTGTGCGCCAAGCTGCGACCCGCCAACATCGACGCGGCCGCCGGCGCGGTTCAGGAGATCGAGCGCATCGTGCGCCAGCTGCGTCAGCGCTGGCCCAAGGTCCGCATCGTGCTGCGCGCCGATTCCGGCTTCGCCCGCGAGGAGCTGATGGCCTGGTGCGAAACCAACGCCGTCGACTACCTGTTCGGTCTGGCCCGCAATGTTCGGCTGGTCCGCCACATCGCGGCTGAACTGGACGCGGCCAGGGTGGAAAGTGCCCTCACCAGCCGGCCCGCCCGCCGCTTCAAGGACTTCCTATGGACCACGCGCAAGAGCTGGAGCGGCCGGCGCCGGGTCGTGGCCAAGGCCGAGTGGACGCAAGGCGAGGCCAACCCGCGCTTCGTGGTCACCTCGCTCGACGCCGAGGCCTGGCCGGCGCAATGCCTCTACGAGGACCTCTACTGCGCCCGCGGCGAGATGGAGAACCGCATCAAGGAATGCCAGCTCGACCTGTTCGCCGACCGCACCTCTGCCGCCACCCTGCGCGCCAACCAGCTCAGGCTCTGGTTCGCCTCGATGGCCTATGTGCTGATCTGCGCACTGCGCCGCATCGGCCTGGTGGACACACGGCTCGCCAGGGCAAGCTGCGCCACCATCCGCCTCAAACTGTTCAAGATCGGCGCCCTGGTCAGCATCTCGGTGCGCCGCATCAGGCTGGCCATGAACTCGGCCTGCCCCTTCCGGCGCGAGTGGGCCCTGACCTACGCCCGATTACCAGCAGCCGCCATCTGAGCGCCCCGATCCACCCTCCCGTCAACAACAAGGATATCGCCGAACCACAACCACCGCTT
Organism: Mesorhizobium sp. M0152; assembly: GCF_040322415.1. Lineage (NCBI taxonomy): Bacteria > Pseudomonadati > Pseudomonadota > Alphaproteobacteria > Hyphomicrobiales > Phyllobacteriaceae > Mesorhizobium > Mesorhizobium sp. M0152. Next base: position 2,127 of record NZ_JAMYTH010000055.1, read on the forward strand.
CGCGCGGCGACAGCCCTTGCCTGCAACTCACGCGCTCGTAAAATCCCCGCTTCAGACCTACGCCAAAAGACAGTGTGAGATATCCGGGCTAGGGTTCCCACCTCGATTCATCCGTCATTCCTTGTTGCGCGTGGCGGCGTTTTCACGATTTGGTTGCCGACGAAGCGGCAGACGACGACGCACCGGGCCATTGATTGGCGCGAAGACCTGCAAGAGCCGATTATGTCGATGCTTCATCCCGTCGCGATCTACGGGATCTAGTCCGGGGCATCAATCTGACCCGGTCTGCATCTCCATAGGCCGTGACGCGGTCAAAATAAAGCGGCGATAGACATGGGTACGGAGACGATTGCGCAGGTTTGCGGTCCGTCTTTGTGCCTTCGCGATCAGTGCATGCGATATCCTGGAAACGCTTACAAAACCTGCGTCCTCGAGCATCTGCGCCAGCGCCTCGTAATGGAGGCCGCCGGCGAATGGCAATGCGCGAATGATCTCCGCATGCCGCTCGCTCAAGGAGCCGTCATAGTAGGGATCGGCGCCGAAGAACCGGTCGATCGCGGCGACCAGGGAAGCCGCGATCCGTCCAACCGATGTCGGCTTTGACCAGTCGCCGTCATAGACGACCAGCTTCCCGCCCGGAGTCAGCAGTCGCTTCCATTCGCGGAACGTCGGCTCCGGCTCGAGCAATGTCCACACGAGATGGCGGCAGATGATCGCGTCGTAGCATTCGTCCGGCTCCATTGTGTTTTCGGCGTCGGCGAGCAGGAAGCGCAGCCGCGGCTTGCCCGCGTGCTTGGCTCTGGCCACATCGAGCATCGCCTCAGAAAAATCCAGCGCGGTGACGTCATGACCGAGATCGTGAATGAGCTTGGTGATCTCTCCGGTCCCGCACGCCAGTTCAAGCACCCGCAAAGGTTTTGCGCCGAGCGTGTCTCGAATCGGCTTCTGCCGGGCTCTGAACTCATCCGGCGAAAGAATGCCGTGGCCGAAGGCATCATCGAACGTCTTGGCCCGCTCCGACCAGTAGGCCCGCATTGATTCCTTGAGATGGAAGTTTTCACGATGAGTAGCTGGATGGTTCATGCTCAGCGGGCGAAGCCGTTTCGCGCGAGGATTTCGTCGAAGCGTTTGCGAGCGCGGGCGGGAACATCTGCCGCGTGAAAGCTCTCGGGAAGTGCCGTTTCGCCGACCCGGATTATCATCACCATGCCCATTCCGATATGCGGCGAGCACTTGATGCCGTAAAAACCTTCCTGGTCGAGCGTGACCGCGATCTCCTCGTTGATCTTGCCCTTGAAGCCGGCGTAGCCCTCGGGAACCATGCCGTCGATCGTCGCCGCATTGTGGCCTGTGCTGGCATTCAGGAACTTCACTGTGTCGCCTGGCTCGGCGCGCACGAAATCCGGTTCGTAGACCATCGGTCCGGTGGCTCCGCGGTTGAGCATCTTGATTTCGTGCATCTCGGCATAGGCGTGCGACGACGCTGCTAGCGACAAGAGCAAGGTGAGAATTCGTAAGTGCATGGGTTTCCTTTCAGGAAGCTGCATGAAAGCGGAACATGTGCATGCCGTCTGTCGGGTCGGTGAGGAGGCTTGCGCGAACGCCGAACACCGCGCCAATCCGCTCGACGGTCAGCACTTTGTGCGCTGGACCCAGCGCAACGAGTCGGCCACCGGACAGCACGCCGACGCGATCGCAGGAGAGCGCCTGGTTCAGGTCGTGCAGCGCGACAACCGATGTGACCGGCAGTTTTGCGACCAGATCCAGGATCGAGAGCTGGTGCTGGATATCGAGGTGGTTTGTCGGCTCATCGAGAAGCAGGATCTGAGGCTGCTGCGCCAGTGCCCTCGCAAGATGGATACGCTGGCGTTCCCCACCAGACAGGGTTGCCCAGGAACGCCGTTCGAAGCCTTCCATGTCGGTGTCGACAAGTGCCTGCGAGACGATGCGATCGTCTTCAGCCGACCATGGTTGCAACGGGGTCAGCCAAGGCGTACGGCCAAGCTCGACCGCATCCTTCACCGTGATAGCTTCCGTCGTTTCGGCCTGCTGCTCGAGGAAGGCGATCGTTTGCGCGGCGGCGCGACGCGGCATCGCGCGAAGCGCTTCACCCTTGATGCGAACATCGCCTGACGTGGGTTGCCGGATGCCTGCCAGCAGTTTCATCAGCGTCGACTTGCCGGAGCCATTCGGTCCGACGAGACCGAGTGTTTCGCCTTCATGGACGACGAGATCAACGCCCGAAACGATCGGCTTGCCGCGAACCGACCAGCCGAGATTGCGCGTCTCCAATATCATGGCGTGCGCCGCCCACGGATCAGGATCAGCGCAAAGGCCGGCGCTCCGACCAGTGCCGTGATGACGCCGATCGGCAGCACCTGTCCAGGAATGATGGTGCGCGACAGCACGTCCGCGGCGATGAGGAATGCTGCACCGACGAGCGCCGTCGTTGGCCCGAGCCGGCCGTGCCGCACCCCGACCAGGAACCTCGCGGCATGGGGAATGACGAGACCGACGAAGCCGATCGATCCGACAATGCTGACCATGACGGCGGTAACGAGCGCCGTGATGCCAATGAGGATCACCTGCACGGTGCGGACCGGCACGCCGAGAGACGACGCCGATTCCGCTCCGAATGCGAAAGCGTCGAGGGCGCGCGCAAACCAGATGCAGGCGGCCAATCCGACCAGCGCAATCGGCACCGCCAGCCAGACATCCGGCCACCGGGCGCCGCTCAGGTTGCCGAGCAGCCAGAACATGATGCCGCGCGCCTGTTCGGCATTGGCGGATTTGGTTATGATGAAGGATGTCAGCGCATTGAAGAGCTGCGATCCGGCGATGCCCGCAAGGACGATCTGACCGGTACCGTGACGCGTCACGCTGCCGCCGGCCGCCCGCGCCAGCATCGCCACCAGGGTGAAGGCCGCAACAGCGCCGACAAAGGCGCCGAGCGACATCGAAATCGCGCCGGCGCCCAGGCCGGCGACCGTCACCGCAACCGCGCCGGTCGAGGCTCCTGCGGAAATCCCCAGCAGGTACGGGTCAGCAAGTGCATTCCGCAGCAGCGACTGCAACACCATGCCCGAGATTGCCAGACCCGATCCGCAACAGGCCGCGATGATCGCGCGCGGCAGGCGATAGTTCCAAATGATCCCCATGTCGATCGGGTCGAGTACGTATGCCGAACCAAGGATCTTGTTGACCAAAATCTGTACGACGGTCGAGACAGGGATCGGCGTCTCGCCGATGCAGGTGCCGGCAAGCACCGCCGCGAGGAGCGCCGCGAAGCAGAGCGTCCCCCGGCCGAGCCGGGAGACGTAGATCGCTTGCGAGGCGGTCAGGCTCACTGGGCCAGTCCGGAATCCTTGAGCGACTTTGACAGCACCTCGATGCCGGCGATGGTGCGGATGGTCGCGTCCATGGCGTGCGCGTCCATGACGACGATGCGGTTGTTCTTCACCGCCTCCATCTGGCTGGCGACCGGATCGGTCTTGAGGAACTCCAGCTTCTTCTCATAGTCGTCAGCGGGGAAGCGCCGGCGATCCATCTTGGCGATCACGATCAACGTCGGGTTGGCCTTGGCGATGGTCTCCCAGCCGACCACCGGCCACTCCTCGTCGGACTCGATGATGTTCTTGATGCCGAGCTTGTCCATCATGTAGGCGGGAGCGCCCTTGCGTCCCGCCACATAGGGATCGATGTCCATCTCGGCGCTGGAGAACCAGAACACGGCCGAGACGTCCTTGAGGTTGAGCGCCTTCGCTTCCGCAATCGCCTTGTCTTCGCGTTCGGTCAGGCTGGCGACGAGTTGCTCGCCCTTGTCCTGGATGTCGAAAATCTGCGCCAGTTCTCGCGCGCCCTGATGGATGGACGCAGTCGAGAAGAGCTCGCTGCGCGTCCCGTCGACGCCGACCGTGTTGTCCTTCGCCACGCAGTCGGCCGGCAGCACATAGGTCGGGATACCGACATCGTGGAACTGCGTGCGCGTGGCGACGATGCCGTCCGGTCCGACGTGCCAAATGAATTGCACGGTTACCAGTTCCGGCTTCTTGGCAACGACGCTTTCGAAGCTCGGATCGTTGTCGGCCAGGCGTTCGACCTTGTCGTTGACCTCTTTGAACTCCGGCAGCACCTCGTTGAACCAGACCGTGGTGCCGGTAACCTTGTCGCCGAGGCCGAGCGAATAGAGCACCTCGGTCGCCGCCTGTCCGACCGTGACAGTCGAGGCGGGCGCCTTCTGGAAGGTCAGCGTTTCGCCGCAGTTCTCGAGGGTCAGCGGATATTTGGTCGGTTCGGCCCCGGCGGCGGCCGTGAAGAATACAAAGCTAGAGGCAGCGAGTGCCAGGCGTGAAACAGTCATGGCGCGAAGATCTCCGATCGGTTGATGGCGGGGATCGGAGGACTGGGGCCAGGACGACAATGATCGAGCTCATGCCCGTAAGGACATGATGCGGCTGCACCTCAGGTGTGGCTAACGACATCGACAACCTCCCCGGACAACCCCGCCCGGCGCGTTCAGTTACAGACGTAGGTAGGTCTCCTGACTGACGGGTCATCGTCCGTCTCGGCCTTCCCGGGGGCTAATCCCAGTGGCATGATCGAGATGGACTCGCCGCCTACAGTTGCGGGGGCAGTTTCGTTTCGCGGCCGAAGAAGACCGCGCCGAATTCCCTGTTATTTCCTTGCGGAAACCGACACTCCCTCGTAGCCAATCGCGCTGCCTTGATCAAGCGGCCATGGCCATATCTAGATTTGAGCTATGTTGCCCTTTGCGATGCGTGTCGCCGCATTGAAGCAGAAAGGATCGGCCAGCTCATCGAATGCCGGATAGGGCTGCGATGATGGCGTCGAGCCCATCCGTCAGTGCCGCAGGCCCTGGCTGCAGTATGAGCGGAGACTTGATCTCGACGATGCGATTGTCGCGCACGGCAGGAATCCGGTCCCAGCCCGGCCGCGCTCTGATCCTCTCCGCCACAACCCGCTTGCCGCCCCAGGAAGCCAGGACAATGTCGGGCTGAGCAGCAATAACCTCTTCTGGCGTGACGACCCGGTCCTTGGCCGCCTTGGCTTTCGTTTTTTGCGGGAAGATATCATCGCCGCCAGCGACTTCGATCAGTTCCGAGACCCAGCCGATGCCGCTGATGAGCGGCTCGTCCCATTCCTCGAAATAGACCCGCGGCCGCTTCCTGCCCCTGGTGGCGGATCTGATGTGCTCAAGGCGTTGGTCGTAGCCTACCGCCAAGCGATCCGGCCGCGCAACAACAGCACCGCACCTGTGGCGAGGGCAGCCGCGATGCCGATAGCTGCACCCCAGGCGAAGCTGTCCCATGTCGTCGGATAGCCGAGAAACACGTAGCCGACCGCCTGATTTGCCAACCACGCGATGCTGGTCAGCAGCAGCGCTCCCCGGCGGGACATGTTGGCGCCGGCAACCGTCGCGATTGCCGCAAACGGCGTGGCGCAGGCGAGCGCGAGGCTGAAGACAATGCTCAGAGCAACGACAAGAACCACCCAAACGCTCTGGCGTGCGCTGGTCGAGCTGTCATGTATCGTGGTGGTGGTTCTCATGATCGCAGATCATAATGCGGAGCGCCGGGCGCTTCAACGTCGTCAATGCGAAGAACCGGACGATGACGTACCGCGGCTCATCAAAACGGTGTCCATGATCCAGCCTTTGCCGGCCCGCGCCTCTTCGCGGATACGCTCGATATCGTCGATCACCTCCTTGAGCTTTCCCGCGACCAGTACTTCGTCGGGCATGCCGACGTAAGCTCCCCAGTAAATGTCGAGATCACCGTCGACGGCGCGGAGCGCTTTCTCCGCATTCAGCATGATGACGACGCTGTCGACATTGTTGGGAAAACCCTCCGCCATCGTCCGGCCGGTCAATCAGAATCGACCGGCCGATATTGCACAAGGCAACCTTGTGTCTCGCGGCAAGTGCCTGAATGCTGCTGATTCCGGGAAGTACCTCGTAGTCGAGTTCGAACTCTCCGCGCTCCTTCAGCCGGTCCAAAATGCGCATCGTGCTGTCGTAAAGCGTCGGATCGCCCCAGACCAGAAAGGCCCCGGTTTCGGAGGCATCGAGTTCCTCCATGATCAGCTTGCTGTAAGCCGCCTCGACATCGTCATGCCAATCCGAAACGTCCACCTCATATTCGCCGGTTCGCTTGCGCTCCGGCGCCTTGAATTCGACCGTTCGGAATGGCCGATCCCGAACATGACGTTCGAGGATCTCGCGCCGGACACGCGCCAGCTCATCCTTCTCAATTCCCTTGTCGGGGATGAAGAACACGTCCACCATGGTTCATGGCGTTGACCGCCTGGATCGTGACGAAGTCCGGGTTGCCGGCGCCGATACCTATGATGAGCACCTTGCGCTCATTGGGTCTCTTCGGCGACGGGGTCTGCGCTCAGGCAGCGCTGGAACTCCCGAAACAGCTCGGCCAGCTTCTGCGGGCCTGGATGCCGTCCTTCGTATCGGTCAAGACGACGGATGTCGATGTCCGCGGCCGCGGCAAGATCGGAACCTTCGGGCTGGGCCAGCAGCCAGGATACGAATACGTCCTCCGCCTGCGGCAGGCCCGCTATCGGACGGCGTGCAACATGATGCTCGGCACTCAGTCCCATGCCAGCGCTCCACCGTTCTGGTATTCGATCACCCGGGTCTCGAAGAAGTTCTTCTCCTTTCTTCAGGTCCATGGCTTCCGACATCCATGCGAAACGGATTTTCGACCTCCGCGAAGACCGGGGAAAGGCCGAGTTGCGCGCAGCGCCTGTTCGCAATGAAGTGCATGTACTGCTCGCACAGAGCCGCGTTCAGCCAGGAATCCCCGCGGCATCGTGTCCCTGCCATACGAGGCCTCGAGATCGGCCGCCGTCTTGATCATACCGCGAACCTCGTCCTGGAACGCCGCGGTCCAGAGATGCGGGTTCTCGATCTTGATTTGGTTGATGACGTCAATGCCAAGGTTCAGATGGATCAGATCGTCGCGCAGGATGTACTGGTACTGCTCGGCGATGCCGACCATCTTGTTGCGCTGGCCGAGCGACAGGATCTGTGCGAAGCCGGTGTAGAACCACATGCCCTCGAAGATCACGTAGAAGGCGACGAGGTCGCGCAGGAAGGCTTGGTCCGCTTCCGGCGTGCCGGTGCGAAAATCCGGATCGTCGAGATGCTGGGTGTGCTTCAGCGCCCATGCCGCCTTGTCGGTGATCGACGGCACCTCGCGATACATGTTGAAGAGCTCGCCCTCGTCGAGGCCGAGACTTTCGACGATGTACTGGAAGGTGTGGGTGTGCACCACCTCCTCGAAGGCCTGGCGCAGCAGATACTGTCGGCATTCGGGATTGGTGAGATGGCGGCAAATTGCCAGCACGATGTTGTTCGCCACCAGGCTTTCGGACGCGGCGAAGAAACCGAGATTGCGCTTCAACATGCGCCGCTCGTCCTCGGTCAGCCCGTCTTTCGACTTCCACAGCGCGATGTCAGCCTGCATGGACACCTCGTTCGGCATCCAGTGGTTGTTGCAGCCGGACAGGTATTTTTCCCACGCCCAGCGGTATTTGAGCGGCAGGAGCTGGTTGACGTCTGCGCGGGCGTTGATCATCCGCTTGTCGTCGACACGCACACGGCTTCCGCCTCGTTCGATGGCTCCGAGGCCCGTGGCGTCGGCAAGCGGGGCTTCCTCGGACCCGAAAGCAACAAGGGCGCGAAACGGACCGTCCAGCGGTGGATGGTCGTGTGGTCGACCTTCAAGCCGCGTTCGGCCATCATCTCTTCCAGATCGCGCAGGCTCAGATTGTAGATTCCATGGGCGTGGAAAGCGATCGGCTCTCTGACAGAGTGAGGTTGCTGAACCAACCCTGTGGAGACGACCATGCATATTTCAACTGACCGATCCGAAACACCGACCGCCATCCGCACCAATCTCTGCGCGATTTTCGTCTCATTGGAACTGAGCCGGTCAAGCTGGGTGATCACGTCGCTGTCGCCGGGCTGCTGGCGCGCCTTTCATGGCTTCGTGAGAAGGCGCTGTCGCGAACGGAACGACACTTTCCGATCATTGTGATCCAGCGGTCTCGACGGGTTCTGGCTCCACCGCGTACTGCAGGCTGAAGGGATCGAAAGCCACGTCGTCGATCCCGCCTCGATCGCGACCTCTCGGCGTCGCCGGCGGGCGAAGACCGACAGGATCGACGGCGAAGCCATGGTGCGGACGCTGCTGGCCTACAAGCGCGGCGAGCCGCGGGTGTGCGCGATGGTCAAGGCCCCCAGCCGGAAAGAGGAAGACCGCCGTCGCATTACTCGAGAGCGCAAGGTGCTAACCGGCGAACGGGTGAGCCACGTCAACCGTATCAAGGGATTGTTGTTTGCACAGGGCATCTTCGGATACGAACCGCTGCGCCGCGATCGGCGGGCACGGCTTGAGGAACTGCGGACCGGCGATGGCCGAGCGCTGCCAGCGCATCTCAAAGCGCAGATATGCCGCGAACTCGATCGGCTGGAACTGATTCTCGAGCAAGTCAAGGCCGTGGAGACGGAGCGAGCCGCGTTGCTGGCCGAGGCGCAAGACACGGCAACACCCACCTCGGCGGCGATGTTGCTAGACGTGAAGGGCATCGGACCGGAGTTTGCTGCCATGCTTTGGTCGGAAGGGTTGTTCCGCCATTTGGACAACCGACGGCAAGTGGCGGCCTACGCCGGCCTTGCGCCGACGCCTTGGCAAAGCGGATCGATCGATCGTGAGCAAGGCGTGTCGAAATCCGGCAATCCGCGGCTGCGAACGACGATGGTTCAACTCGCCTGGCTATGGCTGCGCCATCAACCGCAATCGGCGCTTGCTCTCTGGCTCCGTGGACGCGTTCAGCAACACGGCGGGCGGATGCGTAAGACAATGATTGTGGCGCTCGCCCGCAAGCTGCTAGTCGCACTCTGGAAGTATGTAACCGCCGGCATCGGGATCGAAGGCGCCGTGATGAAGGCTGTTTGACCCTAATCCCGTAATCCGCCAGGACCCGATCAGTCCTGGCCGATCCAGGTGGATGAACCGATACCTGGCATGGCCTGAATGCCCGTTTTGTAGAATGGTTTCATCCTCCTGAGCCCTTGCCCGCCGCAAGCGGGATATTGGTGCAGCCGTACTGAACGGCGACCGCATGTGAGGTTGATCGTGCTCGGAGACGACCGGTCATGCAAATCGGGCTCAGACCTTGGATGCCGAAACAGTCCTGGAGTTCTGCTCATGCGTTGCTGAATTTAATCCTTGACCCCAAGAAGCCCATGTGAGGCCAGGTACCAGCGCACGCAAAGCAGGATCACAGATTGGTCGAACTGGCGGCCTTTGAACATCGCAATCCTCCGAAATGGTTGAAGGACCCTTGCCACTCGCGAGTAACAAAAACGTTGCAACACATCCTCTGACGCTGCCGCTCGTTACAAGAACCATCGCTTTCCGCCGGAGATCATCGCCCGCGCCGTCTGGCTTTATTCCGGTTCCCGTTGAGCCTGCGCCACGTCGAGGAAATGCTGCTGGAGCGCGCGGCATCGTGGTTTCCTACGAGACGATCCGCCGATGGGGCCGAAAGCACGGCCCCGATTACGCTCGCGCATTCACCGCAAGCCGCCTTCTTCAAATGAAGTCTGGCACCTCGACGAGGTGATGATCACCATTGCCGGCAAGAAACACTGGCTGTGGCGTGCCGTCGATCAGGAAGGTTACGTGCTCGATGAAATCGTCCAGACCCGCCGCAATACCAAGGCTGCCAAGCGCTTGCTGATCCGACTGCTGAAGAGGCAGGGCATGGCGCCCAAGCGCATGATCACGGACAAGCTGCGGTCTTACAGTGCAGCACGACGACAGCTCATGCCAAATGTCGAGCATCGGTCGCACAAAGGCCTGAATAACCGGGCGGAGAATTCTCACCTCCCGTTGCGCAAACGAGAACGTGTATGCCAGGGTTTCCGGTCGATCGGGTCATTGCAGCACTTCGTCTCCATCTTCTCCGCCATAAACCGCTCCGCTTCCCAGATCCGAAAACATCGCCTTCAGGCCATCGCCGAATGGAACGCCGCAAGCCCGCGGCTTGCCTGAGCAGCGGGTACCGAGGGTCTCATGCGCCCCTTCTTCAACAACGTGACAACACCTCACCGACGTATCAAGCGCCGCATTCGATCCATGCTCGGCTTCAAGTCGCAGGCGAGCGCCGTGGTTATCCTCTCCGGCATCGAGATGATCCACATGATGCGCAAGCGACACGCGAGGTATGCCTACAATCCCAGTCTGTCGATCGCTGAGCAATACGATATCTTCGCTGCCTGACGGACAGGCCGAAATGGCCGTTCACAACGCCATTTCCAGGTTTGCGACAGAACCGAATTCTCACCTCCCGTTGCGCAAACGAGAACGTGTACGCCAGGGTTTCCGGTCGATCGGGTCATTGCAGCACTTCGTCTCCATCTTCTCCGCCGTCCGCAACCTCTTCGTTCCATCCCATATAAACCGCTCCGCTTCCCAGAACCGAAAACATCGCCTTCAGGCCATCGCCGAATGGAACGCCGCAAGCCCGCGGCTTGCCTGAGCAGCGGGTGCCGAGGGTCTCATGCGCCCCTTCTTCAAACAACGTGACAGCACCCTTCAAATCAGCACGCCAGCTGCAGCGTTTCGCGTCCATCCACGATCCGATTGCCAACCTGTTTCACTTTCCCCGCCACGCCCTCTCATCCTGCGACCATCGCGATCTTCGCCGTGCCGCCACGGCAACCTGGCGCGAAATTGCACATCTCGCTGCCGCCTGACATCCGACAAGGCACATCAACTGGGATCCACTGTCCAATAACTTTACGGTGCCCGCTCGACGGTCTTCAGCAATACCGTGCGATCACGCGCGGTATCGCTGGCACGATGTGGCAGCAGGCGTCAGCATGATGATGCGCTCCTCACACGCGCTGGTTGCCGGCAGCGCCTGACGCGGATCGGCTATCGGCCTCTTCGGCACATGGCGAGCTCAGGCCCGACGGCGAACCACCTCGGGATTCTTGCGCACAGCGAGGAATTCCTTGACCCGCCGGCCAGGTGCGGGGCTGCGCACCGGCTTGAAACCGTCATCGAGTTCGCCCGACAGATCGAGCGTCGGATGCTTGCCGACGGCGTCGTAATTCTCTTCCAGCCAGTCGGTCGCGGCGGTGCGGCCAAGGTCTCTGAGATAGGTCAGGAACGCCCATTCGGCGTTGACCTTCGACGATGCCGAGAGGTCCTTGAACGCTTCGTCGGCATCGATGCGGTGCATGCGGATGTCGCGGTATTCGCCATGCGGCAGACGGCCGGCGGCAATCAGTTCCTTGACGAAGGCGATCGAGCGGAATTCGCGCAGCAGCCCGGCGTTGAAGGTGATCTCGTCGATTCGGTTCTGGATCTCGTTGGCGCTCCCCGGTGTTCCCTCCCGCACCACCGGATTGATCTGCACCAGAAGCACATCCTCGGTCGCCGCCGTCTTGAAGAAGGGATAAAGCGCCGGATTGCCGCCATAGCCGCCGTCCCAATAGGGCACGCCCTTGATCTCCACCGCGCGGAACAGCTGCGGCAGGCAGGCCGAAGCCATCACCGTGTCGAGGTCGATCTCGCCGTCGGAGAAGACACGCAGTTGGCCTGTCTCGACATTGGTCGCCGAAATGAACAGTTCCATCGACTTGCAGGCGCGGACATTGCCGAAATCGATCTCCCGCTCGACCACGTCGCGCAGCGGATTGAGACCAAGCGGGTTGGCGACATAGGGCGAAAACACCCGCGACATGGTGTCGAAGAAGACATAACCCGGCGTGTTCTCGATCGACCAATTGCCCCAGGCGACATCCCACGGCATACGCTGCACCGGGCTGAACCGGCCCTTCGCCGCCACCGCGCCCCAGAAATCGTCGAGCTTTTGCCGCGCGCCCTCTACACCGCCGCGAACGAAGCCATCGGCCAGAGCCACGGCGTTCATGGCGCCGGCGCTGGTGCCGGAAACCGCTGATATCTCCAGCCTGCCATCCTCGAGCAAGCAGTCGAGCACGCCCCAGGAAAAGGCACCATGCGAGCCACCTCCCTGAAGCGCGATGTTGATCTTCTTCTTTTCCTCCGCCTTGCCGTTTTTCGTCATGGCGTTCCTATCATCCTGATGCGCCAGCCTGCCCAACGTCACGGAAGGAAGCAGCCATCGCCGACCAATGTTGCAGTGCAGATATAAGGGCGGACCAAGGCAAGAACACGAACACGGTCGCGTGATCAAAATTTCGGCCATGAAGAAAGCCCCTCCGTTCGAAGCGGAGAGGCTGTCTCTTTTGGAAAGGGTGGAGCCTGGGCGACAAAGGTCCGGCACCGGCCCGATGGCACTGTAATGTTAACTGATGGGTGACGGATATCTGCGATCGGACGATCATGTTGAAGGTTTGTGATCCGCTCTACCGGCGCCACCGCTTTCCGGCTGAGATCATCGCCCATGCGGTGTGGCGGCACTGTAAGGTTATCAGCGGCTTCATGCAGCAATAGCTGGCCGGGACGGCTGTCACGCTGCGGCGACACACGCGATTTTGTTCCAGATTTGCATGGCGGCGTTACGCAGGTCTCGATGTTGAGCAGATGACAGCATATTGCGGGGAAAGTGGAACAGGTTGGCAATCGAATCATGGATGGACACGAACCGCTGAAGCTTGGCGTGCCGCTGCCACCGATTGCTTACGGGATCCGGCTTGGCGCGCACCCGGCGATTGTGGCGCCCGTGACGCTGGGGACAAAGGCGGAAATGCAAAAAACGCTGCGGCTGCTTCCACAGCCAAATGGTGATCGCGCGATCCTACATGCTGCGCGCGGAAATCATAAACGCGCACATCTCGGTATGTGCGGTCGATGCCGCCCTCGATACGGACTGGCGTTACGTGATCGACATCGCCGAGCGAGAGGAGACGGGGTGCCGAAAGGTGATCTGGCTTCCCAATCCCAGACGCCTCGACCAATCCTATGACGAATTCCGTGCTCGGACCTTCCTTGCGGCGCCGTGGGACGATGTCGCGGAACGGCAGGACGCCCAGCTCGACTATAATCAGGGTCTTGCCGCGAAGCTGCTGATCGAGGCGGGGCTGCCGGAAGATATTGCGCCGGACTGGATTGATATCGTCGAGCTGGCGAGGATATGGATACGATGGTCGAGCGCCTGGTACGCACGAGGGAGACTGGCCGATGACGAATGTGTACCTGACCGGGATCGAGCTTGCCGAGTTCCGCACATTCGAAAGGCTTGATGTTCGGCATTCACGTCGACCATTCCACTGTCCACTGCTGGGTCGTGCATTTTTCGCCTCTGCTGCTTGAACGCTTCAACCGGAGAAAACGTCCGGTCACCGGCAAGTGGCACGTTGATGAAACTTATGTCCGGGTGCGCGGTCGCGGGATGTATCTCTACCGCGCCGTCGACAGCGTGGGCGATACGGTCGTTCAGCGAAAACCGTGACCTGCCGGCGGCCAAACGCTTCTTACCGAAGGCCCTGCAGCGCCATGGCAGGCCGGAACGTATCGCCATCGACGGCAGCCAGACCAATCACGAGGCCATCCGACCTTGCGATCTTGAATCGCCTGCGGCATCGATCGCGACGAGCACTGAAGTCGATCAGCATCCGCAAGACCCAGTATTTCAACAACCGCATCGAGCAGGATCATAGGCGCATCAAGCGCCGCGTCCGGTCCATGCTCGGCTTCAAGTCAACCACAACCGCCGAAATTATCCTCTCGGGCATCGAGATGTTCATTTGATGCGCAAAGGACAGGCCAGGTTTGCCTACAATGGACGCCCTCCATTGCCAAGCAGTTCGAAATGCTCGCCGCATGAGCGCCGCGTGACGCTCAACCTGCCCTTGCGACCTCAGCTGGAGTTTGCGACCGAACCTCTGAAGGCGGTGCCCAGCCTGAAGACGCGCATGGCATTGACCACGGCCTATGCCACGGGACTTCGCTCCTCCGAGACCGCCGGTCTGAAGGTCGCCGAAATCGACAGCGAACGTGCGTCATCTTGGTTCAGCATGGCAAGGGCCGCTACGTCAGCAAGACGTGCTCCTCCATAACTGAGAAGTGTTCCCTGCCAAGCTCCGCTTACCCTAAGGTTGGCGACAGAGCCTTTGCGACGCGATACCTCAATGAGCTTGCGTGACCACCAGTTACTTCCCAGCTTCGTACGTTGCCGTCGGGAACGGTGCGGTGACATCAGTCGGGTCCCCGTGTCAGAGGACCGGACTGCTACGCTTATCAGGCGGCCTTGACGTCCCGGAGCCTCTTCTCGAAGACGTCCTTGACCGGTTTGGAGATTTCGGTCACCGCCTTGGTAGTGAGGGCCCGAAAATCCTTAGCCTGCTCGGCTCCCATTTCGACCCGCTTGGTTAGGAATGTGGTCTGCAGCTCAATTACCGCGGACATCGACTTCGCGCCGGCTAGGGCTTCAAGATGCGAAAAGTCGGCTTCGGCATTGGCGCGCAGCGCAGCGATCGTCGCCAGCGACAGCTCATTGCCGACCGACCTCGCGGTTTCTAAGGTCGACTTGAGCACTTTCTGGATCTCATCAGCGCCGAACTGGAATTTGGCCAGCACTTCTTTCGATTGCTCGACGCCCTTTTCGGCGACTGCGTGGAACTGATCAATTGCCTTGCTGGGGTCGAATGCCTGGAATTCGTTGGTTTCGGCGGTTTGGCTATTGTCTGTGATCTTGGACATTTCCGGATCCTTTTGGTTGGTGATAGTGAACATGCGATGGCGTCCGCAACGTATTTGCGAATGATCAAGCATATGCCGTGCCAAACGATAAATCGGTTCGGAACAATACGGTACTCGAACGCAGCTGTGTCGCATGTCCGACCTCGGCGGACGCTGTGTAGGTTTGTTGCCACGGCTGTATGGGAGCGCAGAGGCGTCGCCGAACTCCTCTGGAAGATCCCGCCAAGGGCTATTCGTGCGTGCCTTCCAGAGCACCGCTTCCAGAAACAGGCGATTGTTCTTGCCGCTGCGTCCGGCATCCGTCGCCTTGCCCAGGCAATACGGCGCCATCTTCTCCCATTGCTCGTCCGTCAGCACCGTTCGAATCATTAAAGCCTCCAAAATGAGGCTTGAATCATTCAAAAGCACACAAAGGAATCTGGAGGCTTCTGTGAGGTCCGTGGGCACGAGCGTGGCATGCGGGCTCGGCAGCGGACCTCATTGCAAGCCGGATTGAGCGAAGCCGCGGGGCGATCTGGCGCTATGGGGATTGTAGCCTGGAGGGGCAGTCGGGATCGTGACGGACGAGTTCTCGAAGGTCCCCCTGGATGGGATGGTGGCGGGTCACAACCGTATAGGCAAGGAAGTTTTGGCGTTGGTTGGGCTCAGCGTCATCGCAACGCTGGCCGTCATCAGGCCGGCAGTGTCCACCTGCATGAGGCGGGTCAAAACCCCGCATGCCGGCGCGCATTGCGGCCGATGCTGTACGCGGTGACCTGGACGCGTTGGGCGCGATCATGACGTGTCGTTCCAGAAGGGGCGAGGAGGCGCTTGTCCGCACCGCCAGATGCTCAGTGTGACCATCTGGCCACCGCAACAGAGGCAGCGGTGAGTTGTCGAGAGGGCGCTGGCGACGGCGCCTTCGTCTCCAGATGCCGCATCCTTCTGCAACGGAGCGTCCAGCAACCTGCGACACAATTCGAGCTTTGCGGCACGATGGCCGTTGGCGAGGAAGCCGTAGTGGCGGATACGATGGAAGCCATCCGGCAGGGTGTGCAGCAGAAAGCGTCGGATGAACTCGTGCGCATCGAGCGTCATGACCTTCGACTTGCCGCGTTGGCGATAATCCCTCCAGCGGAACGCGACCTTGCCGTCAGCCATGCTGATCAGGCGAGAGTTGGCGATGGCAACGCGGTGGGTATAGCGGCCGAGATAGGCCAGCACCTGGTCTGGCCCGCCAAATGGCGGCTTGGCGTAGACGACCCTTGCGACAGGCTAAGCCCTGGAAAGGAGAATGGAATGTAGATCCTGAAACCTTTCGAAGCGATCCAGAGGGTTCGACCCCCTCCCGGCAAAGGCGCAGCCCGCCAGCCGGAAGCGAGTCTTGCATGGGCGACGGCAACGTCGCTCGTGAAGCGTAGACAGCGGATGCTGAAGCCATGTGTCAGCCTCGAGATTATGTGCATGCGGAGGCCTTCGGCGTGGGTGGCCGGGGGCAGCATCGTCGGAACCGCCAAGGGCGAGGTTCTGGCGACTCGGCCGGGGTCTTGGAGCAGGGCAAAGGCATGGGATGGATCGCCAGGGAACCTGTGAGATCCCTCTTACGTCCACAAGCGAAGTACGCCGGAACAGGGACCGCCGGTTGACCATGGGTCCAGGCTCGATGAGCGTCCTCCACGCTCATCGGGAGCGCCTCGGCGAGCACGAACATGGGAGGCGCATGTGGGGCCTGTGACCGAAACTATAAGGGAGCAGGTATGCGTGAGCGGGAAGTCGTAGCGCCTTCATAGTAGCAGTGAAGACGGGGAACTGGGCTCACCGGGACCCGACGGAGCGAAGGGAGGCGTCATGTGTAGAGAACCGTTGACCTGAAACATGGGAGGGGGCTCTGAACCCCACAAACCTGTCTACGAACCGACAACGGATAGCCGAACTGGCGAGGACGAAACGGGGTGTGGCGCTGTGCTCGCTCCACCATGTCATCGATCTGGACTGGATGAAGGAGGCCTACCGGCTGACCCGCAAGGATGGTGCCCCCGGCATCGACGGCGTCACTGCGGCGGACTATGAGGTGAACCTGGAGACCAGACTTTTGGACCTCCTGGAGCGCATCAAGTCCGGCCGATATCGTGCGCCGCCGGTCCGGCGGGCCTATATACCCAAGGCGGATGGGTCGCAAAGGATGCTCGGCATTCCGACCTTCGAGGACAAGGTGGCGCAACGCGCCATTACGATGGTGCTGGAGACCGTCTATGAGGAGGATTTCTACCCCTGCTCGTACGGGTTCCGACCGGGCCGCTCGGCCCATCAGGCGCTCCGCAATATGCAGAACGTGCTGTGGGCAAAGCGGCTCTATTGGGTGATCGATCTCGACATACAGAAGTACTTCGACTCGATTCCGCACTCTCACCTCCGGGCGTTCCTCGACCAGCGAGTCACGGACGGCGTCATCCGACGGATGATCGATAAATGGCTGAATGCAGGAGCCGTCGAAGACGGTCTTCTGCGCCGAACGGCCGAAGGATCCCCGCAAGGAGGCGTGGTCTCGCCCTGCCTCTCGAACATCTTCCTGCACCACGTGCTGGACGAATGGTTCGAGACCGAGGTGCGGCCGAGGCTCCGTGGGGGCTGTACCATTGCCCGCTACGCTGACGATGCGCTCATGGCGTTCGACAACATCGTCGACGCCCTGCGTGTCCTGGCGGTGCTGGACAAACGTCTTGGACGGTTCGGGCTTACGCTCCACCCCGACAAGACGCGTCTCGTCGACTTTCGCCCGCGAAGGACGGAGAGCACACGGCATCCGGAGACGGAAGGCACCAACTTCGACTTTCTCGGCCTGACCCACGTGTGGGGAGGGTCGCGCAGAGGCAAGGACATGGTGATGCAAGTCACCGCCAAGGGCCGTTTTGCCCGTGCGCTGGGTGCGGTAAGTGACTGGTGCCGGAAACACCGGAACTGGTCGATCCGCGATCAGCATCGCCATCTCTCGTCCATGATGCGGGGCCACTTCGCCTATTATGGCGTCGGGGGAAATGCTCGGCGATTGCGATGGTTCGCCCACCAGGTCGTGAGGATATGGCAGAAATGGCTATCTCGGCGAGATCGTCAAAGCGTGTTCCGATGGACCCGCCTTAACGAAATCCTGAAACGCCATCCGCTGCCGCCAGCCAGGATTCTTCATTCGTTTGCCACCGTGAGCGAAACTCTACCATGAGGAACCGGATGCGGGAAAACTGCACGTCCGGGTCTGTGAGGGGTGGGGGCAGTAACGCCCCCACCTACTCGGCAGCGCTTCTTCCGGACTGGCGACAGGTGCCGCAGGAATGCCCGGCGGTCGCCCAGGTGCGCCATCGATCCGAAGAAGCTGAGCCGTCCGGCCTCGTGCAGCGTAACCAGCCGGGTGAGGAAGAGCCGGCGGAACAGTTTGCCGAGCACGCGCACTGGAAGGAGAAAAGCCGGACGCGACGATATCCACCGGCTTCCGTCTGGCGCGATGCCGCCGCCTGGTACGATCATGTGGACATGCGGATGATGCGTCATTGCCGAGCCCCAGGTGTGGAGGACGGCGGTGATGCCGATCCTGGCGCCGAGATGCCTGCTATCGGCCGCGATCGTCAGCATCGTCTCCGATGCCGCCTTGAACAGCAGATCATAGATCAGCGCCTTGTTATGGAACGCGATCTCGGCGACTTCGGCCGGCAGCGTGAAGACGATGTGGAAGTATCCGACCGGGAGCAGATCGGCTTCGCGCTCGGCGAGCCATGTACGCGCGGCCGCGCCCTGGCACTTGGAACAATGCCGGTTGCGGCAGGTAATGGGCGACGCCCATTACCTGCCTTATGGGCAAATCCAGTAATGGGGAGTTGGGGTGCCGGCAACGGCATTTTTCGGTGAATTGTTGCGCTTTTTGTCTCCATAACCGCGCGGTCCTGCGCCTCCATCAGCTCGGCCACCAATGGCCGGTCAGAAACGGAGACGAACATGTTGGAGATTTACTTCTCGGCATCGAAGCTGCCGAGGCATTTGCGGAGCGGGCCAAGCGGACCATACCTTGACGGTTTCGCAGCCGCGCTCGAGCGGCAGGGCTATAGTGCCGGCACGGCCGCGCGATATTTGCGGGCGGCAGCGCACCTCGGCCATGTCGTGGCTCGGCAAGAGGCAATGCCCAGCGACATTGATCTGGCGGTGTTCAGCGAGCACTTGTGCACTTGTCGATGTCCGCGCGCCATGGGCGGGCGTCGCAACCACCACACCATTTTTGGCGCCAGGCTCTTCCGGCCCGCGATGGCCGGCACTATCTTGTCACGGGCTGGCGTATCCGCCGGCCCATGGCCGAATGGACGCGCGGCGATTTCTACGGCCATGCCGGAGAGCTTGCCGACAAGGCGGCGTTTCGCGCGCATGTCGAGGAGAACGCCCTTCACCAGCGGCAGCGCGGGGCTCTCGGACGTCGCGAGATCCACTCCCGTGCCCACACGCCATGGGGGACGTCGCAGGGAGCGACCGCCTATGCCGAGGGCGTCGTGGCTCACTCAACCGCAGGCCATGGCGGGTTCCATCTGTCGGCGGAGCGAAATCGCAAAGTCCATCAGATGCTCCGTGCCAATGATCGCTGGTATGAAGAGGATTGCCATTGGGCGGCCGTCGCCCAAGCCTTCCCCCAACTCTTCACGGACTTCGAGAGGGCTTGTGCGGAGAAGTCGATACGCGACTGGTACCCGGATGCCTGGGAGGCGATCCACGGGAGGGTGCTCGAACCCGGCCAATCCGCGAAAAAGGACGAACGGGCATTTTTCGAAAAGCATACCGATGACTGGATCGTGGTGTCGGCGATCCGTTCCGGGCACCAGGCCGGTTTCACCGAGGTTATCGCGACCCCTGGCGGCAGGCGCGGACCGGGCACGGAGGAACGTCGCTTTCTCGTTGCGACCGACGAATACCATGTCGGCCGCTTTGGATTCGTCATCGACGTTGCGCGCCATCGTCTCTATGGCGGGCCATCGAGCTTCATGGATTGCCAGGGGAGGGAGACATAATGTCCGTCTCCGGCCGCCGCGCACAGCTCTTTCGCATGGAGGAGGCTCGGCGCCAGACACAGCGCCAACTCGAAATGATCGACCGGCAGATCATGAGGCGGATGATGGCGATTATTCCGCAGCTCAAGCCCCAGCGTACCGACCCCCAAAGCCAAAACCCTGCTGATGCCAGGACCTTTCTGGGACGGTATCGATCGAGCCTTGCCGCGATCACACAGGAAAGGCAGCACGAAATCGATGCGCTCTCACGCTGATCAGCGCTTGCGGACGAACTCCGTTCGCAACACCAGCCCCTTGATCGCATCATGTCGGCAATCGATTTCTTCGGGATCGTCGGTGAGCCGGATCGACTTGATGACCGTGCCCTGCTTCAGGGCCTGGCCGGCACCCTTGACCTTGAGGTCCTTGACGAGGACGACGGAGTCGCCGTCGGCGAGCACATTGCCGGCGGCATCGCG
This sequence comes from Mesorhizobium sp. M0152, assembly GCF_040322415.1. NCBI lineage: Bacteria > Pseudomonadati > Pseudomonadota > Alphaproteobacteria > Hyphomicrobiales > Phyllobacteriaceae > Mesorhizobium > Mesorhizobium sp. M0152. The sequence goes on from NZ_JAMYTH010000055.1 coordinate 22,338, forward strand.
CACTTCAATTTTCCCGGCAGAAGGCAGCCATCTCCGATGCTGGTCGCCATTCCCCTGTCGTGTCGTCATAGACGTAGTCATCATTCTGATCGGTCATTGCTGCCCTCGTTTCGGAGTTGAACACGCTAAGCTGCCAGCCCGACATGGGTGCAGGCCAAAGAGTTGATCCGCAGCGGCGGACCGGCGCAGCTCATCTATACCGGCAGGAGCCGAAGTTCAAACCGCTGACGTCCCTCGCGCAGCCTGGCGGGCAGGCGGATTGGCGGCGGGAATGAACACTGCATTTCCTCGCGCATGCCGATGTCAGAATCCATCCCTTGCCGGTCTTCCCGACGGGTTTGCTGCGGTCTGAACCGGCGGCAGTCCGCTTCAAGGCCGCTATCGCGCCGCGGGGCGGCCGGATCCCGCCGATCTCGGCAAGGCTGGCCCGCGTCCCGCGCAGGGCCAGTGAAGAACTGACCCCGCTTGTCCGCAAGCCAACCTCGCTCGCCTGACAGGCTCCGGACCCTGAAGCGTCCAGCTTCCGCCGGTTCCTTTTGACCGCACCCGCAGGAAAGACCGGCAAGGGCCGGAACACCTGAAGGGCATCGCTAGAAAGGAAAGCTCAATGTCCAGTTCAACCCGCTCCACCAAGGCCAAGGCCCGCGTCGTCCAGCTCCGCAAGGGCACAACCCTCGAAAGGGTCCGGCTCTGCTGCCCGGATGGCCACCAGGCGACCCTCATTTCCGAAAGCTTCGGCCTCTCCATCCTCGACAGTGACGGCATCCGTGAATTCCATGAGCGCAGTCTGATCGAAAGCGCCGATACGCTCTCCGAGGGCCTTTCCGAAAAGGCCATGCAGATCCACCTGCAAAGAATCGTCGGGTCCCATGTCGGCTCCGCCTTTGGAGCAGGCCAGTTTTACTCCAAGGCCGTCACCGAGGCGAAGGATGCCACAGCCAAGCTCGCCAATGACACCCGCGACGAGGACATTGACGGTCCGGTCGGCTTCGACAGCAAGGCCCAGCGCAAGCGCGAATTCGCCGCCGAAATGGGCCTTCAGGCACATGCCCTGCGCATGGCCGCCGAGGGCGCCGTTGCCGCCTACGAGCACATCGTCGGCGAGAGCTGGAAGCCCTACGAACGCCAGACCGAGAACCCCGGCCAGACCGTCAACCGGCAGGCAGCCGATCTCCAGATGGCGGCCCTTGGCTAACTGCCATCGGGCGGAGCTTCGGCTCCGCCCGATCTTCTCATACTGAGGCTGGTGTCCGTTCGGGAGCCGCCTCTTTGCTGTGCCAAAGGCACCAGGCTCAAAGATGGACACGGCAAAGTGGTTAAGACCGCGAGCAATCGCGGCCGTCACGAATGATGGTCCTGCTCCGGTCCTCGTCCCGCGAAACGGCTGCGCCGTCCTCCACTGACGTTGCGGCCGCAAGCGATGGTTCTCAGCTTCCCCATCGATCCTCCGCGGGTTCGCGGACCTGCGATCCTGCGCGTGCGGACCTCGTGACGGCCGCGATTGGCGCGGCCTCGAATGGAGGTTTGAAATGGACAGGAACAACAACAAGCCCCGCGTCGACATCTACGCGAAAATCACAGATCGTATCGTCGCGGATCTGGAGAAGGGCGTGCGCCCATGGGTCAAACCGTGGAGCGTTGCGAATACGACCGGTCGCATCACACGGCCGCTCCGTCACAACGGCCTCCCGTATCAAGGGATCATACACTGCTTTTGTGGTCGGAGGCGGTCGCGAGGGGCTTTGTCTCTCCGGTCTGGATGACGTTCAAGCAGAGTGCGGAGCTCGGGGGTCATGTTCGCAAGGGCGAGACCGGCTCCATGGTTGTTTACGCCAGCCGCTTCACCAGGACGGAAACCGACGCGCATGGCGAGGAAGTCGAGCGGGGTATTCCGTTCCTCAAGGCCTACACGGTGTTTTGCGCCGACCAGATTGAAGGTCTGCCGCCGCACTATCATACGGCGCCAGAGCCTGCTGCCGATCCTGTCCAGCGCATCGAGCACGCCGACCGTTTTTTCGACAACACTGGAGCGGTTGTGCGGTATGGCGGAGACAAGGCCTATTATTGTCCCTCTACCGACCATATGCAGCTGCCCTCACCGGAAGTTTTCCGGGATATGGCTTCATTTGTCGCCACGAGAGCACACGAGACCCTGCATTGGACATCGGCTCCTCAGCGGCTGAACAGGGACCTCAGCCGCTACCACAAGGATCGCACGGATCGGGCGCGCGAAGAATTGCTCGTCGAGCTTGGTGCTGCGATGCTCTGCGCAGACCTCGATATCGTCCCCGAGCTCGAGCCGAGACCCGATCATGCCGCCTATATTCAGGGCTGGGCCAGCCTGCTGGGCAGCGACAAGCGGGCGATCTTTCAGGCAGCCGCCCACGCACAACGCGCGGTCAATTATCTCCACGAATTCCAGCCGCAGGCGGGAATTGGGGAGGGCGGCCTGATGTTACACGCTCCGCTGTTGCAGGGGGAGAGCGCCGAGCCCTCCCCGATCCGCTTTCGCGTCATCAGTCTGGGCGCGGGAGTGCAATCGACCCCTTCGTCCTGATGGCGGCACACAGTTATTTTTGCCCTATATTCGCCGATACTTGCTGGGAAGCGGTCGTTGTCTACGACCATCTTCGCTGGTTGCCTCGCCGAATGTGCTGCCCTTTGCGCGAAATCTCCCCAACGTCGCTGAGGGCAAGCATCGGGCATCGATTCCCGCTTTACCCCCGGCACCGTCGACCGGGATTTCCATGCGGATAAGCCGAGCCGCGAGACCATAGAGAAGCGCATAACTCGGCGGGATTGCCTCAACTAGGTCGACATCTTGACGTGGCCGGCTAAGGCCAGCTCGACCTTTGGCCAAATGAAGGATGTGCGGCGTGTGATGGTCCAGTTTGGCAAGCGTCGTTCGCTCGGCAGAGCACATCAGGGTGAGGCCCCGCCTTGCGGCTGGCCCCGTTCGGGCGGTAACCCCGGGGCCGAACCCTGATCAGCCGGCTGGTGCCGGCGTCCAGCCCAAAGATGGCTATCGATGTCCGCTATGCGGCCGCTCCTGCTTGAACAGCAGATTATCGGGCTCCTGGGACTCGCCTCGCGGCCCGTCATCGTTCGACCGATATCAGGAGGCGGGTGCGTCTCTTTCCGAGCTATCCGTCGTTCTACAATGACGCGTGACGGGGACGGCCAGGCTTGATGATGCCTGACGTTAGTCGAAGTTGCGGTGATCATTCCGATGGGAGCTCGACCGTCGTCTGGCCGGCGGTTTCATGGAAAGGCCCACCACCTGCGTCCTCGATGGGGCTGGTCTGACCGAAGGCCGTCTTCGCTTCGCTGCGCCTCGTTCTTAAACCCGCAACAGCCGGTCGCGACTTTCTTCCCCTGGCGACTGCGCCGCCATTCCGCGCGGAACAAGAAAGCCTCCCCCTGGCTGCCCTTCACTGTCGTTGCGGCCCTAAGGACCACCCCATTGCGCACGCGCAATGGGGTGGTCCTTAG